>NZ_JBVVPM010000055.1:0-21604 GCF_055811255.1 Bradyrhizobium sp. MI1.11
CTCCCCCGCCCTCCCCCACAAGGGGGGAGGGAGCGCAGTTTTCCCTGGGCACCAGCCGAGCTCTTATGGCCGTCTCGCAGTGGAAAGAGCCACCCCATGACCGCCCTGTCTGCCCTGATCCGCCGGGACATCCGGATCGCGCTCCGCGTCGGCGGCGGGGCATTGATTGGCGTGCTGTTCTTCCTGACCGTGGTGGTGCTGATGCCGTTTGCGGTGGGGCCGGATCTGGCACTGCTGTCGCGGCTCGGGCCGGCGATCCTGTGGCTGGGGGCGCTGCTGGCGAGCCTGCTCACCCTGGACCGGCTGTTCATGGCCGACCACGAGGACGGCTCGCTCGACCTGATCACGATGAGCCGGACCCCGCTGGAACTCGCCTGCGCGGCAAAGGCGCTGGCGCATTGGCTGGCCGCCGGCCTGCCGCTGATCGTCGCAACCCCCGTGCTCGGCCTGCTGCTCAACCTCGACATGGTGGCGACCGGCGCGGTGGCGCTGACGCTGCTCGCCGGCACCCCGGCGCTGACGTTCACCGGCATGATCGGCGCGGCGCTGGCGGTGACGCTGCATCGTGGCGGCTTGCTGATGGCGGTTCTGGTGCTGCCGCTGTCGATACCGGTGTTGATTTTCGGCGTCGCGGCCTCGCAGGCGGCGATCGTCGGACCCATGACGTTCGGCGCGCCGTTCTCGATCCTGTGCGCGCTGTCGCTGGTCAGCCTCGTGATCGGCCCGTTCGCGGCTGCGGCGAGCCTGAAGCATGGGCTGGATTGAGATGGGCTGGACTGACCTTGACCCCGATCAACTTTCGCTGCGGACTTTCGTGCTGATTGCGTGAGCGCTTACCTGTGATTATCAGGATACCATGACGCTGATCGACCTCGCCAACCCCACACGGTTCCTCGCGCTGACGGCGCGGCTGCTGCCGTGGCTTGCGGCTGCGACAATCATCCTGCTCGCGATCGGGCTCTATCAGTCCGCCGCCGCGCCCGACGACTATCAGCAGGGCGCGACGGTGAAGATCATGTTCATCCACGTGCCCAATGCCTGGCTGTCGATGTTCGTGTGGGGCGTGATGAGCATCGCCTCGCTGGGCACGCTGGTGTGGCGGCATCCGCTGGCCGACGTCGCCGCCAAGGCGGCTGCTCCGATCGGTGCCAGCTTCACCTTCCTTGCGCTGCTGACGGGCTCGCTGTGGGGCCGGCCGATGTGGGGCACCTATTGGGAATGGGACGCGCGGCTGACCTCGGTGCTGATCCTGTTCCTGATGTATCTCGGCCTGATGGCGCTGTGGCGCGCGGTCGACGATCCCTCCCGCGCGGCGCGCGCCGCCGCCGTGCTGACGCTGGTCGGCGCGCTCAACCTGCCGATCATCAAGTTCTCGGTCGACTGGTGGAACACGCTGCACCAGCCGGCGTCAGTGATGCGGATGGGCGGCTCGTCGCTCGACAGATCGTTTTTGATTCCGTTGCTGGTGATGGCGGTCGCGTTCACCCTGCTGTTCGTCACGCTGCATCTGGCTGCGATGCGCAACGAGATTTTGCGCCGGCGCGTGCGGTCCCTGCAGATGATGCAGGCGAGCCGTGTGGCCTTTTCAGAAGTCGGCACCGGCTCGCGCGAGGGCAGCACGTCAAAAGAAGTCGGGGCTGCATGATCATGTCGCTCGGTCCCTACGCGCCCTTCATCGTGACATCCTATGCCGCGGCCGCCCTCGTGGTCGTGATCCTGATCGGCTGGATCGTGCTCGATTATCGCAGCCAGACACAGCGCCTGCGCGAGCTCGAGCGCAGCGGCGTGACCCGCCGCTCCGGCCGTAGCGCGACGGATCGGCCATGAGAGATCGAGAATGAGCGAGCAATCATGAGCGAGCAATCGACGTCCGCTCCGCCACAGCGCCGCACCTTTCTGATGGTGCTGCCGCTGATCGCCTTCATCGGCCTGGCGCTGTTGTTCTGGTTCCGGCTCGGCAGTGGCGATCCCTCGCGAATCCCTTCCGCGCTGATCGGACGCCCCGCGCCGCAAACCATGCTGCCGCCGCTCGAGGGATTGCAGGCTGACAACGCGCAGATCCCCGGCCTCGATCCCGCCGCGTTCAAGGGCAAGGTCAGCCTTGTCAATGTCTGGGCGTCCTGGTGCGTGCCGTGCCACGACGAGGCGCCGCTCCTGACCGAACTGGCAAAAGACAAGCGCTTCCAGCTCGTCGGCATCAACTACAAGGATGCCGCCGACAATGCGCGGCGCTTCCTGGGGCGCTACGGCAACCCGTTCGGCCGCGTCGGCGTCGATGCCAACGGCCGCGCCTCGATCGAATGGGGCGTCTATGGCGTGCCGGAGACTTTTGTCGTCGGTCGCGAAGGCACCATCGTCTACAAGCTGGTGGGACCGATCACGCCGGAGAATTTGCGGACGGTGTTGTTGCCGCAGATGGAGAAGGCGTTGAGATAGCCGCCGTCATTGCGAGGAGCCCTTGCGACGAAGCAATCCAGGCTGTCGCCGCGGAGGGATTCTGGATTGCTTCGCTTCGCTCGCAATGACGAGTTGAGAGAGCTCACCCCTTCCGCACATCCCCCGCCTCGGCCTCGCTCGCTTCCAGCGACGCCGGCTCGAGGTGATAGCGCTTGGTCAGCGGCATCTGGGCAATGGCGAAGATCATCGTGATCGGGGTGACGCCGAACACCTTGAAGTTGACCCAGAAGTCGGTGCTCTGGGTGCGCCAGACGATCTCGTTCAGCACCGCCATGCCGGCGAAGAACAGCGCCCAGCGCAGCGTCAGGATGCGCCAGCCCTGCGGCGTCAGATTGAACATCTGGTCGAACATCACGGCGATGAAGGAGCGGCCGAACAACAGGCCGCCGCCGAGGATCGCGGCAAACAGGGCGTAGATGATGGTTGGCTTGAGCTTGATGAAGGTCTCGTCGTGCAGCACCAGGGTCAGCGTGCCGAACACCAGCACGATCACGCCTGTCACGATCGCCATGATCGGGATGTGGCGCGTCACGACATAGGAGGCGATCATCGCCGCGACGATCGCGACCATGAAGGCGCCGGTCGCGGCGAACAGATTGAACTTCGCATTCACGAAGAAGAACACGAGCAGCGGGCCGAGCTCGGTCGCGAGCTTGAACAGCGGATGCGGCTGGGTCTTGTCCATTCTTCAGCTTTCGATTCCGGCAATCGCGCGGGCGAAATCGCGCGCGGTGAACGGCGCGAGATCGTCGACACCTTCGCCGACGCCGATGAAATGCACCGGCAGTTTGAATTTTTCCGCGAGCGCCACCAGGATGCCGCCGCGGGCGGTGCCGTCGAGCTTGGTCATCACGAGGCCGGTGACGCCGGCGGTGCGATGGAAGGCCTCGACCTGCGACAGCGCGTTCTGGCCGACGGTGGCGTCCAGCACAAGCAGCACCGCATGCGGCGCAGTCGCGTCCACCTTGCGGATGACGCGCACGACCTTTTCGAGCTCGTTCATCAGCTCGGCCTTGTTCTGAAGCCGCCCGGCGGTGTCGATCAGGAGCACGTCGGTGGCCTGCTCCTTCGCCGCCGTCAGCGCGTTGAAGGCGAGGCTCGCCGAATCCGAGCCTTGTGCGCCCGATATGACGGGCGTCTTCGTGCGTTCGCCCCAGACCTTGAGCTGCTCGATCGCTGCGGCGCGAAACGTGTCGCCGGCCGCCAGCATCACCTTGCGGCCTTCGGACGCGAATTTTTGCGAGAGTTTCCCGATGGTCGTGGTCTTGCCGGAGCCGTTGACGCCGACCACGAGGATGACGAAGGGCTTCTTGCCGGCGTCGATCTCGAGCGGCTTCGCCACCGCCGTCAGCACCTTTTCGACCTCGGTCGCGACGACGTCCTTGACCTCGTCCGCCGAGATCGCCTTGTCGTAGCGCCCGGTGCCGACCGCATCCGCGATCCGCACCGCGACCGAGGTGCCGAGGTCGGCGCGCAGCAGCACGTCCTCGATGTCGTCGAGCATGGCGCGGTCGAGCTTGCGCTTGGTGACGAGGTCGGCGACCGCGGTCCCGAGCGAGGACGAGGTGCGCTTCAGCCCGTCAGACAGGCGGCGCCACCAGCTCAGCTTGGGGGTCTCGGGGGTGGTATCGTTCATGGTGGCGGTGTGTTAGCCGTTCCGGCTCGCAAACGAAAGTCTTGACCGAAAGTCCTGCAATTGCTCGATGTTCCCGAATTGACCGCCGAGGAAATCTTAGGCCGCGTGCTCCATCGCGACGGATTGATGCTGGTCATCGACAAGCCGGCCGGCCTGCCGGTGCATCGCGGACCCAAGGGCGGCGCTAATCTGGAAACCTCCTTCGACGCGCTTCGTTTCGGCTTGCCGCGGCCGCCGGTGCTGGCCCACCGGCTGGACAAGGACACCTCCGGTTGCCTCGTGCTCGGCCGCCATCGCAAGGCGACGGCGTCGCTCGGCCTGCTGTTCAAGCATGGCAAGGTCGGCAAGACCTACTGGACCATCGTGGAGGGAGGCCCCACTGAGGACGAAGGCACCATCGACATGCCCCTCGGCCGGCTCAATGCCGAGCGCGGCTGGTGGCAGAAGCCCGATCCCGAGGGCCAGAAGGCCATCACCAACTGGAAGGTGATGGGCCGGGGCGACGGCCTGACCTGGCTCGCCATGGAACCGGTGACCGGACGGACCCATCAATTGCGGGTGCATGCGTCCGCGACCGGCTGGCCGATCTTCGGCGATAACATTTACGGCAACGGCCCGCGCTTCGGCGAGCCGAAGCTACACCTGCATTCCCGCGAGATCGTGGTGCCGATCTCTCGGAACAAGGAGCCGGTCCGCGTGGTGGCGCCGGCCCCACCCCACATGCACGAGCGGCTCCGGGCCTGCGGGTGGAACGGAGAATAATCCTGTCAGTCCCTCATGGTGAGGAGGCCGCGTAGCGGCCGTCTCGAACCATGCAGGCCCGCATCTCGCCCGCGGCCATCCTTCGAGACGCCCGCTTTGCGGGCCCCTCAGGATGAGGGCAGTGCCCGCCGCGCTCCCTATAGTTTACGAAACGTTCAGTGCTCGTCGCTAATGATAATGGTTGCTTAGAACAAGCTTCCGTCAATCTGCTCAGGACGAGCTGCGCGTCATGTCCACGGCCGAATTATCGATCATCGACGAGGTCGAGTCCGCGCTTCGGACTGGCTCGGCGGAAAAGGGCCTGGCAACAGCCCGCCGCGTCACCGACCTGTTCCTGTCCTCCGCCGGCAGTTTCGATGACGAGCAGATCGCCCTGTTCGACGACGTGCTCGATCGCCTGATCGGCACCATCGAGCTCCGCGCCATCGCCGACATGGGCGCACGCGTTGCGCTCGCCGAGATCAGCGCGCAACTCGCCCCGATCGCGCAGGCGCCGCCATCGGTCATTCGCCGCCTCGCCAACAATGACGAAATCCGCATCGCCGGTCCCGTGCTGCAGGAGTCCGCGCGCCTCGACGATGGCGAGCTGGTGCAGATCGCATCATCCAAGGGCGAGCCGCATCTGCTCGCGGTCGCCGGACGTTGGTGGCTGAAGGAGATCGTCACCGATGCATTGCTGGCGCGGCGCTATCCCAGCGTCAGCCGGCGGCTCGCCGCCAATCCCGGCGCGCGCGTGTCCGGAAACGGATTTGCTGTCATCGTCGGACAAGCCGAGGCCGATCCCGAGCTCGCGGTCAGCGTCGGCGTCCGCGTCGATCTGCCGTCAGACCTGCGCCGTCAATTGCTGCGCTCGGCGAGCGATGCCGTGCGGACCCGTCTGTTGTCGCGCGCGCCGCCGCATCTGTTCGAGGAGATCCAGACCGCGATCGCCGCCGTCACCGTCGGTGTCGAGCGCGAGATGTCGGGGGTCCGCGATTTCGAAGGTGCCAAGCGCGCCGTCGCGGGCCTCAAGGCGACCGGCCAGCTCAGCGAAGCGACGCTGCTCGGCTTCGCCACGCAGCGGCGCTACGAAGAGGCGGTGGCCGCATTGGCCGCATTGTCGGGATCGACCGTCGAAGTGATTCGCCCGCTGATGCAAAGCCTGCGCGAGGACGGCCTGCTGGTGCCATGCAAGGCGGCGCAGCTCACCTGGGAAACCACCGCCGCCGTGCTCGAAAGCCGCTTTGCGAGCGGCGCGATGAAGCCCGCCGATATCGCAAGGGCTCAAAGCAACTACGCGCGCATGACCCCGGAGAATGCGCGGCGGACGCTGCGGTTCTGGCAGGTGCGGGCGTTGTAGGCGCGTTAGAGACGCTGCGCGCCAAATATTCCGCCGTCGTCCTGGCGGAAGCCAGGACCCATAACCACCGAATTCAGTTTGGCGAAGACTGCTAGTTGGCCGTCGCGTGCGACAACTTCTCCATGGGGTAATGGGTCCTGGCTTTCGCCAGGACGACGGCGGAGCAAGTTCAGCGTCTCGAGAGCTAAACCGTCAGCCGCGCGCCATCACGACCGGCGATCCGCAGCGGCACGACGCTGCCCATTCGCTCGCCCGCAATCGCCACCGGCAGATAGTGCTCCGTCCGTCCCTGCTCCTCGCTCTCGATCAGCACCTCGCGCGCGGCGCCGATCTCGGCTTGCAGCCGCTGCAGAAGCGCAGCTTCACCGGCCGCACGCAGCCGTTTCGCCCGCTGCTTGATTGCACCGCCCGCCACCTGCGGCATTCGCGCGGCCGGCGTGCCGGGACGCGGCGAATAGGGGAAGACGTGGAGGAAGGTCAGGCCGCATTCCTCGACCAGATCGAGCGAACGCGAGAACATCTCCTCGGTCTCGGTCGGAAAGCCCGCAATGATATCGGCGCCCAGCGCGATATCCGGGCGCAGGTGACGGATCTGGCCGCAAAACGCGATGGCGTCGCCGCGCGTATGCCGCCGCTTCATGCGCTTCAAGATCATGTCGTCGCCGGACTGCAGCGACAGGTGCAGATGCGGCATCAGCCGCGAATCTTCAGCGATGGCATCCAACAGATCGCTGTCCGCCTCGATCGAATCGATCGAGGAGATGCGCAGGCGCCTCAGCTCCGGCACATGCCGCAAAATCTGCTTCGTCAGCAGGCCGAGTTTCGGCGCGCCCGGCAGGTCGGTGCCGTAACTGGTGAGATCGACGCCGGTCAGCACGATCTCGGCATGGCCGCGCGCGACCAATGCCCGCACCTGATCGACCACGGCGCCCATCGGCACCGAGCGCGAATTGCCGCGCCCGAACGGGATGATGCAGAAGGTGCAGCGATGGTCGCAGCCGTTCTGCACCTGCACGAACACGCGCGGCAGGCCGCTCGCAAAGCCGTCGACGAGATGCGGCGCCATCTCCTTCACCGACATGATGTCGCTGACGGCGATTTTTTCGCCGGCACCGAGATCGAACGCCGCACGCGCCTCGCGCCATGCGGACGACCGCATCTTGTCGTCATTGCCGACGACGCGATCGACCTCGGCCATCCCGGCGAACATGCCGCTTTGCGTCTGCGCGGCGCAACCGGTGACGACGATGCGCGCTCCCGGCCGCTCGCGCTTCAGCTTGCGGATCGACTGCCTCGCCTGCGCCACCGCCTCGTTGGTGACGGCGCAGCTGTTGATGACGATGGTGTCGGAGAGCCCCGCGCCCTCGGCCTCGCGGCGGATCACCTCGGCCTCGAAGGCATTGAGGCGGCAGCCGAAGGTGACGACGTCGACGGTCATTAGCCGACCGGCGCGAACAGCGCCGGATCGAAACTGCCTTCATATTCGAAGGTCGCCGTGCCCGTCATCAGCACGTGATCGTCGCGCTCGCGCCATTCGATCCCGAGCTTGCCGCCGGGCAGCGTGATCTCGACATTGCGCTCGGCGCGCTTCAGCCGCGCCGCCGCAACCGCCGTGGCACATGCCGCCGAGCCGCAGGCCCTGGTCAGGCCGGCGCCGCGCTCCCAGGTGCGGATCGTGATGTGCTGGGGATCGACGATATGGGCAAGCGTGATGTTGGCGCGCTCCGGGAAGATCGGATGGTTCTCCAGCAGCGGACCGAAACGCTCGAGATCGTAGGCGTTGACGTCATCGACCCAGAAGATCGCATGCGGATTGCCCATGCTGACCACCGAGGGCGAATGCAGGATCGGATTGTCGATCGGGCCGATCTGCAGCTCGATGTAGCGGGTGTCGCGGAATTCCTGGTCGAGCGGAATGTCCTGCCAGCTTAACTTCGGCGCGCCCATGTCCACCGTATAAAGATCCGGCGCCGGACCCTGCCAGGCGTTGAGCAGGCCCGCGGCCGTCTCGAACGTTGCATTGGTCTGGCCGGTCTTCTCGAAGATGCGGCGCACCACGCAGCGCATGCCGTTGCCGCAGGCGCCTGCCTCGGAGCCGTCACTGTTGTAGATGCTGATGAAAGCTTCGGTGCCCTCGAAGCGCGGCTTCTGCAGCACCATAAGCTGGTCGTAGGCCACGCCGCCTCGCGCCGATGCCACCGCGCGGGCATCGTCCGCGGTGACCTTTGAGGTGGAATCGCGCATGTCGACAACGACGATCTCGTTGCCGATGCCGTTCATCTTGGCAAATGCGTGGTTGGCCAGCGCGCTCATGAAAATTCCCGAATTTCGCCTGCCTTATATGGCGATCCTTGGCCGGCTTGGCCAGTGATTTGCCGACAACAGCCAGGAGGCTGCCATGACGCATCTGTCATGGGACGAATTCGGCGCTCGCGTGTTAGAACGGCGAAATTCGCGCGATCCGGGACATGCGGCCGGGTTAAGGCCTCGGGGACGTAAGGCCTTGGCGGATAAGCTATTGGGGAGAATAAAAATGTTCAGGTTTCGTCGTCTCGCTTTAGCCGCGCTGATCCCGGCAGCGGCCTTGTCGTTTGATCTGTCCGCCACGCTGGCCCAAACGCCGAGCCCGGCGCCGGCCGCATCAGCGAGCCCCCCGCCGGCTCCGTCGGCCTCGCCCGCCCCCGCGGCAAGTGCCTCACCCGCACCCGTGGCCACCCCGTCGCCGGCGGCAAGCGCCTCGCCCTCGCCCGCAGCCAGTGCCTCACCGAGCCCGGCCGCCCCGCCGCCCGCTGCGGCCGCGACGCCGGCTCCCGTGCAGACGGCCGATCCCTTCGGACAGGAGACCACGCTCGAGCCCAAGAAGGTCGTGATGGTCAAGGGCACTGCCAATTGGGACTCTGCCTTCGACACGCTGATCGACGCCTTCAAGGCGCTGAACACGTTGCTGGACAAGCAGGGCATCAAGCACGCCGGCAATTCGATGATCGTCTACACCTCGACGGACGACACCGGATTCACCTTCCTTGCCGAGATCCCGGTCGAGCAGGACCCGAAGAACCTGCCGAAGGACATGAGCGTCGGCAAATCGCCGGAGGGCAAGGCGTTGAAATTCGTCCATCGCGGCTCCTACGACAACATGGACAACACCTATGAGGCGATCACCAATCACCTCGACGACAAGAAGCTGGAAGCCAAGGACACCTTCATCGAGGAATACCTCACCGATCCCCTGAAGACGGCCGAGGACAAGCTCGTGATCAATGTTTTCGTGCCGCTGAAATGAGACCGATGAAAAAGCCAGCCATCCTTTTGACCTCCCTCGTTACGTCCTTTGCCGCCGCGCTGCCGGCAACGCCTGCGCTCGCCAACGATTTTCCGTCAGCGATTTCGGTGAGCGGCGAAGCCACCATCTCCGCCGCGCCTGATCTGGCGCAGATCGACGCCGGCGTCGCCAACGACGCCAAATCCGCGAAGGAAGCCTCCGACGCCAACAACGCCGCGATGGGCAAGGTGCTGCTCGCGCTGAAGGGCGCAGGCATTGACGAGAAGGATTACCAGACCTCGCGGCTGTCGCTGCAGCCGCAATACGGCCAGAACAAATCCACCGGCGCCTCGCCCGTGGTCGGCTTCCGCGCCTCAAACCGCGTCACTGTGAAGATCCGCGACGTGACCAAGGTCGCCGCCATCATCGACACACTGGTCGGCGCCGGCGCCAACGATATCGGCAACATCTCTTTCGAGGTGACGCAGGCCTCAAAACTGCTCGACGATGCCCGCGAGAAGGCTGTCGCAGACGCCCGCCGCAAAGCGGAGATCTACGCCAAGGCCACTGGCGTCACGCTCGGCGCGCCGCTGAGTGTGTCCGAAGGCGGCGCTCCGATGCCGCTGTTCAAGGGACGCATGGCCGCAGCGCCGATGGCCGCAGGCGGCGCGGCCGTTGCGCCCGGCGAGGAAACGCTGGCGGTGACGGTGAATGTGAGCTGGGCGATCAAGCAGGGGCAGTGAGGCCGCAAGAGGCACGCTGCGGCGCCAATTTCAGGCGTCGTCCTGGCGAAAGCCAGGACCCATTACCCCAGGGCGTGGTTATAGCGCGAAGCAGCTAACCCGACTGTTCGCCAAACTACTCCCTGTGGCAATGGGTCCTGGATCAGCGCTCGCTCCGCTCGCTTGTCCAGGACGACGGGTTGTTTGCTTGATGGAGTCAGATCTCCACCACCTGCCCGGGCTTCATCGCCACGAACCGCTCCTGCGGAACCTTCGCGGCGTCGAGCGCCTCGACCAAGGCCTTCGCCGGCGCATCGATTGCTTCATCGGTCAGCTGAAACGTGCCGTGGTGATGCCCGAGCGCGGCTTGCGCGCCGCAATCCGCCAGCGCCTTCACCGCGTCTTCCGGGTTCATGTGCTGATCGCGCATGAACCAGCGCGGCTCGTAGGCGCCGATCGGGAGGATCGCCAGACGGAGCGGCCCGTGCTTGTCGGCGACGCGGCGGAAATGCCCGCCATCGCCATAGCCGGAATCGCAGACGACGTAGATTTTCCCCGCAGGCGTCTCCAGCACGAAACTCGCCCACAGCGCCTTGTTGCGATCGAACATGCCGCGCGCCGACCAGTGCCGGGTCGGCACCAGCGTCACGGCGATGCCGCCGCCGAGCTCGACGCGATCGTGCCAGTCGAACGCTTCCACCTTGATCGTCGCATCGGTGCTGCGCATCGTGACGTCGTTGCCGAGCGGGGTCACCACACGCGGGGCGAAATTCTTGGCGAGCCGCGACAGCGTCGCCATGTCGAGATGATCGTAATGGCCGTGCGAGACCAGCACGGCATCGATTTTCGGCAAATGATCGAAGGCAATGCCGGGATCGTTGTGCCGCTTCGGCCCGGCAAAGCTGACGGGCGAGACCCGCGTCGACCAGACCGGATCGACGAGAATGTTGAGGCCGCCGGTCTGGATCAGCCAGCTGGCGTGGCCGACGAAGGAGAGCCGCACCTTGTCGCCGTCGACGCGGTCCGGCGGGCTGTCGGCATGGGGGCTCGGCGCCCAATCCGGCCAGGTCGCGCGCTGCCGCTTGCCGCCGAACTGCCAGCGCAGGACCTCACGAAGCGATCGTGGCGGCGCGCCGTCCGGATCGAAGAAGGTCAGTCCGTCGAAATGGTCGGAGACCGGGCCGTCATAGGTTTTCATGCGGGACATCCAAAGGGAGGGCACGCCGACCAATGCGCTGGCCCCGGCGAGCAGTCCGAAAAGGCGGCGGCGGGTGATCGGCACGGATCTGGCTTCAGGGATGGTCGGAGCGGCAGGACATCACCGCTATATGGGCGGGGTCTGCGGAAAAGGAACCCAATGCCGAAAATGTCATATTTTCAAGGCCTTGCCCTCCCGAAGGCGTCCCGGCGTCCTAACTTTCCTTGACTTTCGGGCGGGAGCGGCGTTTAACCCCGGCACTTTCTCGGAAAGGCTTTCTTTTCGACCCGCCCACTGGCCCCAGAGGCCAGAGGCCAACGCCCGACAGCGCGATGCGCCCTCGGGCGTAAAGGTGTTTGGAAGATCGCTCGCCCAAGTGAGTGGTCATCCCCCGCGAAGGCGGGGGATCCAGTATCCCGGATGCGGCTCGGCTAGAACCGGAAAGCCACGGCGTACTGGATGCCCCGCCTTCGCGGGGCATGACAACAGTGAATACGGCAACCCTGCGTAAGCAGGACAAGGGACAACGGCATTGTTCGACAATCTGTCGGAACGGCTTGGCGGCATTCTCGATCGTCTGACGGGGCGCGGTGCGCTGACCGAAAAGGACGTCGACGCCGCCATGCGCGAGGTGCGCCGCGCGCTGCTGGAAGCCGACGTCGCCCTCGAAGTGGTGCGCAGCTTCACCGAGCGGGTCCGCGAGCAGGCGATCGGCGCCACCGTCGTCAAATCGGTGACGCCCGGCCAGATGGTGGTCAAGATCGTCCATGACGAGCTGATCAACACGCTCGGCGCCGAAAGCCAGACCATCGACATCAATTCCGTGCCGCCGGTGCCGATCATGATGGTCGGTCTGCAAGGCTCCGGCAAGACCACCACCACCGCAAAGCTCGCCCGTCGCATGGTCCAGCGCGACAAGCGCAAGGTGCTGATGGCGTCGCTCGACATCTACCGTCCCGCGGCGATGGAGCAGCTGGCCGTACTGGGCCGCGACCTCGACATTCCGACGCTGCCGATCGTTGCCGGCCAGCAGCCGGCCCAGATTGCGAAGCGCGCGCTCGAGGCCGGCAAGCTCGGCGGCTACGACGTCGTGCTGCTCGACACCGCCGGCCGCACCACGCTCGACGAAGAGATGATGGCGGAAGCAGCAGCCATCAAAGCCGCCGCCAATCCGCATGAAGTGCTGCTGGTGGCGGACAGCCTCACCGGCCAGGACGCCGTCAACCTCGCCCGCGCCTTCGACGAGCGCGTCGGCCTCACCGGCATCGTGCTGACACGAGTCGATGGCGACGGCCGCGGCGGCGCCGCACTGTCGATGCGCGCGGTCACCGGCAAGCCGATCAAGCTGCTCGGCACCGGTGAAAAGACCGATGCGCTGGAGGATTTCCATCCCGACCGTATCGCCGGCCGCATCCTCGGCATGGGCGACGTGGTGTCGCTGGTCGAACGCGCTGCGGCCAATATCGACGCGGAAAAGGCTGCGCGCACCGCCGAGCGGATGCGCAAGGGTCAGTTCGACCTCAACGACATGCGCGAGCAGCTGTCGCAGATGGCGAACATGGGCGGCATCAGCGGCCTGATGGGCATGATGCCCGGCATCGCCAAGATGAAGAACCAGATCGCGGCCGCCGGCATCGACGACAAGATCTTGAAGCGCCAGGTCGCGGTGATCGATTCCATGACGCGCGACGAGCGCCGTCATCCCGATCTGCTCAAGGCCAGCCGCAAGAAGCGTATCGCCGCAGGTTCCGGCCAGAGCGTCGAGCAGGTCAACAAGCTGCTGAAGATGCACCGGAACATGGCCGACATGATGAAGGCCATGGGCTCCGGCAAGCGCGGTCCGCTCGCGGGCATCGCCCAGGCGATGGGTTTTGGCGGCGGCATGAAGCCGCCTTCGCCGGAAGAGATGAAGGCGCTGCAGGAAAAGATGCAGGGCGGCGGCGGACAAGGTTTGCCCAGCCTGCCGAAGGATTTGCCGCCCGGGCTGCGCCAGGGTCTGCCGAACGTTCCAGGCCTGACCGGGCTGAGCGGCAAGCCAATGCTGCCGGGCCTCGGCGGTTTCCCGGGCAAGAAGAAATGAGGAATTCGTCGCGGGAGATCGCAACGGTCTCGCGCAACGCGGAATACCAATCAACCGAACAAAACGTACTTTGAAGGAGAACTTAGATGTCCGTCGTTATCCGTCTCGCCCGCGCAGGCACCAAGAAGCGCCCCGTCTATCACGTCGTCGTCGCCGATTCGCGCTTTCCCCGCGACGGTCGCTTCATCGAGCGTCTCGGCTATTTCAACCCGCTGCTGCCGAAGGACAACGAGACCCGTCTGAAGCTCGACATGGACAAGGTGAAGGCCTGGCTCGCCAAGGGCGCGCAGCCGTCGGACCGCGTGTCCCGCTTCCTCGACGCCGCCGGCGTCAAGAAGCGCGAAGTGCGCAACAATCCCGAGAAGGCCGTGCCGCGCAAGGAGCGCAAGGCGCAGGCCGAAGCCGCCGCGAAGGGTTAAGGCCAGATCATGCCGGCGCTGGTCTGCGTCGCGCGGATCGGCGCCGCGCATGGTGTGCGCGGCGCGGTCAAACTGTGGACCTTTACCGAGGATCCATTTGCCGTGCGGAGCTACGGCCTGCTCTCGTCCAAGGATGGCAAGCGCCAGTTCGAGGTCGCAACGGCGCGCGCGGCCAAGGATCATCTGGTTGCGACGCTCAAGGGCGTCACGACCCGCGATGAGGCCGAGCGCCTCAACGGCATCGAGCTCTACGTCGCGCGCGAAAAGCTGCCCGCGACCGACGAGGGCGAATATTACCACACAGATCTGATCGGGCTCGCCGCCGTCACCACGGCCGGCGATGCGCTCGGCCGCGTGCTCGCGATCCACAATTTCGGCGCCGGTGACATCATCGAGATCGCTCCGCCCACGGGGACCACGATGCTGCTGCCGTTCACGGACGCGGTGGTGCCGGAGGTCGATCTCACAGGCGGCCGCGTCGTGATCGCGCTGCCGCAGGAGATCGAGGCAGAGGACACGGACGAGGATTCCTCCCCGGGTCGTCCCGGCCTAGTGCGCAACTTGCGCACGGGGGGCCGGGCCCCATAACCACAGGCCAGAATTTTTAGCTAAACTGATCGCTCCAGCCGTCGCCAAACGAAGTGCGGTGGTTATGGGTTCCGGATCTGCGCTCCGCTTGTCCGGGACGACAATAACTGAGATCCGATGACCACCTCCTTACCCTGGCGCGCGACGGTGCTGACGCTGTTTCCGGAGATGTTTCCGGGGCCGCTCGGCGTGAGCCTGGCCGGCCGGGCGCTGGCTGGCGGGCTCTGGGAGCTGGAGGCACGGGACATCCGGGCCTCGGCCACCGACCGCCACCGCAGCGTCGATGATACCCCGGCCGGCGGCGGACCGGGCATGGTGCTTCGGGCCGATGTTTTGGCGGCGGCCATCGATGCCGCCGGGATCGGCCCGGACCGGCCGAAACTGCTGATGAGTCCGAGGGGTCGGCCATTGACCCAGGCCCGGGTCACGGAGCTGGCCAAGGGTCCGGGTCCCCTGATCGTCTGCGGGCGGTTCGAGGGGGTGGACCAGCGCGTGATCGACGGGCGAGGCCTGGAGGAGGTCTCGATCGGGGATTACGTCCTCTCCGGCGGTGAAATCGCGGCCCTGGCCCTGATCGACGCCTGCGTCCGGCTGCTGCCGGGCGTGATGGGCAAGGAAGCCTCGGGAACCGAGGAAAGCTTCTCCGACGGCCTGCTCGAATACCCCCAATACACCCGGCCGCAGCTGTTCGAGGGGGCACCGATCCCTGATATCCTGACCTCCGGTGACCATGCCAAGGTCGCCAGCTGGCGGCGGGCGGAATCCGAGGCCCTGACGGCGGCCCGGCGACCCGATTTGTGGGCCCGGATCCCGAGCAAAGTCCCGAATCGGGCCGGACGCCAAAAAACGCCAAAAAACAAGACAGACGGGTGACAAACGCTCCGGCTTGCCTTATAGCAGCGGCCACATCCGCAATGGCTGGATAAACGAATTTCGCGCAGCCCCCGTTTTCCAAGGCTGGGCGCGCCGATGGAGATTTACCCATGAACCTGATCCAACAGCTCGAAAAAGAGCAATTCGACAAGCTCTCCGCCAACAAGGAGATCCCGGAGTTCGGCCCCGGCGACACCGTGATCGTCAACGTGAAGGTCGTCGAAGGCGACCGCACCCGCGTGCAGGCCTATGAAGGCGTTTGCATCGGCCGTTCCGGCGGCGGTCTCAACGAGAGCTTCACGGTGCGCAAGATTTCGTACGGCGAAGGCGTGGAGCGCGTGTTCCCGGTGATGTCGCCGATGATCGACTCGATCAAGGTGGTGCGCCGCGGCAAGGTGCGTCGCGCCAAGCTCTATTACCTCCGCAACCTTCGCGGCAAGTCGGCTCGCATCGTCGAGAAGAAGCAGGACCGCCCGGCTGCTGCCGTCAACGAGTAAGCTCCGCTTACGGGCGAGTTATCGAGAGCGCGGGGCCCAGCCCCGCGCTTTTTTGTTGCGTCAGCCGTGCGCGTCAAAGCCCTCGCGATTCCAGTTCGGCCTGCTATATATTCTTGGAATGTTTCCAGATTTGACCAGCCTCTCGCCCGTCAAGCGCGTCGTTATCGACGATCGCTCGCGGCTGCCCGGCCGGTTCTTCGGACGCTTCGCGACCTCGGCAACGTCAGAGCTTACGCGCGCAGCCTAAAAGCTGCGCTGACGATTTTGTTGCCCCGCGCGCCAGCCGCGCAACCCGCTCTACACAACATTCCTGGAGCTGACGCTCATGTCCAAGCCGACCACATTGTACGACAAGATCTGGAACGACCATCTGGTGCACGAAGCCGAGGACGGCACCTGCCTGCTCTATATCGATCGCCATCTGGTGCACGAGGTCACTTCACCGCAGGCGTTCGAAGGCCTGCGCGCCACCGGCCGCAAGGTCCGCGCGCCGGAGAAGACGCTGGCCGTCGTCGATCACAACGTGCCGACCACCGACCGCACCAAGCCGAACCCCGACCCTGAAAGCATCGAGCAGATCAAGGCACTGGCCGACAACGCCAGGGAATTCGGCATCGAATATTACGACGAGTTCGACAAGCGTCAGGGCGTCGTCCACGTCATCGGCCCCGAGCAGGGCTTCACGCTGCCCGGCACTACCATCGTCTGCGGTGACAGCCACACCTCGACGCATGGTGCGTTCGGCGCGCTCGCGCACGGTATCGGCACGTCGGAAGTCGAGCATGTGCTGGCGACGCAGACGCTGATCCAGAAGAAGGCAAAGAACATGCGCGTCACCGTCGACGGCAAATTGCCGGACGGCGTGACGGGCAAGGACATCATCCTCGCGATCATCGGCGAGATCGGCACCGCGGGCGGCACCGGCTACGTGCTGGAATACGCTGGCGACGCGATCCGCGCGCTCAGCATGGAAGGCCGCATGACGGTCTGCAACATGTCGATCGAAGGTGGCGCGCGCGCCGGCCTGGTCGCGCCGGATCAGAAGGCGTTCGACTTCCTGCGCGGCCGTCCGAAGGCGCCGAAGGGCGCGGATTGGGACGCCGCGATGCGTTACTGGGAGAAGTTGCGCTCGGACGAGGGCGCGCATTTCGACCACGAGCTGCGGCTCGATGCAGCGAAGCTGCCGCCGATCGTGACCTGGGGCACTTCGCCTGAGGACGTCATCTCGGTCACCGGCAGCGTGCCCGATCCCGACAAGATCGCGGACGAGGCCAAGCGCCTGTCGAAGCACCGCGCGCTGAAATATATGGGCCTGACCGCGGGGACGAAGATCACCGACATCAAGCTCGACCGCATCTTCATCGGCTCCTGCACCAACGGCCGGATCGAGGATCTGCGCGCCGCCGCCAAGATCGCGGAAGGCAAGCAGGTCGCGGGCGGCGTCAACGCCATGGTCGTGCCGGGCTCCGGCCTCGTGAAGGAGCAGGCCGAGGCTGAAGGTCTGGACAAGATCTTCATCAAGGCCGGCTTCGAATGGCGCGAGCCCGGTTGCTCGATGTGCCTCGCGATGAACCCCGACAAGCTGGCTCCGGAAGAGCGCTGCGCCTCGACCTCGAACCGCAATTTCGAGGGCCGCCAGGGCTTCAAGGGCCGCACCCATCTGGTGTCGCCGGCGATGGCGGCGGCCGCGGCGATCGCAGGTCACTTCGTCGACATCAGGGAGTGGCGGTAAGCTGCTCGCTTTAATTTGAGCGATTGCGGCAAACCGCCGTTAATCGGTAGCGCCGACAGTGTGTCCTCGCGAGGGTTTCGCGAGGACACGAGCTCATGGCCAGCAAGCCTGAATATGTCGATCTGATCAGCGCGGCGACGCCCCAGCATCGGCGGCGCGCGGCACCGCTGCGCATGGTCGCCAAGCCCGAGGTCGAGGAGACCTCGAAGCTCAGCCGCTGGCCGCCGGCGATGTTCAAGCAATGGAAGATCGAGAACCTGACGCGATGGACGTCGGCGTCGTGGAAACTGAAGGATTGGCTTTAAGCCACCGGATGAACAAAGGGCGCCGTCGAGGCGCCCTTTTCATTTCGATCGTGCTTACCAATAGCGGTACGGATGGTGCCAGCGATGCCAGCGGCAGACGCGGCGCGGGCCGTAATAGGTCCAGATGACCCGGCAGCGGCGCGGATGGCTGTAATAGGGATAGTAGCCGCCGTAATAGCGCCGATGAAAATGGCGATAGCCGTAATGCGGGCGATAGATGCCGTAGCGGTGGAATCCGCCTCCGCCATAGTGGCGAACTCCGCCGTAGCGATAGCCGCCGCCATGAAACGCGGGCGCGGCGCGGAAGCCACCAGCATGGAAACCACCGCCGCGGAAGCCACCGATATGTCCTCCGCCACCGTGGAAGCCGCCTCCACCGTGGAAACCGCCGCCGCCATGAAAGCCGCCGCCACCATGCCCACCGCCGCCACCGCCGCCGTGGCGAACCGGGATCACATCGTCACTTGCAGCCTTCGCCACAGGCAACGCCGTCGGATTGATTGGAGTCATCGCCACAGCACGACGCGTCGTTCCGGCCGACAGCATCAGCGTCGCGGCGGCCGCAATGCCGAGCAAGCGCATCGGGCTTGCCCTGAGACCCAATATTCTCAGCATGGACTTCTCCCTGAATCTGGACAGCGGAGTTGCGACGCTCGCTCCCGGCGCGCGTCATCCCTGTTCATTGGCGGTCGCTCCCAAGATTAAATTAGGGACAGCGACGTGAATGCCTCATGAATGAACGACGGGCGCAGCATCGCGCCGCGAGGTCACCGCCATGGCCCGAAGCCGAGCACGAACGGTGCGGGCACGCCGTAGGGATAAGGACGGTAGTAGACCGGCCGCGCGTAGTAATGCGGATCACGACGCGGGGCGTATCGCACGACGTCGGACCGCACATGTCGGCGCCCGTCGAACACCGCGCGCCCGGCCGACGCATCGGGCAGCTTCGTCACCCTGTGCGCAGCGGACGCGTGAGACAGGCCTGCGGCAAGCCCGACGCCAACCGCCAATGCGAACCATCTCGTCATGACGACCTCCGCCTCAGCGCGCGACGGGCACGGCGTTCGTATCAGCCCCGGCGCCAGTAGCAGCTCATATGCGGCACGATCACCGTGCCGCTGGGGCGAAATTCCTGCACATAGGTGGCGTTGCACTCGCGGACCGCATCGGGACCGGGATTGTAGCGGGGATAGACGCCATCAGGACTGTAATAGGGCGTGACGCGCAGGCGCGCCGGGGGCCGCTTGCGCGGCGGCGGCAGATCGTCTCGCGAGACCGCCTGGGCCAGCCTGATCCCGGGAGCCGCGGTCTGGGCCTCCGCGCCAACGCAAAACTGCGAAAACAACCCCATGCACAGTAGCGTCAGCGCTGTTTTCGCTCGCATTTTTCCGCCCATCTGAACGTCCACTTCGAGGCCCTAGGCTCCCCGTTTTGACGGCGCCCGTCAACCTCGCCGCGCTTATAAAGCCGGATGCATCGCCGCGAAACCCACGCTATGAGAAGCCCATGTGGACGGAATTGAAAGCACCCTCGCTGGCCGAGATGGAAGCGATGGCGCATGAAGTGTTCGAACGCCTGCCGGCGGAGTTTCGTAGGCTGTGCGAGGGCGTGATCATCCGCGTCGACGACTTCCCCACCGAGGAAGTCCTGGACGAGATGGCATGCGAGAGCGAGTTCGACCTGCTCGGCCTGTTCCAGGGCGTCGGCCTGCCGCAGCAGAGTTTTGGCGACGTGGCGCGGCTGCCCAACATGGTCTGGCTCTACCGCCGGCCGATCCTGGATTACTGGGCCGAGCACGACGAAAGCCTCGGCCATATCGTTCGCCACGTCCTGATCCACGAGATCGGCCATCATTTCGGCCTGTCGGACGACGATATGGCCGCGATCGAGGCTCAAGAGCCCGGTTAGGCAGACGAGATCTGCCGAATTCGGCCTAGGATTTCCGCCCCGATCGCGATAAATACCGGTTCCCTAGACCACCCCGGGAAAGCGCAACCATGGACAAGTTCACCACGCTGGAAGGCGTCGCGGCGCCGCTGAAGATCATCAATGTCGATACCGACATGATCATTCCGAAGCAGTACCTCAAGACCATCAAGCGCACCGGCCTTGGCAAGGGGCTCTTCTCCGAGCAGCGCTACAAGGACGACGGCAGCGAGAATCCCGATTTCGTCCTCAACCAGCCCGCCTATCGCAATGCGAAGGTGCTGGTCGCCGGCGACAATTTCGGCTGCGGCTCGAGCCGCGAGCATGCGCCCTGGGCGCTGCTCGACTTCGGCATCCGCTGCGTGATCTCGACCTCGTTCGGCGACATCTTCTACAACAACTGCTTCAAGAACGGCATTCTGCCGATCCGCGTGGCCCAGGAAGACCTCGACAAGCTGTTCGACGACGCCGAGCGCGGCGCCAACGCGACGTTGACGATCGACCTGCCGAACCAGGAGATTCGCGGCCCCGACGGCGGCAAGGTCAAGTTCGAGATCGACCCGTTCCGCAAGCACTGCCTGATCAACGGCCTCGACGACATCGGCCTGACGATGGAGAAGAAGGCCTCGATCGATACCTATGAGGAGAAGCTCAAGCGCGAACGCGCCTGGGCCTGATCTCAAGTTTTTGTTTGAGCCCCGGTGCTGACAGCGCCGGGGCTTTTTCTTTGCCAGCGTTGTCCTCTATAGCTTGCGCCATGTTGCCTGACATCGTCACCTTCTGGCACGGCCCGATGGACGCCCTGCGCCAGACCTGTCTGCGCTCGCAGCTGGCTGCCGGCCACAAGGTCACGGTTTACAGTTTTGACACCATTCCCGGCCTGCCCGCAGGCATCGCGAATGCGGACGCCGAGGCGATCCTGCCGCATGCGTTCTCCGAACGATTGCGACCGCCGCAGCCGGACGGCAGCTGGCGCGACTGGACCACGCTTCAGTTCAGCGACTTCTTCCGCATGAAGCTGATGGCGAAGGGACTCGGCCTCTGGCTCGACGCCGACGTGCTGCTGCTGAGGCCCGTCGAGATCGATCCGGCAAAGCCCTACTTCGCGTGGGAGCGTCCGCGCCAGCTCGGCAATTCCGTGATTTACCTTCCGCCCCGGCACGGCATCGTTGCCGCCTTCGAAGAGCTGATGGAGCAGGAGGAGCTGACGCCGAACTGGCTGTCGCTGCGCCATCGCGTCACGTTTGCGATGCGCCGCCTGCGCGGCGGCTCGAACCGCCTCTCCGATATCCGTGTTGCGATCTTCGGGCCGGCGGCACTCACCGCGCTCGCGCGCCGCACCGGCGAGCTGCACTGCGCCTTGCCGAAGCAATCGTTCTACGCCGTGCATGCCGAACCAAAACTGTTCTTCGATCCCTCGAGCTATCTCGGCCTCGTCACCGACCGCGAGATCATCGGCCTGCACATCTCGCCCAAGGGAAGGGGTGGTGAGAAGCCGATTCCGGGCAGCTTATATGCGTGGGCGGCGGAGCGGTTTGGCTAACGCCTGATGGGATGAGACTCGCCCGGCGCCGCGACGGCGGTGCGTTCCCTCCCCCCTTGTGGGGGAGGGCTAGGGAGAGGGGTGGCCCAGGAAGAGGTGCTGGGTATTGGCGATGCATCGGGTGTCGATACTCGACCGAAAGAGTCCCCGTGTGGCGGCCCCCCCCCCGCCCCCCCCCCCCCCCACCGGGGGGGGGGGGGGGGGCCGGGGGGGGGGGGGGTGGGGGGACGGGGGGGGGGGGGGGGGGGTTGTGGGGGGGGGGGGG
>NZ_JBVVPM010000055.1:21614-51425 GCF_055811255.1 Bradyrhizobium sp. MI1.11
ACCGAAAGAGTCCCCGTGTGGCACCCCCCTCCCTGCCCCTCCCCCACAAGGGGGGAGGGAACGGAAAGAGCATCGCTGTTTCCTGAACTCGATTCGAGTTGGGCCGATGTGCTTTAGGGGCACGGGATCAGTTTCACCGACACATCCAATTTGATCCAGCGCAACGCGCACCTGCACCATTGTGCCTAGTCTCGCTCCAATTCCGCCGTTCCAATGGAGCTTCGCATGAGCACCGCAACCAGGCCTTATCCCATTGTCCAGGACCTCATCGAATCCTTTGCAAGCTGGCTGAAGCATCGCCGCGAGCTGAACGAGATCCGGCAGCTCGACCGCGCTGATTTCGATCGCATCGCGCAAGATCTGCGGATCGCGCCTGACGACCTCGAAGAGCTGGTCCGCCACGGCAAGCACGCCGCGGACGAGCTGCCGAAGATGCTGGAGCAGCTCGGCATCAGCGCCGAAGGGCTTGGCCGCGCGCATCCGCTGCTGCTGCGCGACATGGAGCGGGTGTGCGCACTTTGCAGCCACAAGGGCCAGTGCGATCGCGAGCTGGCCGACGGTACCGCCGTGGAGAACTACCACGGCTTCTGCGCCAATGCCTCGACACTGGAGTCGCTCGATCGCGCGGGCGTCGCGCCGCGGTGACGCGCGCGCTTACACGATCCAGTCTGGCGCGTGAGGCAGCTCGTCGCTCTCAGCCGTATCGTGATTGATCCAGATTTCGGCATTCTCGGAGCGAAGCAGCTCGACCACTTTGGCCATGGATGCGACCGTTGCCTGCGGGTCGGCATTGAAGGACGGCACGCGCATGTGCCGGAGGTTCTCGCGATTGTGCGCGACGTCGCCGCTCAGCAGCACGGCGCCGCGCCTCGGTAGCCTCACCATCAGCGAGCAATGCCCGAGGGTGTGGCCTGGCGTGAAGATCATACGCACCGCGCCGTCGCCAAATACGTCGTGGTCACCATCGACGATCTGGTAAGGCCGCTCTTTCAGGGATCTGTAGTGCTGCAGCGAATAGCCGAACTCTTCGGGCTCCGGTCCGAACATGGCCTCGAATTCAGCCCGCTGAGCGATCCATCTTGCATTTTCGAACAGATCGACATTTCCGATATGATCAAAATGCGCGTGGGAAAGCAGGATCGTGCTGATGTCGCCGGGCCGCACCCCGATTTCGTCCAATTGGTCCGCGATGGGGCGACGCACGACGCCGCGTATGCCATGCGCGATAATGCGTCCTTCCGGATGCTTCGATAGCTCATCCTCGATTCCCGTATCCCAGATCAGCCATTCGCCACGATGACTGACGAGATAGGCATTGCAGCTCAGCGTCATGGGGACGCCGACATTGATGCCCGGAGAATAGATCGACCCGTCCGCGACCTGCGCAATGCCGCCGTCGAGGATGTAGATTCTGTCAACCGGCGCCATTGGGGAACTCATCAAGCCGCCGATTCAATCCGCCGCTTCGCCTCGCGCATATCGCGCCCAGGCGGCATGCCGAACAGCCGGGAATACTCTCGCGTGAACTGCGTGATGCTTTCGTAGCCGACCTGATGAGCCGCGGTCGCGATCTGCGCACCGTCGGCCAGCATCGCGCGGCGGGCTTCGATCAGGCGAAGCTGTTTCTGAAACTGTAGCGGGGTCAGCGAAGTGACGCTCCGGAAGTGCGCGTGAAATGCCGACGGGCTCATCGCGGCGGCTTTGGCCAACCGATCGACGCGCAACGGCTTGGCATAGCCGGCACGAATGAGCGCAACCGCGCGGCCGATCCGCTGTGCATGGCTATCGGCAATTCCGAGCGCCCTGATGGCCCCGCCGTGGCGGCCGGCCAGCAGCCAATAATGCAGCTCTCGCATCAAATGGCCGCGCAGGATCGGCAAGGCCGAGGGACGGTCGATCAGGCGCAGCAGCCGGAGCGCTGCGTCCGCGAGTTCCTGCTCTGTCGGTTCGACCCGCAGCGGCTGCGACGGAATGAACGGGAGCGACCCCATCTCGACCACCAGCCCCTCAATGATGGTGGGGTCGAGCTCGACGACGAGCGAAAGATAGGGCGTGGCCGCCGTCGCGCGCGTGATCTGGCTGACCGTCGGCACATCACTCGCAATCAACAAGGAAGCGCCTGCGCCGAAGTCGAAGGACGTCCGGCCGGTCGCCACACGTTTGGCGCCTTGCAAGACGAGCGCGACCAGAGGCCTGGAGATCGCGTACAGGAGCGCACTCGGCGCGGTCTCGCGGATGATCGAGACGCCGGCGAAGGGCGTGGAGGCGACGCCCCTGTCGTCGGCGTGAGCCGCGGAATAACGACTGGCGATCTGGAGCAGCGTTTCGGTCACGCGCCAATTTTAGGCCGAGCCCGGCGCACAGGCAATCGGCGCCGGCCGTTCAGGCAGAAAATCAGGAGTTTTGGGCAAGTCCGCCGTCGCCGCATCCCGGAGTGTTGGGCAAGGCACTCCGAGGATCCGGCAACATCGGACGATCGATCGCGGGCAAACGGAGATCACCGCAACACTTCGAGGAATTTCCAATGCCCACCATTTCTCTCGTCACCGGGGCCAGCCGCGGCCTTGGCCGCAACACTGCCATCGCCATCGCACATCACGGCGGCGATGTGATCTTGACCTATCGCAACGGGGCCGCCGCAGCACGCGAAGTCGTCGCAGAGATTGAATCGCTGGGGCGCAAGGCTATCGCGCTGGAGCTTGATGTCACGGCGGTGTCGAGCTTTCCCGCGTTCTTCACAGAAGTTCGATCCGCGTTGGCGGAGCATTGGCGCGCCGAGAGATTC
This sequence comes from Bradyrhizobium sp. MI1.11, assembly GCF_055811255.1. Taxonomy (NCBI): domain Bacteria; kingdom Pseudomonadati; phylum Pseudomonadota; class Alphaproteobacteria; order Hyphomicrobiales; family Nitrobacteraceae; genus Bradyrhizobium; species Bradyrhizobium sp. MI1.11. The sequence continues at coordinate 24,400 of NZ_JBVVPM010000055.1, forward strand.
GATCACCTCGTCAACAATGCCGGCCAGGGCGAGATGGCCGCGATCGCAGAGACGACGGAGCAACAATTCGACGCCCTGTTCGCCACGCACGTCAAAGGACCATTCTTCCTGACGCAGGCCTTGTTACCCTTGCTTGCCGACAAGGGCCGGATCATCAACTTCTCCAGCGGGCTGACGCGCGTGTCCTTCCCCGGCTTCTCGGCCTACGCGGCTGCGAAGGGCGCCATCGAGGTTCTGACCGTCTACATGGCCAAGGAATTTGGTGGACGCGGCATCACGGCCAACATCGTCGCGCCGGGCGCAATCGAAACCGATTTTCTCGGCGGCGCGGTTCGGGACATGCCGGATTTGAACAACCAATTTGCGCAGATGACCGCACTGGGCCGCGTCGGCCTGCCCGACGATATCGGACCGATGGTCGCGAGCCTGCTCGGTTCCGACAATCGTTGGGTCACGGCGCAGCGGATCGAGGTGTCCGGCGGCCAGACGATCTGAGCGAGGCGCGATTGGGTTACGAAGCGGGCGCGTCCCCGGCGCGCCCGCTGCGGCCCGCAGCATCGCCTTTTGATTCCCGCACGGCTACTGCGCAATGCGTCAACGCTGGAGTCGCTCGATCGCGCGGATCACGCGCGTCGCTAAGAGGCGCGACAATCCTTATCATGGATTTTCTACAGACGTTTGTCGGGCCCTGAGCGACACGGCAGGACTTCCCTGATATGGTTTGGCCACCATCAGGGCGCTTTGCGAAATGGCCAAGAAAAAATCAGCCGCTTCACTCAGATACGTGGTCAAATATGAGCTTGGCGGCTCTCCGCATTACGGCGCAATCCAGATCAAGGATGGCGATCGCCTAAACCTCGAAACGCCGCACGGATCAAGGACTGCGACCTTGAATCCAAAATCCGATTTCCACTCGCTCACCATGATCCTGCTTTTGGAGCTTGGTGCGAAGCTCGTTTCGATCGACACTCATTCGAGTTAGGTCCGACTACACTTTGCGCCTCGGATCTAACCCTTCGCCATCGCCGCAATCGCATCCGCGATCTCAATCGTGCGCCGTGCCATGTCGGCGTGCAGCCGCTCCACCATGGCGCCGTCGAGACGGATCGCGCCGCGCGAGACGTTCTCCGGCAATTCGAACGCCGCGATGATCTTTCGCGCGCGCGCGACTTCCTCTTCGGGCGGGGTGAAGATCGCGTTGCAGGCTTCGATCTGCGAGGGGTGAATCAGCGTCTTGCCGTCGAAACCGAGATCGCGCGCTTGCGCGCATTCGGTGGCGAAACCATCGGAATTGGCGATGTCGCTGTAGGGGCCGTCGAGGATTTCGAGGCCATGGGCGCGCGTCGCCAGGATGCAATGGGTGATCATCGGGATCATCGCCGCGCGGCCCGGCAGCATCTTGATGCGCGTCTCGCGCGAGATGTCGTTCGGGCCGAACACGAAGCCTGACAGGCGCCGCACTGGATCGCGCCCGGCGGCCGCCAGCTCTTCGGCATGCAGCACGGCACGTGCGGTCTCGATCATGGCCCACACCTTTACGGTCGGCGCCGCGCCGAGTTCGGCGAGACGACGGAGGATCGTGTCGAGGTCCTCGACGCTTGAAACTTTTGGAACCAGGATGCCGTCCGGCGAGGCCTTGGCGGCCATCGCGAAATCGTCGCTCCACCAGGGCGTGTCGAGGCCGTTGGTCCGGATCAGGATCTCGCGCTTGCCAAACCCTTTGGCAGCGATCGCGGCGGCGATGCCGTCGCGCGCCACCGCCTTGGCGTCGGGCGCGACGGAGTCTTCCAGGTCGAGGATCAGGCCGTCGGCGGCGAGATTGCGCGCCTTTTCCAGCGCGCGGGGGTTGGAGCCGGGCATGAACAGATGGCTGCGGCGCGGGCGGGTCATGCAAGCGTTCCTTCCGTTTCCTCGTCTCACTTCCGACCGAAGCCGATAGCATCTGGCCTGCCTATTCGAAAGGCTTGTTCGTCCCAGCGGTATATGATTAGGCATAGACCATGACCACATTCCCAGAGCATTTGCTGGAAGGCTACAAGGCCTTCGCCACCCAGCGGCTGCCGACCGAGCAGACCCGCTACCGCGAGCTGTCGGTGAAGGGGCAGTTCCCTGAAGTGATGGTGATCGGCTGCTGCGATAGCCGCGTTTCTCCCGAAGTGATCTTCGACGTCGGGCCGGGCGAACTCTTCGTCGTCCGCAACATCGCCAATCTGGTGCCGGTGTATCAGCCCGACGGCAACGCGCATGGCGTCTCGGCGGCGCTGGAATATGCCGTGACGGTGCTGAAGGTGAAGCACATCGTGGTGCTCGGGCACGCGCAATGCGGCGGCATCCGCGCCTTCGTCGACAAGATCGAGCCGCTCACGCCGGGCGACTTCATCGGCAAATGGATGCAGATGTTCATCAAGCCGGGCGAAGTGGTGGAGCAGCGCGACCACGAGACCATGGCGCAATTCGTCGAGCGCATCGAAAAGGCCGCGGTGTTCCGCAGCCTGGAAAACCTGATGACCTTCCCGTTCGTGCAGAAGGCGGTCGAGAGCGGCCAGATGCAGACCCACGGCGCCTATTTCGGCGTCGCGGAGGGATCGCTGTTCGTGCTGGACAAGGCGGCGAAGGAATTCAGGAACGCGCGCGAGGTGGCCTAGGTCCCCAGCTCTTGTAGGGTGGGCAAAGCGTAGCGTGCCCACCGCTTCTATCGCGATCGTGGAGAGGTGGTGGGCACGGCGCTCCGCGCCTTTGCCCACCCTACGGCAGCGGAGCTACGCCGCCTTCTTCTTCGCGCTGATCAGCTTGCGGTTGATCAGGACTTCCGCGATCTGGATCGCGTTGAGCGCAGCGCCCTTGCGTAGATTATCCGAGACGCACCACAGCACGAGACCGTTCTCCACCGTCGCGTCCTCGCGGATGCGGCTGATATAGGTGGCGTCCTCGCCGGCGGCTTCGTACGGGGTGGCGTAGCCGCCGGGCTCATGCTTGTCGATGACGAGACAACCCGGCGCCTTGCGCAGGATGTCGCGCGCTTCGTCCGCGCTGATCGGGTTCTCGAACTCGATATTGACGGCCTCGGAATGGCCGACGAAAACAGGCACGCGCACGCAGGTCGCGGAGAGCTTGATCTTGGGATCAAGAATCTTCTTGGTCTCCGCCATCATCTTCCACTCTTCCTTGGTGTAGCCGTCCTCCATGAAGACGTCGATCTGGGGGATGACGTTGAAGGCGATGCGAGCGGGAAACTTGTTATTGACCAGCTCCTGGTTGGTGTAGACGGCCTTGGTCTGGGAGAACAATTCGTCCATCGCGTCCTTGCCGGCGCCCGACACCGATTGATAGGTCGAGACCACGACGCGCTTGATCGTCGCCTTGTCGTGCAGGGGCTTAAGCGCGACCACGAGCTGTGCGGTCGAGCAGTTCGGGTTGGCGATGATGTTCTTCTTCTTGAAGCCCGCGGTCGCTTCCGCATTCACTTCCGGCACGATCAACGGCACGTCCGGATCCATGCGCCAGGCCGACGAATTGTCGATCACGACGGTGCCGGCGGCGCCGATCTTCGGCGACCATTCCTTCGAAACTTCGCCGCCGGCCGACATCAGGCAGATGTCGACGTCGGAGAAATCGTAGTGCTCGAGCGCTTTGACCTTCAGCGTGCGGTCGCCGTAGGAGACCTCGACGCCCATGCTGCGGCGTGACGCCAGGGCCACCACCTCGTCCGCGGGGAATTTGCGCTCATCCAGAATGTTGAGCATTTCCCGTCCGACATTGCCGGTCGCGCCGACGACTGCGACTTTGTAACCCATCGTTCACTCTCCGACGAAAAAGCTCTTTCCTGAAGCTGAGGCTTAAACAGGAAGAGCAGCGCTTCTATGCGAGAACCGGCCTCAAGACAACGTTGGACCATGCCTTAGGGACGTGGATGCAGTCGCCTGAGGCCAGCACGGCCACAAACCCCACCCAGATCCATCTGGCGCTTGCGGCCTTCGCCGACGAGGTCGTCGGCACGCTGGCGCGCCTGTTCGCCTATGTGGGGGCTTTGGTGCTGTTTGCCATCCTCGGCCTTGCCGCACTCGGCCAGCTGCCAAACTTGCGCGACGATGATCCGGCGCTGAAGCCGAGTTGGAGCGTGGCCGACCGCTCGCCTCAGGGTTTCGCCCTTAGCCGGCTGGATTCGTCAGAAAAAACAGCTTCTTACGCCATCTTCAGGCACCCCGAGGGCGGCCGCAGGGACGTGATGCGCTGGGCCAGCGAGGCGGACAAGCCCATAGCCGAACTCATGGCCGAGCTCGAGATCTACCGGGAAGGCGGCGAATTCGACGTGGCGCGCCCGGCAACTCTGGATCTGGCCGCCCGGATGGGACTGGGCACCGCGGCCCGGCTGGAGCAAGCCGGCCTGATCGACACGAAATTCGGCCCCGTCGCCCTATTCCAGCCGACCGGCACGACGGAGGGCGCGCGGGCCTGCCTCGGCTACCTCAAGCGCAGCGAGGAGCCGGCGCTCCAGATCTCCGGATTTTCCTGCCAGGGCGACAGCCTGCCCGCCCGGCGCGCGGCGATCGCCTGCACGCTGAACCGGCTGACGCTGCTGACCTCGGGCAACGAGCCGAAGCTGGCCGAATTGTTCGCCCATGCGGAGCTGAAGCGCCGCCCCTGCGCGCTCCCGGGCTCGTCGGACTGGCTGCTCGGCGCCGCCAATGCGCAATTGCGCGGCGCGCTCTGACCGGCATCAAGCTCAAGTGGCTGTATCCATGCAACTTTTGCCGGCGCGCACGATTATTCAGCGCTGGTGTGACCCAATAGACCTAGTTGCAGCCGCCCCGGCCGGGTTAGTATGAGGGTGAAATTGATTGGCGGCTTGCCGCCTGAAGGGGACGTGATGAGCTCGAATTTCTCTGCCGCGAACAAACTGGCGATGTGGCTTGCGGCCGGCGCCGTGATTGCCATGTCCTCAGCCTTCGCGACACCCGCCTCGGCCGACACCAAGAAGCAGCGCTATGACAGCGGCCGTCACTATTACGGCCCCAGCGGCCCCAATTCGAGCTATCAGCAGGGCCGCACCCGCATCTATGTGAGCAAGCGCTCCTGGCTCGACGGCGGCACCGAGGTCAATCCGGGCGACCGCAAGTTCTCCGACTACGCCTTCCCGCCGGCGGTGGGCTACCCGACCTTCGCACGCGAAAATCTCAACCGCCCGATCGATCGCCAGCCGCTGAGCACGCCGCAGGATGTTGGCGGCTATCCGCAGAATTTCCCGCTGTACTGAGGCGGACATATCGACCGAATCAAAATGGCCGGGCTCGCGCCCGGCCATTTTTGTTTTGATGAGACCTTGTAGGGTGGGCAAAGGCGCGAAGCGCCGTGCCCACCATCTCTCGGCAATGGCGATAAGAATGGTGGGCACGCTTCGCTTTGCCCACCCTACAAACACTGCGGTCGCCGTCAGGCGTGCAGCTTCTGCAATTCCTTCAGGATCGCTTCGCCCATCTGCGTGGTCGAGGCGGCGATGGTGCCTTCCGACTTGATGTCGGCGGTGCGCAGGCCGCTGGCCAGCACCGCGGCGATCGCGGCGTCGACCTTGTCGGCGAGCGCGCCCATGTCGAAGGAGTAGCGCAGCGCCATGCCGAAGGACGAGATCATCGCGATCGGATTGGCGAGGCCCTGGCCTGCGATATCAGGCGCCGAGCCGTGCACGGGCTCGTACAGCGCCTTGCGCTTCTTGCTCTTGACGTCGACCTCGCCGAGCGAGGCCGAGGGCAGCATGCCGAGCGATCCCGTCAGCATCGCCGCGATGTCGGACAGCATGTCGCCGAACAGATTGTCGGTGACGATGACGTCGAATTGCTTCGGCCATTTCACCAGCATCATGCCGCCGGAATCGGCGAGCTGGTGCTCGAGCGTGACGTCGGGATATTCGCGCTTGTGGACCTGGGTCATGACCTCGTTCCAGAGCACGCCCGACTTCATGACGTTGCGCTTCTCCATCGAGGTCACCTTGTTCTTGCGCTTCTTGGCAAGCTCGAAGGCGACGCGGCCGATGCGCTCGATCTCATAGGTGTCGTAGACCTGGGTATCGATGGCGCGCTTCTGGCCGTTGCCGAGGTCGGTGATGGTCTTGGGCTCGCCGAAATAGACGCCGCCGGTGAGCTCGCGCACGATCATGATGTCGAGGCCCTCGACCGCCTCGCGCTTCAGGCTGGAGGCCTCCGCCAGCGCCGGGTAGCAGACCGCCGGGCGCAGGTTGGCGAACAGACCGAGATCCTTGCGCAGGCGCAGCAGGCCGGCTTCGGGGCGGACTTCGTAAGGCACCGCGTCCCATTTGGGACCGCCGACCGCGCCGAAGATGATCGCGTCGGCGTCCTTGGCCTTGGCCATGTCGCCTTCCGAGATCGACACCTTGTGCGCGTCATAGGCCGAACCGCCGACGAGGCCGGTGTCGGTCTCGAACTTGGCCATACCGGCCGAATTGAGCCAGTCGATCAGCCGCTTCACCTCGCCCATCACCTCGGGGCCGATACCGTCGCCGGGAAGCAGCAGCAGTTTGTGGGTCGCCATGGTCGTTTCCTCTGAGGCCGATTTCGGCCGGAGTGCTAGAGCGGCGATGCGTGCTTGGCAAGACACCATTGCCGCCTCGCGGCTGTGCAAGGCGGGCAGGGCCTGCCACACTGCGCATGCCGGAGTACCCCTTGCACGCACCTGACCGCCCTCCACCCGATGCCCACCCCGCACGGTTGATCCTGACCCTGTCGCTGGCCGCGACGGTTGGGCTGGGTATCGGCCGCTTCGCCTATTCGCTGGTGCTGCCCGACATGCGGGAGGACCTCGGCTGGTCCTACTCGGCGGCCGGTTTCATGAACACCATCAACGCCGTCGGCTATCTCGCGGGCGCGCTTGTGGCGTCCCGGCTGATCCAGCGCGTCGGCTGGTCGGCCGCGATCCGCGGCGGAACCCTGGCCTGCGTCGCCGCGCTCGCGACTTGCGCGCTGACCGGGAATTTCGTCGCGCTGAGCCTGGCCCGTCTCGTGCTGGGCGTGGGCGCGGCGGCCGGCTTCGTCGCCGGCGGTGCGCTGGCCGCTTCCATCGCGCAGTCGCGCCCGGAGCGGGCCAATTTCCTGCTGAGCCTGTTCTATGCCGGGCCCGGCATCGGCATTCTCGCCTCGGGCCTGATCGCCCCGTTCACGCTGCAATATTTCGGGCCGGGCTCGTGGTGGATAGTGTGGTGGGCGATGACCCTTTTGTCCGTCGTCATGACCGTGCCGCTGTTCCTGGTCCGCATCGAGAGCGGCGTGCGGTTCTCGCAAGGCAGCCACGGCGCCTTTGCGATTCTTCCCGTGCTGATCTATCTCGCCGGCTACTTCCTGTTCGGCGCGGGCTACATCGCCTACATGACCTTCATGATCGCCTATGTGCGCGACGGCGGCGGCGGGGCCGCGGCGCAGGCCGCGTTCTGGAGCCTGATTGGGCTGAGCGCCTTCGTCACGCCGTGGGCCTGGCGCCGCGTGCTCGCGCTCGATCGCGGCGGACTGGCCACCGCCATCATTCTCGGCACCAACGCGCTCGGCGCCGCCCTGCCGATGCTCGGGCATTCGCCGGCATGGCTCGCTGTGTCGGCCGTCGTGTTCGGCGTCGCCTTCTTCGCCGTGGTCGGCTCGACCACCGCCTTCGTGCGCTTCAACTATCCGCCCGAGGTATGGCCGACCGCGATCGCGGCGATGACGATCTCGTTCGGCGTCGGCCAGACGCTCGGCCCGATCGTGGTCGGCGCCATCACGGACGCGCTGGGGAGCTTGAGTTACGCGCTGAATGTCTCGGCGGCGCTGCTGGCGTTGGGCGCGGTGGCGGCGCTGTGCCAGCGGAAGGTGGGGCCGGCCAAAAAAACGGTGCCGTAGGGTGGGCAAAGGCGCGAAGCGCCGTGCCCACGATGGCCGTTGTCGCGGATGCAGTGTTGGTGGGCACGCTACGCTTTGCCCACCAACGGCAGCGGCGCGCCTAGCTCCCACTAAACGAATTATATCCCTGGTCTTCCCAATAGCCGCCCTTGTAGTCGTTGGTGACTTCCATCGACACCACGTATTTCGGGTTCTTGAAGCCAAGCTTGGTCGGCACGCGGATCTTCATTGGAAACCCATACGCGCGCGGCAGGATTTCGCCTGCGTATTTGAACGTCATCTGGGTCTGCGGATGCAGCGCGGTGCGCATGTCGAGCGGGGAATTATAGCCGTCCTTGTCGGCACACTGGAACCAGACGTATTTGGCGCGCGTGTCGGCGCCGATCAGCTTGAGGAAGTCGCGCATCGGCGTACCGGTCCAGCTGCCGATCGCGCTCCAGCCCTCGACGCAGATGTGACGGGTGATCTGCGTGACCTGCGGCAGCTTGTACAATTCCGGAAGCGTCCACGACTTCTTGTTGTCGACGAGACCGCGGACTTCGAGCTTCCAGTCGGCACCGTCGACATCAGGCGCGTCGTCGAGATCGTAATAGGCGTTGAACGGAAACGGTTTTGTGATCGCACTCTCGGGAAATGTCGGCGCCAGCGCGTCGGGATTGAAGATGAAATCCTGCACGGCATCGTTGAATTTCGAAACACCCTTCAGCATCTCCTCGGCGGAGGACGAGTCGATCACGTCGCAGCCGGTGAGCAGTGTCAGCGCCCCGAGGCTGGCGCCGCCCGCGATGAAGCGGCGGCGGCTGATTTCAGGCATCGCCTTGATGGAATCCTTGATCAGCAGCCGCTTGTCGACGCCGGGGATCAGGAATGAGCGCTTGGCCATGACTCTCTCTCCGCTCTAGCGGCCGATGATCATCGCGCGCAGGCTCTTCGGCACCAGCAGCGCGAGTAAAACGTGAATGACGAGGAACGCGCAGATCGCGGCCATGCAGAAGAAATGGATGTAGCGCGCGGTCGGATAGTCGCCGAACAGGGACACGAGCCAGTGCAGCTGCACTGGCTTCCACATTCCCAGCCCCGACAGCACGATAATCACGCCGACCAGGATGATGCCGGCATAGAGCACGCGCTGCACGTAATTGTAGACGGTGAGGTCGGCATGGCCGAGCTTGAAAGTCAGCGCAGCCCTGACATCGTGGAGCACGCCGGACGGGGTGATCGGCAGCAGTTTTTTGCGGAAGCGGCCGGTGGCGAAACCCGTGACGAGATAGGCAAGGCCGTTGATCATCAACAGCCACATCGCCGCAAAGTGCCAGAGCAGGCCGCCACCGAGCCAGCCGCCGAGCGTGTACTCGCGCGGAAAGCTGAAACCGAACAGCGGCGAGGCGTTGTAGATCTGCCAACCCGACAGGATCATCAGGATCATGGCGAGGGCGTTGATCCAGTGCATGACCCGGACCCAGGCCGGCTGGATCACTTTGGCCGGGGTGGCGCTGACCTGCTCGTCGGTGACAGTGAGGCTCGACATGATGGTTCCGTCCTGAACATCGTCTGACAGCAATTATACGCCGATGCGTCCGCTTTCGTTACGCCCTGCCCGGCATCGAATCGATACCGGCGGGCTATCATGGTCACAATAAAGCGAGCCGGGGACCCCCGGGCTCGCCATTTCGTCGCATCCGGTTCGGGGATGAAGCCGGGTCGCGCGGTATTTACGTCGCCGGCATCAGCACGGTATCGACCACATGGATCACGCCGTTCGACTGGTTGACGTTGGAGATCGTCACCATCGAGGTGCCGCCCTTGGCGTCGACGATCCAGACCTTGCCGTCCATCTTCTTCACCGTCAGCTCCTCGCCTTCGGCGGTCTTCATCTTCTTGCCGTCGGTGAGGTCGGACGCCTCGAGCTTGCCGGGTACGACATGGTAGGTGAGGATCTTGGTCAGCGTCGCCTTGTTCTCGGGCTTCACCAGAGTGTCGACGGTACCGGCCGGCAGCTTGCCGAAGGCGGCGTTGGTCGGCGCGAACACCGTGAACGGGCCCTTGCCTTCCAGCGTCGGCACCAGGCCGGCCGCCTTCACCGCCGCCACCAGCGTGGTGTGGTCCTTCGAGTTGACGGCGTTCTGGACGATGTTCTTCGACGGGAACATCGCGGCGCCGCCGACCATGACGGTCTTTTCCTCGGCGCGGGCGGGCGCGACAACGGTCGCGGTGATGGCCAGGGTGCTGAACGCGGCGGCAGCGAGATAGGCAATACGTTTCGACATGGAGGGTCTCCCGATTGGATTGTGACCGGCGATTGCCGGCGTTCGAGTGGGCAACAACGGCGGCTGCGACCTGTGAGCGTGAAGCAGCAGCGACGTCGTTGGCTCGAATTACGGGAGGGTTTGCGAAGCGGTTTCGGATTAAACTTCTTTGTGATGGGTGAAACTAAATGCGGGTGTGTTCGTGGGGGGCGTCATTGCGAGGAGCGAAGCGACGAAGCAATCCAGGCTGCCACCGCGGATGCACCGCTGGATTGCTTCGCTTCGCTCGCAATGACGAGCCTCGACGATCTACCTGCCGCTCAATCCCTGTTGTGCGGCGTCTGAATGAACCCGCGGTTATGCGTCGGGCTGATCAAGAGTTCGTTGATGCACACCCGCGCCGGCATGCTCGCGATGAACGCGATGGTGCGGCCGAGATCTTCGGATTGCAGCATCCTGGCCTGCTCCTCCTCGCTCGGCACCACCGGGCGCAGCTTCAGGATCGGGGTCGCCACCTCGCCCGGCATCAGGCAACAGGCGCGCAAGCCGTTGACGCATTCGTCCATGTTGAAGGAATGGGTCAGCGCCAGCACCGCATGCTTGGTCGTGGTGTAGGCCGGGCCCGGCATTTTCGAGACGTGGCGGCCGGCCCAGGACGAGACGTTGATGATGGAGCCGTCCTGTTGCTTGCGCATCGTCGGTAGCACCGCGCGCATGCAATAGAGCACGCCGTTGAGATTGACCTGGACCAGCTTATCCCAGCCCTCCAGTTCCATGTCCTTCCAGCTGCGCTTGGGGACATTGATGCCGGCATTGTTGACCAGCAGGTCGATGCGGCCGTGCTTCGCGACGATTTGATCGGCAGCCTTCTGGGCGGCGGCGGCGACCGACACGTCCAGCGCGATGGCCTCGGCGGCGCCGCCCGCCCCGGTGATCTTCGCGACTACGGTATCCAGGGCGTCCTTGCGCCGGCCCGAGACCACCACCGTCCAGCCGTCAGCCGCCAGCGCCTCGGCGCCGGCCTCCCCGATCCCACTGCCCCCGCCTGTCACCCAGGCCACGCGTTTCCCGTTTTTGGTCATGCAAACTGTCTCCGTTGCTTCATCGGGGCGGTTTTTGCTAATCCAGCCCTCGGTTTTGACCGGCCTTGTCTGACGAGCCTTGTGGTCAAGCCTTTGCGGTCGAGGAAATCTTGCATGAACCAAGCAGCCAACGCCAATCTGTTTTCCCGCCTGTTCGATGGCCTCGACGATCCGAAGCGCCTCGCGATCGAGACTCACGACGGAGGACGCATCAGCTATGGCGATCTGATCGCCCGGGCCGGGCAAATGGCCAATGTGCTGGTCGCGCGCGGCGTGAAGCCCGGCGACCGCGTTGCGGTTCAGGTCGAGAAATCCGTGGCCAACATCGTGCTGTATCTGGCCACGGTGCGGGCCGGCGCGGTCTACCTGCCGCTCAACACCGCCTATACGCTGAATGAGCTCGATTACTTCATCGGCGATGCCGAGCCCTCGCTGGTGGTCTGCGGTCCCGCCAAGGCGGAGGGCCTCGCCCCCATCGCCGCCAAGGTGAAGGCGAAAGTCGAGACACTCGGGGCTGACGGCAAGGGCTCGCTGACGGACGCCGCCGACAAGGCGAGCAGCGAATTCGCCACGGTCCCGCGCTCAAACGACGATCTCGCCGCGATCCTCTACACGTCCGGCACCACCGGCCGCTCCAAGGGCGCGATGTTGACCCACGACAATCTGGCGTCGAACTCGCTCTCGCTGGTCGGCTTCTGGCGCTTCACCGACAAGGACGTGCTGATCCACGCGCTGCCGATCTACCACACCCACGGCCTGTTCGTGGCGACCAACGTGACGCTGTTCGCGCGCGCGTCGATGATCTTCCTGCCGAAGCTCGACCCTGATCTGATCATCAAGCTGATGGCGCGCGCCACGGTGCTGATGGGCGTGCCGACGTTCTATACCCGTCTGCTCCAGAACGCCGCGCTGTCGCGCGAGACCACCCAACACATGCGGCTGTTCATCTCGGGCTCGGCGCCACTGCTCGCCGAAACCCATCGCGAATGGTCGGCGCGCACGGGGCATGCCGTGCTCGAGCGCTACGGCATGACCGAGACCAACATGAACACCTCGAACCCCTATGACGGCGAGCGCGTGCCCGGCGCGGTCGGCTTTCCCCTCCCCGGCGTCTCCGTGCGCGTCACAGATCCCGAAACGGCGAAGGAATTGCCGCGCGACGAAATCGGCATGATCGAGGTCAAGGGCCCGAACGTGTTCAAGGGCTATTGGCGCATGCCGGAGAAGACCAAGGCGGAATTCCGCGACGACGGCTTCTTCATCACCGGCGACCTCGGCAAGATCGACGCCAAGGGTTACGTCCACATTCTCGGCCGCGGCAAGGATCTCGTCATCTCCGGCGGGTTCAATGTCTATCCGAAGGAAATCGAGAGCGAGATCGATGCCATGCCCGGCGTGATCGAATCTGCCGTGATCGGCGTGCCCCACGCCGATTTCGGCGAGGGCGTCACGGCGGTGCTGGTCTGCAACAAGGGCGCCGATGTGACAGAGGCTGCGGTGCTGAAGGCGCTCGACGGCCGGCTGGCGAAGTTCAAGATGCCCAAACGGGTCTTCGTGGTCGACGAGCTGCCGCGCAACACCATGGGCAAGGTGCAGAAAAACGTGCTGCGGGATATTTACAAGGATCTTTACGCGAAGAAATAGGGGCTGTTGTTCGCTGCACTCTCGTCGTCATTGCGAGGAGCCCTTGCGACGAAGCAATCCAGACTACCGCTGCGGAAAGATTCTGGATTGCTTCGCTACGCTCGCAATGACGGATTTTGCGGCGGCTACTGCCCGCCTATCAAGCTCATCACAAACCGGCTGCCGACAATAAACAGATAGCACCCGAACGCGACCTCCAGCGTCCGCTTCGACATCGCATGCGCCGCCTTCACACCGAGCGGTGCTGTTACAAGGCTCATCGGCATCACCAACACGGCGCCGATCAGGGAGACGTAGCCAAGCGCGAACGGGATTTGCAGGGCTGCAACGGCCGGGTAGCTGGCCGCCGCAGGCCAGCCAGCATAGATGTAGCCGAGCGCGCCGGGGATCGAGATCAGCACTGCGAGCGCCGACGAGGTCGCCACCGCCTGATGGATCGGGCGGCCGTAGAACGTCATCAGCAGATTCGAAAACAATCCGCCGCCGATGCCCATCAACGTCGACAAAATGCCGACGCAGAAGCCGTAGATTCGCATCAAGATGCCTTTCGGCAGATCATCGCCGAGTTTCCAGCTCTCGCGCGCGAAGATCAGCCGTACCGCGGCCGACCAGGCGACGGCGACGAACACGATCTTGAACAGCCGCTCCGGCGCGTAGCGCGCGACCACGCTGCCGGCGATGACGCCGATCAGGATCGGCAGCCACCAGACCCGAAGGATCGCAAGATCGACGGCGCCGCGCCTGTAGTGCGCCTGGAACGAACGAATCGAGGTCGGAATGATGACGGCGAGCGAAGTGCCGATGCAGAGCGGCATGCGCACCTCCAGCGGCACACCGGCGATGCGGAAGCACTCGTAGAACACCGGCACCAGAATCGCGCCGCCGCCGATGCCGAACACGCCGGCCAAAAATCCGGAGAGCGCGCCGGTTGCGATCAGCAGCAGCGTGAGCTCGAGGATCTCCTTGATATCAAGTCCTGCAATCACCCCTGACCTGCCCCGGCGATGGCTCGCAACTTCTCCGATGCATCGCCCGGACAGCTGCCCGCAATGCTCTAGGCGATCTGATTTGTCGGGTCGACCGCCGCATCGGCGGTCTGGGGTGGGATGCAGGTTGCGCATATCCGCCCGTCTCGCGAAAAATCGGTGCGCTTTGCGGAAATTGAAAATTGCTCGCCGATCATCCCTGCCGGTCCGAACGTCATGAATGACTGGTTCGAACCCTGGTTGGCCTGCGGCGGCTTAGAGCCGTTCCAATAGTAATTTCAATGCGCCGCAGCTCTCCGACAAGGAATGAATTTTTGTTCTGTCTTTAGCCGGTGCGCCATGGCCCTGGTATACCAAGCGCCCGATTGGCCTTGTTACATCAAGGGCCTAGAGCTGAACCCAGGTTCGATTTATGGCGATTTGGTGATTGCGCAGGTGAAATCGACTCCGTAAATAGAGCCGACCTTTCGCGATCCCCGCGCGCCCCATGCTGGGCCGCAATAAAGCAATCGAAGCCCATGACCGCACGGATCGAACGACCGCTTTCGCCACACATGCAAGTCTACCGCTGGACGCTGACGATGGCACTTTCCATCGTCCATCGCGCCACCGGGATTGCCCTCTACGCCGGAACGCTGCTGCTGGCCTGGTGGCTGATTGCGACGGCCTCCGGCCCGGCCGCCTATAGCCACGTCCAGGCCTTCACCGGCAGCATCATCGGCCGGCTGATCGTGTTCGGATTCACCTGGGCGCTGATGCACCACATGCTCAGCGGCATCCGGCATTTCGTCTGGGACCTGGGCTACGGCTTCAAGGCCAATGAGCGCGAAGCGTTGACCTGGGGCGCGTTGATCGGCGGCATCGTGCTCACGGTCCTGGTCTGGATCATCGCCTACGCGATCGGAGGCGGCCGATGAGTTTCGACGAATCCCACGGCGCTCCGAAGGGCTCCTCCATGCGCACCCCGCTCGGCCGCGTGCGCAATCTCGGCGCGGCGCATTCGGGCACCTCCGATTTCTGGCGCCAGCGCATCACCGGCGTCGCCATGACGCTGCTGATGATCCCCGTGATCGTGATCGTGATGATGCTGCTCGGCCGCAACCAGGCCGGCGCCGCACAGATTCTCGGCTCGCTGCCGATCGCGGTGATCCTGCTGCTCTTCATCTTCGCCAGCGCCTGGCACATGAAGATCGGCATGCAGGTCGTGATCGAGGACTACATCCATAACGAGAAGCTGAAGCTCATCTCGATCATGCTCAACAACTTCTTCTCGTTCGCCGTGGCGCTCGCCTCGACCTACGCGATCCTGAAACTTTCCTCCGGAGTCTAACCCATGGCCACAGAGACCAATGGCAAGGGCAACGGCGCTCCCGCCACCAACGGCAAAGCCTATCCGATCGAAGACCACACCTATGATGTGGTCGTGGTCGGCGCCGGCGGCGCGGGCTTGCGCGCCGTGGTCGGCTGCAGCGAAGCCGGCCTCCGCACCGCCTGCATCACCAAAGTGTTTCCGACCCGCTCGCACACCGTCGCGGCGCAGGGCGGCATCTCGGCGTCCCTCGGTAACATGCACAAGGACGACTGGCGCTGGCACATGTACGACACCGTGAAGGGGTCGGACTGGCTGGGCGACCAGGACGCGATCGAATACATGGTGCGCAACGCGCCCGAGGCGGTCTACGAGCTCGAGCATTGGGGCGTGCCGTTCTCACGCACCGAGGACGGCAAGATCTACCAGCGCCCGTTCGGCGGCATGACGCTGGACTACGGCAAGGGCCAGGCGCAGCGCACCTGCGCCGCCGCCGACCGCACCGGCCACGCCATGCTGCACACGATGTACGGCCAGTCGCTGCGCCACGCGGCCGAGTTTTTCATCGAGTTCTTTGCCATCGACCTGATCATGGACGACCAGGGCACCTGCCGAGGCGTCATCGCGCTCAAGCTCGACGACGGCACGCTGCACCGCTTCCGCGCCCAGTCCGTGATTCTGGCGACCGGCGGCTATGGCCGCGCCTATGCATCCTGCACCTCGGCGCACACCTGCACCGGCGATGGCGGCGGCATGGTGCTGCGCGCCGGCCTGCCGATGCAGGACATGGAGTTCGTGCAGTTCCACCCGACCGGCATCTACGGCTCGGGCTGTCTCGTCACCGAAGGCGCGCGTGGCGAAGGCGGCTATCTCGTCAACTCCGAGGGCGAGCGCTTCATGGAGCGCTATGCGCCCTCCGCCAAGGATCTGGCCTCGCGTGACGTCGTCTCGCGCGCGATGACCATCGAGATTCGCGAAGGCCGCGGCGTCGGCAAGAAGAAGGACCACATCTTCCTTCATCTCGACCATCTCGATCCCGCGGTGCTGGCCGAGCGCCTGCCGGGCATCTCGGAATCCGCAAAGATCTTCGCCAATGTCGACGTGACGCGCGAACCGATCCCGATCGTCCCAACCGTGCACTACAACATGGGCGGCATCCCGACGAACTATCACGGCGAAGTCCTGACCAAGAAGGACGGCGACGACAACGCCATCATCCCCGGCCTGATGGCGATCGGCGAGGCCGCCTGTGTGTCCGTGCACGGCGCCAACCGCCTCGGCTCCAACTCGCTGATCGACCTTGTCGTGTTCGGCCGCGCCGCGGCGCTGCGCCTCGCCGAGAAGCTCACGCCGAACGCCAGCCAGCCGGAGCTGCCGGCGAATTCGTCCGACCTGGCGCTCGGCCGGCTCGATCATTATCGCTATGCCTCCGGCGGCACGCCGACCGCGAAGCTGCGCGAAGGCATGCAGCACGTGATGCAGAACAATTGCGCGGTGTTCCGCACCGGCGACATCCTGAGCGAAGGCCAGAACCTGATCGAGAAGGTCCATAGCGGCATCACCGACATCGCCGTGTCCGACCGCTCGCTGGTGTGGAATTCCGACCTGATCGAGACGCTCGAATTCGACAATCTGATCGCGCAGGCGGTGGTGACGATGAACTCGGCCGCCAACCGCACCGAGAGCCGCGGCGCGCATGCCCGCGAGGACTTCTCCGAGCGCGACGACAAGAACTGGATGAAGCACACGCTGGCCTGGCTGGAAGATTCCGGCAAGGTCAAGATCGAGTACCGCCCGGTTCACGACTACACCATGACCAACGACGTCCAGTACATCCCGCCCAAGGCTCGCGTTTACTAAACGGCGCGCATGTACTGAGCGAACAGCGAAAGCTTTATCGAAATGGTTGAATTCGCACTTCCGAAGAACTCCAAGATCAGCGGCGGCAAGACGTGGCCGAAGCCCGCGGGCGCGACCGAGGTCCGTGAATTCCGCGTCTATCGCTGGAATCCGGACGACGGCAAGAATCCGAGCGTCGACACCTATTACGTCGACACCCATGATTGCGGGCCGATGGTGCTGGACGGCCTGATCTGGATCAAGAACAACATCGACCCGTCGCTGACCTTCCGCCGCTCGTGCCGCGAAGGCGTCTGCGGCTCCTGCGCGATGAACATCGACGGCCAGAACACGCTGGCCTGCACCCGCTCGATGCACGACGTGAAGGACGGCGCGGTGAAGATCAATCCGCTTCCGCACCAGCCTGTCGTGAAGGACCTCATCCCCGACCTCACGAATTTCTATGCGCAGTACGCTTCGGTCGAGCCGTGGCTGAAGACGACCTCGCCGACGCCGCAGAAGGAATGGAAGCAGAGCCACGAGGACCGCGAGAAGCTCGACGGCCTCTACGAGTGCATCCTCTGCGCCTGCTGCTCGACCTCGTGCCCGAGCTATTGGTGGAACAGCGAGCGCTATCTCGGTCCCGCCGCGCTGCTCCAGGCCAACCGCTGGGTGTCGGATTCGCGGGATGAAGCGACCGGCGAGCGGCTCGACAATCTCGAGGACCCGTTCCGCCTCTATCGCTGCCACACCATCATGAACTGCGCCAAGGCCTGCCCGAAGGGCCTCAACCCGGCGGAGGCCATCGCGGAGCTCAAGCTCAAGATGGTCGAGCGCCAGATCTAGGCGTCATTCATGCTGCGATCCCCGGCCGGAACGGCCGGGGCATTCTACGGCGGGCGCGTCTTCCAGTAGATTTCGCCTCCGCCCCTGCGCGGGCAAGCCGACGAGTTGCAACCTCTGGTTCCAGCTACAAGCCGCTTCCTTCCCGGCGCGAAATTCAAGTAAGCTCTCCGGCGTGGGACCGGAGCGACCGTGCAGGGCGCACAACGCAATTCGCTGAGATTGCTGCAGTGGATGATGGCTGCGTCCCTGGCGCTGCCGATTGCGCTGTTCGCGATCGCCGCCTCGATCTCCTACACCTCGACCAAAGAGATCGCCGACCGCGAGATCGAGCGCACCCTCGATGTCGCGCACGAGCACGCGCTCAAGGTGTTCGAGACCATCGACCGCAGCCTCGCCGAGATCAACGAGGTGGTGCGCGACATGCCCGACGACATCATCCGCTCGCGCGAACCGGCCCTGCACCGCCGCCTGAAGCAACTGACCGATTCGCTGCCGCAGCTCAAATCGGCATGGATCTTCGATGCGGACGGAAAGTCGCTGGTCAACAGCCTGGCCTCGCCGCCGCCGGCGCAGAGCTTTGCGGACCGTGACTACTTTGCCGCCCATGTCGACCAGACCATCGGCAGCTACATTGGCGTTCCCCTGACGCCGCGTCAGCCCTATCAGGGCGCGCGCTTCTTCGGGGTCAGCCGCCGCCGCAGCTCCGACGACGGCAGCTTCATCGGCGTGATCCAGGCCTCCGTCCTGCCGGAATATTTCGAGAGCTTTTATGCCAGGATCGGCTCCGATCCCGGCAGCTTCCTCGCCATGGCACGTACCGACGGCGTGGTGCTGGCGCATCTTCCGCGGCTGGACCGCGACCTCAGGCTCGATCCTAACGGGCCGGTTGGCCGGAGCATCGCAGCTCACCCCGAGCATGGCCTCATCACCATCGCCTGGCCATCGGACGAGGTCGAGCGGCGCATCGGCTACCGACGCATCGCCGAATACCCGATCTATGTCAGCGCGGGGCTGGAGACCTCGGCAATCCGCGCGCGCTGGTTCGCCACCATGGGCCAGCATCTGGTGTTCGGTATTCCCGCCACCGCGCTGCTGTTTCTGCTGCTGGCGTTCGCGTTCCGGCGCACCCAGCATCTTCAGGCCGAGGCAGCCGCGCGGCGCGAAGCCGAGGAGGCGCTCAAGCACAGCCAGCGCCTGGAGGCGCTCGGCCAGCTCACCGGCGGCGTCGCGCACGACTTCAACAACCTCCTGACCGTGATTCGCGCCTCCGTCGACCTGCTGAACCGGCCGCAGCTGAGCGAGGAGCGGCGCCAGCGCTACATCACCGCCATCGCGGACGCGGTCGGGCGCGCGGCCAAGCTGACCTCGCAGCTGCTCGCCTTTGCGCGGCGCCAGACCTTGAAGCCGGAAGTGTTCGACGTCGGCGCGCGGCTGCAGTCGCTGCACGACATGCTCGCGACGCTGCTCGGACCCGCGATCGAAATTGCGATGCGGCTGCCGGCCGAGCCCTGTCTCGTCAATGCCGATGCGAGCCAGTTCGAGACGGCGTTGATCAACATGGCGACCAATGCGCGCGATGCCATGCACGGCAAGGGCAGGATCGTTTTCGAGGTCGAGGCCGCGGCGACGATTGCGGACACGCGGGCTCCCGTCTCGGCCAACCCTGAGCTTTCAGGCAACCATGAGCTTTCCGGCAAACATGACCTTGCTGACAAACATGGCTTCGTCGGCATTGCCGTCAGCGACACCGGCATCGGCATTCCGGCTGCGAGGCTCGAGCGCATCTTCGAGCCGTTCTTCACCACCAAGCAGGTCGGCCACGGCACCGGTCTCGGCCTGTCGCAGGTGTTCGGCTTCGCCCGGCAGTCCGGCGGCGAGGTGACAGTCACCAGCGAAGTGGGCCACGGCAGCACCTTCTCGCTCTATCTGCCGCGCGTGGCGCCGCACCTGCTGCCGCAGCGGCAGGCACCGAACACGGCCCCGGCTGTGGCCGGTAGCGGCATGTCGGTGCTGCTGGTCGAGGACAATATCGAGCTCGCCAATTTCGCGGCCGACGGCCTCACCGAGCTCGGCTACAGCATCACGCTGATCGACAATGCAACTGATGCGCTCGCCGAGCTGGTCATGGATTCCGATCGCTTCGATGTCGTTTTCTCCGACATCGTGATGCCCGGCATGACCGGGCTCGATCTCGCGCAGGCAGTCCGCGAGCGCGGCATCGGCGTGCCGGTCGTGCTGACCACCGGCTACAGCGAGGCGCTGTCCCAGGACGGCAAGGTCGATTTCGAGCTCGTGCAGAAGCCCTATGCGATCGATCAGCTATCGCGCGTGCTGCACCGGCTCGCGCGACGCCGGGTGCGCGACGGCGCCGCCGAATGATCCGACACTCGGAACCGAGTGGAACCTTTTGATTTAGCTTGCGTTATCCGGCCATGCAAAAGCCGGCCAGAAAGCGCGAATCGGGCAAGAAGCCGCCCATCGTCGAAATCGTCGGCGAGACCGGCGAGGAAGAGGCTCCGCCGCCGCCCGAGTTGGTCGAGCCCGACCCGGAGCAATCGCCCGAAGAGGCCGAGCAGGCCCGCAAGGACTACCTCCTCACCCGCTTCTGGATCAGCGCGCGCGGCTTCTGGGGCCGCAACGGCGACCGGCTGGCGTGGCCGTTCTCGATCGGCCTCGGCGTGCTGATCGTCCTGACCGTCGGCTTCCAATACGGCATCAACGTCTGGAATCGGGCGATCTTCGACGCGATCGAAAAACGCGAGGCGTCCACCGTCTTCCATCTCACCGCGGTGTTCTTCCCGCTCGCGATCGGCAGCATCGTGCTCGGCGTGGCGCAAGTGTTCGCGCGCATGGGCATCCAGCGGCGCTGGCGGGCGTGGCTGACGGCCAGCGTGCTGACGCGCTGGCTCGGCAACGGCCGCTATTACCAGCTCAATCTCGTCAGCGGCGACCACAAGAATCCGGAATACCGGATCGCGGAGGATCTGCGCGTCGCGACCGATTCGCCGGTGGATTTCCTCGCCGGCGTGACGTCCGCGCTGCTGTCGGCCGCGACCTTCATCGTCGTGCTCTGGACCATCGGCGGCGCGCTCACCGTCACGCTTGCGGGATCGTCGGTGACCATTCCCGGCTTCCTGGTGATCGCCGCGATGCTTTATGCGGGAATCGCATCGGGCTCGATCCTGGTGATCGGCCGCCAATTCGTGCAGGTCTCCGAGGACAAGAACCAGGCCGAGGCCGATTTCCGCTACACGCTGACGCGCGTGCGCGAGAATGGCGAGAGCATCGCGCTGCTCGGCGGCGAGGAGGAAGAGCGCGACGGCATCGACCGCAACTTCACGAATGTACTGCGGCAATGGGCGCGACTGGCGGGCCAGCACATGCGCACCACGCTGGTGTCGCAGGGATCGAGTCTTGTTGCTCCCGTGGTCCCTCTCCTGCTCTGCGCGCCAAAATTCCTCGACGGCAGCATGACGTTGGGGCAGGTGATGCAGGCGGCTTCCGCCTTCACCATCGTGCAGAGCGCGTTCGGCTGGCTGGTCGACAATTATCCGCGGCTCGCCGACTGGAATGCCTGCGCTCGCCGCATCGCCTCGCTGATGATGTCGCTCGACGGCCTCGAGCGCGCCGAGCAGGGCGACGGAATCGGTCGCATCAAGCGTGGGGAGACCAGCAACGACGCCATGCTGGAGCTGAACGACCTCTCCGTCACGCTTGATGACGGTACCGCCGTGGTCGGCGAGACCGAGGTGGTGATCGAGGCTGGCGAGCGGCTCCTGGTGGCCGGCGAATCCGGCACCGGCAAGAGCACGCTGGTGCGCGCCATCGCCGGGCTCTGGCCATGGGGTGGCGGCAGCGTCAATTTCCATCCCGACCGGCGGCTGTTCATGCTGCCGCAGCGACCCTACGTGCCATCAGGCTCCTTGCGCCGCGCGGTCGCCTATCCCGGCGCGGAAGATGACTGGACCGTCGAGGAGATCGGCGAGGCCTTGCACAAGGTCGGTCTCGACCATCTCAAGGACAAGATCGAGGAAGAAGCACCGTGGGACCAGACGCTGTCTGGCGGCGAGAAGCAGCGTCTCGCTTTTGCGCGGCTGTTGCTGCACAGCCCTGATATCGTCGTGCTCGACGAGGCCACCTCGGCGCTCGACGAGAAGAGCCAGGACAAGATGATGAAGATGGTCACCGACGAGCTGCCGAAGGCCACCATCGTCAGCGTCGCGCATCGTGTCGAGCTGGAGGCCTTTCACAGCCGCAAGATCGTGCTGGAGCGCCGCAAGGGCGGTGCAAAACTCGTCAGCGATATCGACCTGATCCCGCGCAAGGGCAAGCGCAAGCTGCTCGGGCGATTCCTGGGCCAGCGCAAGGCGCCGAAAAAGGCGGCGTGAGGCTAGCAGCTGTAGCCCGGATGGAGCGCAGCGCAATCCGGGACAGTCCATCGAGAGGCGAAACCCGGATTGCGCTGCGCTCCATCCGGGCTACCGACCCCTCGTGAACGATTGGAGTCCCCGGCAAAACCGGCTATGCATGCGCCGCTTGCAACGAGGACTTTGACTTGGCGACCGACAATGCCCCTTCGTCCGCGCCGTTCGGCGCGTTTGCGCCGAATGCGGCGCAGGCCGCGATCATTCGCCTCGCGACACAGTCGCGGCTGAAGCGCGGAGCGTTCCGGCCGTGGCTTTCGCGATTGGTGAACCTGCTGCGCAGTGGTCCCGTCGACGTGCAATACCAGGGCGCATCGTTCCGCTTCTATCACCAGGGCAGCGCGACCGAGCGCGGCGCGCTGTTCAATCCCGATTACAATCTCGACGAGCTCGACTTCCTGCGCCAGCACACCCCGGACGGCGGCGTGTTCGTCGATGTCGGTGCCAATGTCGGCACCTTTGCGCTGGTGATGGCGCGACAGGTCGGGCCATCAGGCAAAGTGGTCGCCATCGAGCCGCATCCGATGACGTTTGGACGGCTCTCGTTCAACCGGGCCGCGTCGAAAGCGACGCAGGTGCGCCTGGTGCAGGCGGCCGCCGGCGACAACGACGGCGAGCTGATGATCGAGAGCGGCGGCGGCAATCTCGGCGCCACGCATGTCGTCACCGGCACGGCCAGCGCGGAGGCGATCAAAGTACCCTCGCTGCGGTTGACGCGCATTCTCGACGAGGCCGGCATCACGCGAGTCGATTCACTCAAGATCGACGTCGAGGGCTTCGAGGATCGCGTGCTGATCGGCTTCTTCCGCGACGCGCCGCAATCGCAATGGCCCCGCGCGGTGGTGATCGAGCATCTGTCACAAAAGGATTGGCGGGAAGATTGTATCGCTGACATGGTCGCGCGCGGCTTTGTGGTTGCGCGCAAGACGCGGAGCAATACGTTCCTGTCGCGCTGACGACGAACGACAGAGGTAGCGATGATCGACCATATGGGCTTCCCGGTCTCCGACTATGAGCGCGCCAAGGCGTTCTACGCCAAGGCATTGGCGCCGCTCGGCTACAGCCTGATCATGGAGGTCACGCAGGAGCAGACCGGACACGATCCGGCCGCCGGCTTCGGCGCCGACGGCAAGCCGGATTTTTGGATCGGCGGCGAGGGCGCGCTGAACAAGCCGGTGCATGTCGCGATCCTGGCAAAGGACCGCGCTGTGGTGGATGCATTCTACAAGGCGGCGATTGCGGCGGGCGGGCGCGACAACGGGCCGCCCGGGATCCGGGCGCATTATCATCCAACCTATTACGGCGCCTTCGTGCTCGATCCCGACGGACACAACATCGAGGCGGTTTGCCACGCGCCGGAATAGATAAAGTTCCTTCTTGCGGCCGGAACCTCGTTCCGCGCCCGCCGTTGTCGTCCCTTGCAAGAAGGAGCACGACATGGCCAACGACAATGCTCGCGACGTCGATCGCGATTTGGATCGCGTGTGGGATCTGATGAAGTCGATCGGATTCGCGATGCTGGTGACGCGCGATGGCGACAAGCTCCGCGCGCGGCCGATGAGCGCCTATCTCGATCGCAACGCGGACACGATCTATTTCCTCACCGACGCGCGGCGTCACAAGGACGATGAGATCGCGCGCAATCCGTCCATCAACCTGTCGTTCGCGGATGCGGGCAGCCAAAAATACGTGTCGCTGACGGGCACTGCCGTGGTCTCCAATGACCGTGCGAAGATCAAGGAGCTGTTCGCGACGCCGGCCAAGGCGTGGTGGGACTCTGCGGAAGATCCCAACATTCGCGTGCTCAAGGTCACGCCTGACGATGCCGAGTTCTGGGATTCGCCCGGCACGGTGATCTCCTATGTGAAGATGGCGGCCGCGGCGGTGACGAACACGCGGCCCGATCTCGGCGACAACCGCAAGGTCTCGATGTAATGCCGATCGAGCCGCCCGAGATTCCGCCGTCGACGCCGGGCACGCCCACCGAGCCGCCGCCGGGGATTCCGCCGGGCAATCCGCAGCCTGAAATCGCGCCGCCGGTGCGCGAGCCCGGCGCGCCGACGCCACCCGACGAACTGCCGGGCCGCATGCCTGAAGAGATTCCATCGCGCGGGCCGAACGGACCGCTCACGCCGAATCCTGCGACGGATGCAAGTCCGCCGCGGGATCGCGCATGAGGCGACGCATCACATCGGAGGCAATTGCAACCTGCGTCTGAATGCGCAATGAACGTCACTATAGTGAGGTGATTTGCGTGCAGAAATAAATCGCGCCGCGTCGGCTTCGTCCGCCACAATCCGGCCTAACGCGTAGCTGTTCATCCCAACACTTCGTCAAAGAACCTTCCGGGGAAGTTCACCATCATGACTAATCTTCGTTTCGTGCTGCTTGCCACCACGGCTCTGACCGCGATGCAGTTCGCAAGCTCCGCATCACATGCGCAAGGCGCGCCGCCGCTCGTGATCGCGCAGGCGCAGCCACAAGAGACCGGCCCTGACGGAAAACCGAAGGAGCCGCCGAAGGGAGCGCCCGCGCGCCCGGCTACACCGCCGCCTGCGGCGCCCGCGCGCCCGACCGCACCGCCGCCCGCAGCTGCACCGCCCCATCCGCCCGCGCCGCCTCCGCCGGCGGCCGCTCCGCAGCGCCCAGCAGCACCGCCGCCGCCTCCGCCGCCACCTGCGGCTCGTCCGGCACCGCCGCCGCCCCCACCGCCGCCTGCCGCCCCGAAGCCGCCTGCGCCGCCCCCGGCTGCGGCTCCGCAACAGCATGCGCCGCCTCCTGCACCGCCCGCGGCACGCCCGGCTCCCACGCCTCCAGCGCCGCCGCCCGCCGCGGCTCCGCAGCAGCACGCACCCACGCCTCCGCCGCCTGCGGCTCACCCGACACCACCGCCGCCACCGGCAGCAACTCCTCAAGGCCATCCCGCGCCGGCGCCCACGGGGACACCGTCGCCTGCGCCCGCGCCGACGGTGCGACCGGGCGCGCCCGCTCCGGCCGCCACACCTACACCGACAAGTACACCTTCACCGACCGCGACTCCTGCGCCGACCGCGACGCCGGCTCCGGGCAGTACGCCGCCGACTGGCCGTCCCGGTGCGCCGACCCCCGGCGGACGTGCGCCCTCGGCGGCGGGATCACCGACACCGGCTCCAGGCGCCACGCCCGCTCCAACGACGACACCGGCGCCAGGGGCCACCCCGACGCCGTCCGGCCGTCCGGGTCCCGCGCCGAGCGCAACGCCGGCACCGGGCGCAACGCCCGCGCCCGGCGCAACCCCTGCCCCGACAACGACGCCGGCCCCCGGTGGCGCCGTGACATCGCCCCCGGGACGCCAGGGTGGTGCACCCGCTGCTGGCGCGCCCGCTGCCGGAGCTCCGCCGACCCAGCCGCAGACAGCTGCCCCGCCCCGGCCGCCGGCTCCCCCCGCCGGCGCCGCAGCACCGAGCACCGTCCCGGGCTCGGCGGCTGCGACCCCGCCGCCCAACAGGGCGCAATACGCGACGCCCACGGTTGCGCCGGCCTTCCGCGCCGCGCCCACGACGACCACGCCCCTGCCGCCACCGCCGCGTCCGCCGCAGCGTGACCTGACACCGCTCGCGATCGGTGCAGGTGTCGTTGCCGGTGCCGTGATCGGCGCCACCATCGCCGACTACCGCAACCAGCGCCGCGAAAGCATCGAAGGCGGCCGCACCGTCTACACCGAGCCGGACCGCATCATCATCCGCGATCCGGGTGGGCAGACATACGTCCGCGGCAACGATCTCTATCGCTTCCGCTATGGCGCCCGCGACATCCGCACCGAGACTGTCGGCGCCGATACCCGCACCGTGGTGATCCGTCCCGACGGCAGCGAGATCGTTACTGTTGTCGGTCCGGACGGTCGGCTGCTGCGGCGAATCCGCAGGGACCCGGCCGGGCGCGAGCTCGTCATCATCGATAACAGCTACCGCGATCCGCAGTCGGTCGGCGGTTTCTATGTCGACGCTCCGCCGCCCGTCGTGAACATTCCCTACGATCGCTATATCGTCGATGCCGAGGAGGCGTCGCCGGACGTGATCTATCAGACGATGGTGGCGCCGCCGGTGCAGCGGATCAACCGTCGCTACACACTCGACGAGATCCGCTACAGCCCCAATGTTCGCATGCAGATGCCGAGCATCGACCTCAACACGATCAACTTCGAGACGGGATCGTGGACCATCCCACCAGACCAGGCGGCGAAGCTGCAGTCGATCGCCGACGGTCTTAACCGTGCGATCCAGGCCAACCCGCGCGTGGTGTTCTTGATCGAAGGTCACACCGACGCGGTCGGCAACGACGTCGACAATTTGTCATTGTCGGATCGTCGTGCGCAGGCCGCGGCCGAATTGCTGACCCAGCAATTCGGTGTGCCGTCCGAGAACCTGACGTCGCAGGGCTATGGCGAGCAGTACCTGAAGGAGCAGACGCAAGGACCGAGCGCGATCAACCGCCGCGTCACCGTCCGCAACATCACGCCGTTGCTCAACGGCGGCCAGGCTTCGCTGCCGCCGCCCCCGCCCGGCACTGCGCCGCCGCGGTAACGGCACGCACAAACGCAAATGGCCGGGAGCAATCCCGGCCATTTTTGTTTTGCTTGTAGGGTGGGTTAGCCGAAGGCGTAACCCGCCACTGTTCGTATCCGCAGAGACAGAAGAGGTGGGTTACGCTGCGCTAACCCACCCTTGTAATAGCGCGATCAGTTATTCTCGACCTGTTCCGTGAGGAATGGCCTGCCGCGGTTTGCACCCCGCG
>NZ_JBVVPM010000056.1:0-51122 GCF_055811255.1 Bradyrhizobium sp. MI1.11
TATTTTTTTTTTTTTAAAACACCCCGCCGCCCCCCAGCCTAAAACCTCTCTATGTCCCGCTGGCGCGGGCGGGGGGGGGGCGCGGCGCGCCCCCGCCACATGTTGCGTGCGCTCCGGTGGGACGGGCATGCCCCACCTTTCGCATCAGACGGGTGAGCGTCCCGTCAGAAGTGGACCTCGGTGCGCATACCAAGAACCACGGCATTGTCGGTCTTCACGCCCACGGCGTTATAGCCGCGCC
The DNA here is from genome assembly GCF_055811255.1 of Bradyrhizobium sp. MI1.11. Classification (NCBI taxonomy): domain Bacteria; kingdom Pseudomonadati; phylum Pseudomonadota; class Alphaproteobacteria; order Hyphomicrobiales; family Nitrobacteraceae; genus Bradyrhizobium; species Bradyrhizobium sp. MI1.11. Next base: position 242 of record NZ_JBVVPM010000056.1, read on the forward strand.
CGCCGGGATTGATGACATATTGGGCGTCGAACTTGAGGTTCAGCCAGCCGGTCGCCTGCCATCCGTACCAGACCTCGAGCGGCACTTCGTTGCCGCCGGCGTTGGGACTGAGGGCCGCCGTGTTCACGTGGGTCGTGCCCACCGCGAAGCCGACTTCGTCCTGGGGACGCCAGGAGAACGTTCCGGTATGCCGGAAGCCCAGGGCGATCTGGTAATCCTGGAACGACGTCCGGTGATCGGCGACGGTCGTGTTGAGGAATGTGTACCAGCCTACCGCACCGGGACCGTCAACAGTCAATCGTTGCAGGATCGACTCGTAGACGCCGAAGCGGCCGCGTTGATCGCTGATATTTTGATCCGGCACGCCACCGACGCCCGGGATGGTGCTGATGACACCCGGAAGGCCGCCATCAATAGACGAGGCGCTGTCGTACCAGCCGCCAAGTCTCCAGGTCCCGGTCAAGGGCCCCTTCGGCGTCCAAACCAATTCCACCGGCACCATCACGCCACTGGCGCGATTCGAGGCGGGAATGCCGGGCAAGAAGTAGACGCCTGGGTCCGACGTCGTCAGGTAACCCGGATTGGCGTCGTAGACACCGACCGACACTGTGAATTCCGGCGCGATCTTGTAGTGGACGACCCCGGCCCATTGGCTCACCGGCCAATTGTAGATGTAGCCGCCCTGGATGTTGCCGGGCTGGCCGCCGCAGAAGGTCAGGTTGATGAACTCGCACAGGCCGAAGAAGAAGTCCGAGCCGACCGGAAGACGGCCGCCTTTGAGTTCAAGGCGGTCATCGAAAAGCTTCTGCGAGTAGTAGAGCTGCGTCAGGCGCAGAATATTGCCGCGGCCGAACACTTCGTTCGTCAGCTGCAGGGCGGGAATGTCCGCTTCGGTATTCAGATTCTTGCCGAAGCGATCGACCAGCGTGAGACCGACGGTGCCGCCGGGGATGCCGGCGAGTTTCCCCATGTCCAGCTTCGCGCCAAACCACAACTGACCGGCGTTGGCTGCGGTGTTCCTGCTTCCACCGGAGAGATTGCCGACGGATTCGTTACCGAGCGTCAGGCCGATATCGATGCCCTGCTCCTTCAGCCTGGTCCTGCCGAGATCGCCGAACAGATACGGTCTCGTCCAGAAATCGTCAGCCGCATAAGGAACAGGTGCAGCTTTCGTCGAAAAATCGGCCGCATATACTCCACCGCAAAACAGCGATGAGAAAGCAATCCCCACACCGCACACCCCTGCGGTGTTTATAAACCTGCGCAACATTTGTCTCGTCCTCCCGCCGTCTCAGGCTTTGCTTGTTTCGCCTTCACGCCCCTGCCCAAAGCCCTCGAGCCTGGAACGCGCTCCCTCCCCCAGCGGCCGCCGACCAGGCGGCCTTGTGTCAACTGGAGCGTGGATCTGTCATGCCCGATCACCCGTTCTCGCCGGCAATGCATCCGCGGGGCGCGGTGACGCGCCTTGGACTTGCTCGGCCAATGTCGATTTCGGCGCCGCACGGGCGAGGCCGGCCAGCGCCAGCTTGCGGCGCCGTCGTGCCTGCAATTGCTGATCCGCCAACACGCCGATCAGAATGACCGTGCCCATCACCGCGAAGTTCAGCGAGTTGGGAATGCCCAGGATGTTCACGAGGTTCTGCAACACCTGCAGCAGCGCCGTGCCCAGCACGATACCGAGAATAGACCCCTCGCCGCCGCGCAGGCTGCACCCGCCCAGGACGGCGGCCGCAATCGCGTAGAGCTCGTAGAAATTGCCGAAGGAGCTCGGCGAGACCGAGTTCGTGTAGAACACGAACAAGACTGTTGAAACTCCGGCGAGCCCGCCGCTGATGATATAGGCGGTTGCGATCACGACGTTTGTGCTGATGCCCGAGAAGCGCGCCGCCTCCTCGTTCTTGCCGACGGCATAAAGCCAGCGCCCGTAGACCGAGCGGTGCAGCAGCACAGCGAGGATCAGCGCAAGGACGATCAGGAGGATGAAGGTGTTCGGGATTCCCGCCACATTGCCCGAGGCGATGTTGCTCAGTGTCGCCGCCTCGTCGCCATAACCGAAGCCGCGGGTCGAATCGCTCGTGTAGTAACGGGCGGCGCCGCGATAGATCAGCAACCCACACAGCGTCACGATGAAGGGCTGCATCTTCAGCCGGGTGATCAGGAACCCCTGGATGCCGCCAAGCACCAGCCCGCCCAGCAGCACGGCCGCCAGCGCCAGAGGCCACGGCACGTCGTAGGTCGTCAGAAGGTCGACGAACACGACGCCGAGCAGCGCAAACATCGAGCCGAGCGACAGGTCGATGCCGCCGGTGATGATCACGAGCCCCTCGCCGAGCGCGAACACACCGAACAGGCCGATCAGATTGGCCATATTCAAAAGGTTCACCAGCGACAGGAAGGCGGGATTGATCGCGCCCGTGATGGCGGCGATCACCACCAGCAGCAATCCCAGACCGAGCTCTTTCCTGATCATGGCGCGGCCGCTTCCGCGGTTTCCAGCGCCTGGCCCATGGCCAGTCGCAATACGTTGTATTCGCTGAACTGCTCCCGCTCGAGCACGCCGCTGACGCTGCCTTCATGCATCACCGCCACCCGGTCGGAGACGCCGATGACTTCCTCCATGTCCGACGAGATCATCACGATCGCGACGCCATGGTCGGCGAGGTCGCGCATCAGCGCGTAGATCTCGCTCTTGGCACCGACATCGATGCCGCGAGTGGGCTCGTCGAAGAACATCACGCGCGGCTTCATGGACAGCCATTTGCCGAGCACGACCTTCTGCTGGTTGCCGCCGGAGAGCGTCACCACCTCCATGTCGATGCTCGGCGCCTTGATGGAGAGGCGCCTGACCTGCTCTTTCGCGACCTTGCGTTCGGCCGCGCCGCTGACCAGCCACATCCGCGCATGATCCAACAGGCTCGCCAGCGTCATGTTCTCGCGAATCGGCAGCTCCAGCACGAGCCCGGATTTCTTGCGATCCTCCGGCACCAGATAGATGCCTTGGCTGATCGCGTCGCGCGGCGATGCGATTGCGATCGGCGCGCTGTCGATCCTGATCTCGCCGCCCAGCAGCGGGTCAACCCCGAAGGCCGCGCGGGCAAGAGAGGTGCGGCCGGCGCCTACCAGCCCCGCCAGGCCCAGGATCTCGCCATGCCGCACGGAAAGATCAACCTGCCGGTCGGGAAAAGCCGATGTCACGACGCCGACGATGTCGCAGCCGCCCGGCTGCGGCGGGTATTTCGGCGGAGTATGCAGCGCTTTCAGGTCGCGGCCGATCATCAGCCGGATCATCGCGGCATGGCTTAGCTCGTTCCGCGCCAGCTCTCCCACCGTGCGGCCGTCGCGCAGCACCACGACGCGGTCGGCGCAGGTCATGATCTCGCCGAGCCGGTGGGAGATATAGATCACCGAGATGCCGTGTGCCTTCAGGTCGGCAATCACCTCGAGCAGCCGTTCCGTCTCCGAAATCGTCAGGCTGGAGGTCGGCTCGTCCATGATGATCACGCGGGCGTCGATCGAGAGCGCCTTGGCGATCTCCACCATCTGACGCTCGGCGATGGACAGGTCTTCGACCAGCGTATCCGGCGCGAAATCCGCACCCAGCCGCTCCAGCAGCGGCGTCACGCGGGCGCGCATCTGCGCGCTGTCCACCAGCTTCAGCGGCCCGCCCATCAGCTTCTCGCGCCCGATGAAGACGTTCGCGGCGACGTCGAGATTCTCGAACAGGTTCAATTCCTGATGCACGAAGGCGATGCCGGCCTGCGTCGCCTCGTTCACCGTTATCCGCGCGTAGTCGTTACCGCCGATGCGGATCACACCCTCGCTCGGCGCGATCACGCCGCCGAGCACGCGCATCAGCGTCGACTTGCCGGCGCCGTTCTCGCCGATCAGGCCCAACACCTCGCCGCGGTACACCCGCAGGCTGACGTCATCGAGGGCCATGACCCCGGGATAGGATTTGCTGATCCCGGCGAGTTCGAACAGGATTTCCGCCATTCATTTCCTCCCGCACGACGCCCGGCGGACGTGCCGCCGGGCGCCTGATACTCACTTCTTGAGGAGGTTCTTCATGTCTGCGGTGAATGCCGCGACGTTGGCCTTGCTGATTACCTTGGTCGGCACGATCAGCTTGCCGCCCGCCGGGATCCAGGACTTGTCGCCGTTCAGCGTCTTGATGATGTTGGTGGCGGAGAGATAACCGAACTCGTAGGGCTGCTGCACCACCGTCGATTCGATCGTGCCGTCGGAAACGCCCCGCAGCGTGCGCTGGTCCTCGTCGAAGCCGACGATCTTCACCTTGCCGGCCTTGCCCGCCGCCTTGACGGCGTCGTAGATCAGCGGTGTCTCGTAGCTCCAAAGGCCGGACAACAGCGCGATGTCGGGATATTTGACGAGCACGTTCTCCATGTTCGCCTTGGCCTTGGCGAAGTCCACCTGGTCGGTGAACACGTCGACCAGCTCGACCTTGGTGCCGGCGATCGCGTCCTTGATACCCTGCACCCGCTCGCGGGCATTGTCCGCATCCATCGTGCCGACGAACAGCGCGATCTTGCCGCCGTTCGGCAGCGCCTTCTTGATCTCCTCGCCTGCTTGGCGTCCGGCCGCGACGTTGTCGGTGCCGATATAGGCAAGGCGATTGCTCTGCGGCGCGTCGCTGTCCGTCGTGATCAGCACGGTCTTGGCCGCAACCTTGTTGAGCTCTTCGGTTGCGTGCGGCGCATCATCCACCGAGATGGAAATGCCGGCGACGCCGCGCACCAGCAGGTCGTCCAACTCGCGCCGCTGGCCGGCCGCGGTGGCCTCGTTGGTGACGATCAACTGGATGTCGTATTCCGGGTGCTCCTTCTGAGCCTTCTCGAGCCCACGGCCCGCGATGGTCCAGAAATCGGCCGCGGCATTGGTGACCAGCGCAATGGTCTTTTTCTGCTGAGCCTGCGCCATCCCCGTGGCCATCGCGAGCGCGGCGGCGGTCGCGAGCAGCGGCACTATCAATTTCTTGATTGATCCGTTCATGTGTATCTCCCTTTGTTCACCCACTCCGGGGCTTCACAGCGCTTTTGCGCCCTTATTTTATTTACGCCGCGAAGAAATGACGCAGCGTAAAGTGTCAAGATCAGGATGTACGAGCGTCTTATTCAAGCGTAAATAGTACATAAGGTACGATATTAGTAAACATGGCGCCCAAAGACGTTTTCCGAATGTGCTTTTTACGCCACAGTACTGCACCGCGCGCATATTAAATTCACCAACAGAATTAAAGGGGCAACATGGTTGACCAGACTGAGCCGCCGAGACGCGTTTCAACCGTGGCCCGCGGCTCGAACCGTGGTCGCCTGGTCGAAGTCTTGCGACGCCAAGGGCCGTTGCCGCGTGTGGAGCTCGCCCGGAACACGGGATTGAGCTTCCCGGCCGTTTCAGGCCTGACGTCGCGGCTGATCGCGGAAGAGATGCTGTGCGAGACCGAGACAGCGGCAACCGCATGGTCCGACGATCCCGACGAAGAGGATGCGGACGGGCCGAATGGCCGTCGCCGCGGCCGGCCGGCCGTGCTGCTGACCTTGAACCCGGAGTTCGGGCGCATCGTCGCGATCTCCGTGCGTATGAACCTGATCGAGACGCTGATCGCGGATTTCCGGGGCTCCGGCGTGGCGCAGTCGCGACTTGCACTGTCGACGCGCGCGCTCGATGCAGGCGCGCTGCGCGATCTCGTGATCGCGCAGATCAATGCGCTGCTCGATGCGACGGCGACGCCGCGCCATCGGCTATTGGGAATCGGGATTGCGCTGCAAGGCATCGTGAACGTCGACACCGGCACGACGCTGTGGAGTCCCGCGCTGTCGATCACCGAAGTCGATCTGGCGACGCCGATACGTCAGGCGTTCGGGGTCGAGGTCGTGATGGCGAACGACGCTGTCGCGGTCGCGCTCGCCCTCACGTCCGCCGAACCGGCATTGGCGCAAGGCCTCTCGGCCACGATCATGGTCGGTCACGGCATCGGGATGGGCGTCGTTGCCGATGGTGAAGCACGCTGGGGCGCCGGCAGCGAGATCGGCCATGTCAAGCTGGCGCCGGACGGCCCGCAATGCCGCTGCGGCCAGCGCGGCTGCATCGAGGCTTATCTTGCCGATTATGCGCTCTACCGCGACGCCCGCACCTTTCTCGATCTGCCGCCGGCGGACTCGCAGCAGCCGTCCGAAGGACAGATGGCTCTGTTGCGCGAGCGTGCGCTGGGCGGCGATCCACGTCTCGAGCAGCTGTTCCTGCAGGCAGGTCGCGCCCTCGCCGAGGCGGTCGCCGCAACGATATCGGTGCTGCGCCCACACCATGTCATCCTGGCGGGTCCAGGCCTGATGGCATTCGACATGATGCGCCACGCCTATGAAGAGCGGCTCGAGCAGTCGGTGTTGCCATGGCTGCTCAGGTCCACGGCGATCCATCTGCGTCCAAGCGAATCGACGGTCATTGTCGAGGGCATGGTGCGGCGGACGCTGCGGGTCGTGGACCAAAACCACATGGAAGCGACCGAGTAAGCGCCGCGAGCTAAGCGCTGGCTGGGGCGGGAGGGATCGAACCTCCGAATGGCGGAATCAAAATCCGCTGCCTTACCACTTGGCTACGCCCCATCAGGCCCGTGGGAACGGCGGCGACACGAGCGCCCGCGGATTCCCTCGAGTGGTGCCGGTCTATAGGGAGAGGCGCGGCATTTCAACCGCCCGGAGGGGCAAAATACCACAGGCGCCGGCGGCGCCGCGCCATGCCTGATAGGGGCGCTACGCCACCCCGCTCTCGACGGCCGCTCCGCCACCCCTCCTGACAGTTGAGACCTCCCCCGTTTCATGGGAATACGGCGGCAAGAACTGTCTCCCCGGGAGTGAGCCATGACCTACCGCGCGCCGATCTCTGACATGCTGCTGTCGCTCAACCACGGCGCCGGCCTGAAGGCTGCCATGGAGGCCGGCCATTACGGCGATTTCGACGGCGATATCGTGAGCGCCGTGCTGGAGGAAGCCGGCAAGTTCGCAACCGACGTGCTGGCGCCGCTCAACAAGGTCGGCGACGAGCACGGGATCAAGCTCAGCGACGGCAAGGTCACGACCGCGCCGGGCTGGCCGGATGCCTACAAGCGCTGGACCGAGGGCGGCTGGAACGCGGTCTCCGGCCCCGAGGATTTTGGCGGTCAGGGCCTGCCGCTCGCGATCAACGCCGCCTGCACCGAGATCTGGAGCGCCGCCAACGTCGCCTTCGGCCTCTGCCCGCTGCTGACGGCGTCGGCGATGGAGGCTCTGGACGCGCATGGCAGCGATGAGCTGAAGAAGATCTATCTCGAGAAGCTCGTCTCCGGCGAATGGACCGGCACGATGCAGCTGACCGAGCCGCAGGCCGGCTCCGACGTCGGCGCGCTGCGCACCCGCGCCGAGAAGCAGGCCGACGGCACCTATCGCATCAAGGGGACGAAGATCTTCATCACCTATGGCGAGCACGACATGACCGACAACATCGTGCATTTCGTGCTGGCGCGCCTGCCGGACGCGCCGGCCGGCACCAAGGGGATATCGTTGTTCCTTGTGCCGAAATTCATGGTCAACGAAGATGGCTCGCTGGGTGCGCGCAACGACATTTTCGCAAGCGGCGTCGAGCACAAGCTCGGCATGCATGCCTCGCCCACTTGCACCATGACAATGGGCGATCATGGCGGCGCCATCGGCTTCCTGGTTGGCGAAGAGAACCAGGGCATGCGCTGCATGTTCACGATGATGAACCAGGCCCGCCTCGGCGTCGGCCTCGAGGGCGTCGGTGTTGCCGACCGCGCCTATCAGCAGGCATTGTCGTACGCACAAGAGCGCAAGCAGGGCCGCGCCCTCGGCAACAAGGGTGACGGCTCCGATGCGATCTTCGTGCATCCCGACGTCAAGCGCATGCTGATGCGGATGCGGGCGCAGACCGCGGCGGCGCGCACCATCTGCTATGCGACCGCCGTGGCGATCGACGTCTCGACACGCGCCAGCGATCCGAAGGTCCGCGCGGACGCTGCCGCGCGCGCGGCGCTGCTGACGCCGATGGCCAAGGGCTATTCCACCGATGTCGGCAACGAGGTCGCCTATCTCGGCGTGCAGGTGCATGGCGGCATGGGCTTCATCGAGGAGACCGGCGCGGCACAACACTATCGCGATGCCCGCATCACCGCGATCTACGAGGGCACCAACGGCATCCAAGCCATCGACCTCGTCACGCGAAAGCTCGCGGCCAACGGCGGCGCAGCGGTGTGGGCGCTGCTCGACGAACTCTCGGCCATCGTGAAGCAGGTCGAAGCTTCCAACGATCCCGCCTTCGGCACCACGGGCGTGAAGTTGCGCGAGGCACTGGAGGCGCTGACGCGCACAAGCAAATGGCTGCTGGAGCGGGTTGCGTCCGCGCCGAACGAGGCGCTGGCCGGCGCGACGCCGTATCTGCAACAGTTCGGCGCCACGCTTGGCGGCTGCATGCTGGCATCCGAAGCGCTCGCCGCGAAATCCCATGGCATCACGGACGCCGCGCGCTACGTCTCGCTGGCGCGCTTCTTCGCCGAGAACATCACCGTGCAGGCCGGCGCGCTCGAGCGAACCGTGACGGAGAGCGCGGAGTCGGTCGCGGCGGCGGATGTGGTATTGTTGGGGTAGCTGGGACAGCGTAGTCTGGATGAAGCGCAGCGTAATCCGGCGCTGTCATCGCTTGTGGCACGAATCCCGGATTGCGCTGCGCTCCATCCGGGCTACGAAGCCGCGAGCTTCGTACGTCGCCCCGGCCGCCACAGCACCACGCCCGCCGCCAAAAGGTCGAGCACCACGCACATCGCAAATGCCATCGTGTAATCGCCGGTTACGCTGCGCACGAGACCGACGATGCCGGGGCCGAAGGCACTGACGATGCCGCTGATCGACGTGCCCAGTCCCATCGCGGCGGCGAAGGCGCTCGCGCCGATCTCGCGCTGGATGATCAAGGGCGGGAACGTGATCATGTTGCCGATCGAGAAGCCGTAGACGGCGCAGCACACGAGCAGCACGGTCGGGTTCGTGCTTTGCAGAAGTACGAACAGAGCCGCCGCCTGGCTCGTCATCGATGCCGCGCAGGCGAGCCGCGGATCGAGCCGGTCGACGAACAGGCCGAGCGACAGGCGCCCGACCACCGCCATCGCCGCCATGATGGTGACCGCAAGGCCCGCACTGGCGCGGCCGATCAGCGGTTCGAGAAACGTCACCTGGTGGATGATGAATCCCATCTGCGCCAGCAGCGCGACCGCGATCGGCAGCACCATGGTCCAGAACGCCGCGTTGGCGAGCAGCGTCTTGCGCGAGTGAACCGCAGGCAAGGCAGTGCCGCCAGCGGATGAATCCCCACCCGACGTCGGCGGCATTTCGGTCCGCCAGCCGGTGAAGATGACCACCACCGGCAGCACCAGCACCACCATCGCGAGCGTGGCTGCCAGCATCGCGGAACGGAAGCCGATGCTGGCGCTCAGCGACAGCAGCAGCGGCACGAGGACGATGCCGCCGCAGGTCGCGCCGTTGTAGGCGAGGCTGAGCGCGAGCCCGCGGCGCCGTTCGAACCAGGAGTTCAGCACGGTCGCGATCACCACCGTGCCCATGCCGGTCCAGCCGACCGACATCAGCGCATAGGCGAGATAGAGCTGCCAAGGCGTCTGCAGCAGCGCCAGCAGCACCGTCGAAGCGCCGAGCGCCGACAGGCCGCACAGGATCAGCGACCGAAGCCCGATGCTGGCGAGCAGATCGTCGGTGAAGATGACGAGGACGGCAGTCAGGAGAAAGGAGAAGGTGCTGGCCGCGGAGACCAGCGTGCCCGGCCAGCCATGGGCGCGCTGGAGTTCGGCGAGATAGACGCCCTGGCCGTAGAGGCCGAAGCCGAACATGAAGAAAGCCATCAGGAAGCAGGCCAGCACGACGCGCCAGCCGCGATAGTGCAGCGAGGATTCGTCAACACGAGTGGCAGCAATCATCAATCAGGCAATCGGCCAAATGGAGCGGCGCGAGGCGATCGTGCACCACAACCAGGGGTTTTTCAATCGAAAATGGCAGCTGATTATTGCAACGCGTCACACGGCGGGAGCGTGATGCGCCCGTCTCGGGCGAATTCGACCTCCAAAAGGTTGAGCGAGCGCATTGGCACGCCTGCAAGATGATGTAGGCTGACGTTTCGCGAGTCTAGCCAATGTCAGTATCGCGGCGACCGCAGGGGCCCCCTCATGCCGAATGGCAATATCGTCGTCACCGAAGAGCGCGGAACACGCGTGATCACCCTGCGTCGCCCGAGCAAGAAGAACGCGATCACGCAGGACATGTATCGGGAGATGAGCCGCGCGATCGACACCGCGCAGAACAATCCCGACATCCGCTGCATGATCATCACCGGAGGCTCCGGCGTGTTCACCGCCGGCGATGATATCGACGATTTCATGCACGCCGACACGTCGCGCCCCGAGACGCTGTCCGACGGCGCCAAGTTTCTCTATTCGCTCGCCCTCAACGCCAAGCCGGTGATCGCGGCCGTGGACGGTGCATCGATCGGCATGGGCACCGTGATGCTGTTCCATTGCGACTATGTGCTGGCCTCGAACGCGGCGACCTTCTCCGCGCCCTACATCCATCTCGGGCTCGTGCCGGTCGGCGCGTCCAGCCTCTTGATGCCGAACACGATGGGCTACCAGCGCGCCTTCGCCATGCTGGTGATGGGGCGGACTTTTACGGCCGCGGAAGCGCATGCCGCCGGCTTCGTCAACACCGTGGTCTCGCCGGGACATACCGAGGTCGAGGCGCGCAAGGTGGCGCGCGATATCTGCCGGCTGCCCGCCGAAGCGGTCGCGACCTCGCGCAAACTGCTCCGCGTCGCATCCGAGGAGCTCACCCGCCGTATCGACCAGGAGGCCCATTTGTTCGGCGAGCGGCTGAAGTCGGAAGAAGCCACCGCCGCGTTCAACGCGTTCGCGAGCAGGAAGAAGAAAAAGTAGGCTGTCGTCCGGCGCAGCGCCGCGGAATGACGGCGAGAACTTTCGTGAAATCTTCGTGCGGACCGACTAGTCTGGTTTCATGCAACATGTTCTCCGCCTGACCGTCTTCGCGCTCGCGCTCGCCGCCCTGCCCGCGTCCGCCCAAACCGCCGCACCCGTCGAGCTGCGCATCCTCGCGATCAACGATTTCCACGGCAATCTGCGCCCGCCGCCGGGCGGCATCCGGATCAGTGATCCCGAGGACAAGTCCAGGAAGGTGATGGTGGCGGCCGGCGGTGCCGAATACATGGCGACGCTGGTGAAGCAGCTGCGCGAGGGACACAAGAACACGATCTTCGTCGCCGCCGGCGACCTGATCGGCGCAAGCCCGTTCCTGTCGGCGATGTTCCACGACGAGCCTTCGATCGAGTCGCTCTCGATGATGGGGCTCGCGATCACCTCGGTCGGCAATCACGAATTCGACGAGGGCAAGACCGAGCTGTTGCGGATGCAGAACGGGGGCTGTCATCCCGTCGACGGCTGCCAGGGGCCGCACCCCTTCACGGGCGCCAAATTCCGCTATCTCGCGGCGTCCACCATCGAGACCGCGACCGGCAGGAGCGTGCTGCCGCCTTACGAGATCAGGGAGTTCGAAGGCATCCCCATCGCCTTCATCGGGCTGACCTTGAAGGACACCGCGGGCATCGTCTCGCCATCAGGCATCGCGGGCCTCGAATTCCGCGACGAAGCCGAGACGGTGAACGCGCTGGTGCCGCAGCTGAAGGCGCGTGGGGTCGAGGCGATCGTGGTGCTGATCCATCAGGGCGGCGAGCCGGCCGGCGACTACAACGAATGCCCTGCCATTACGGGGCCGATCGTCGACATCGTGAAAAAATTCGATCGCGCCGTCGACGTCGTCGTCAGCGGCCACACTCATCGTGCTTATGTCTGCGATATTGACGGGCGGCTCGTCACCAGCGGGGACAAATACGGTACGCTGGTCACCGCGATCGACCTCAAGCTCGATCCTGTAACCCGCGACGTCGTCAGCGCCCGGGCCGAGAACGTCCTCGTCGCCAACGCCTCGCTGCCTAGAGATCCCGAGCAGACCGCACTGATCGATGCCTACGACAGGCTTTCGGCGCCGATCGCCAATCGCCCGGCTGGATCGGTGACGCAGACGCTGTCACGCGTGCCCAACGAGGCCGGAGAAAGCCCGCTCGGCGACGTCATTGCGGACGCGCAGCTCGCCGCGACCAGGGACGCCAAGGATGGCGGCGCCGTCATCGCGCTCACCAATCCCGGCGGTATCCGCACCGACATCGTCCCGAAGGAGAACGGCGCGATCACCTTCGGCGACGTTTTCGCCAGCCAGCCGTTCCGCAACCGGCTCGTCACCATGACGCTCACGGGCAGCCAGCTCAAGGACATGCTGGAGCAGCAATGGCTCGATCCGAAGCGGCCGCGGATTCTCCAGGTCTCGAACGGGTTCAGTTACGCCTGGGGTGCGGCGAAGCCATTCGGCGAGCGCGTGATCAACGAGAAGATGACGCTCAATGGCAGGCTGATCGAAGCCGGAAGCGGCTACCGCGTCACCCTCAACGATTACCTCGCTGTTGGTGGCGACGGCTTTACGGTCGCCAAACAAGGCACGGGGCCGCAATATGGCGGCTACGACGCCGACGCGCTGTTCGCGTTCTTCAGGGCGCACGGACCGATCGGGCCGCTGCCGCTGAGCCGCATCCTGCGCGTGAATTGATCCGGATCAAACGGGCCGGTTCGGGACACCCTTTGCCATTCCCGGGGGAACGCATAGATTGGGTTTTGCATTTGCGTTTTGGCGCCGGATGCGCCAAGCGACGTCGAGAGCCCGCATCCCATGAGGCCGACTGATGAGTACGCTTCTCCTCTCCCACAAGGCCTGCCTCGACCACGTCACGCCGCCGGGACACCCTGAAAGGCCGGACCGCCTGCGCGCGGTGGAGGAGGCGCTGTCGCATGAGCGCTTCCAGTTCCTGGTGCGCGACCAGGCGCCGGAGGGCGATCTTGATCTCGTCACGCTCTGCCACAACGAGCACTATGTCACGGAGCTGCGCCACATCGCGCCGACCAGCGGCCTCGTCTATATCGATGGCGACACCTCGATGTCGCCGGGCACGTGGGAAGCGGTGATGCGCGGCGTCGGTGGCGCGGTCGCGGCGACCGAAGCGGTGATGAATGGCGAGCATCGCAACGCCTTCGTCGCGGTGCGCCCGCCCGGCCACCACGCCGAGATCGGCAAGCCGATGGGCTTCTGCTTCTTCGACAACGTCGCCATCGCCGCGCGCCACGCGCAGCGCAAATACGGCATCAAGCGCGCGGCCATCGTCGATTTCGACGTGCATCACGGCAACGGCACGCAGGACATCTTCTGGTCGGACCCGACCGTGATGTACTGCTCGACGCACCAGATGCCGCTGTTTCCGGGCACCGGTGCCAAGAGCGAGCGCGGCGACCATGACACCATCGTCAACGCGCCGCTCGCCTCCGAGGACGGCGGGCCGGAATTCCGCATCGCGTTCGAAAGTTTGATCCTGCCGCAGCTCGAAAAATTCAGCCCGGAGCTGCTCGTCATCTCTGCCGGCTTCGACGCGCATTATCGCGATCCGCTGGCGTCGCTGAATTTGCGCGCGGAGGATTATGCCTGGGTGACGCGCAAGCTGATGGACCTCGCCGACAAGACCGCCGGGGGGCGCGTTGTTTCTGTGCTCGAGGGCGGCTACGACCTGCAAGGACTGAAAGAATCTGTTACGGCGCATGTCGGCGCCCTGATGGGCGCCTGACACACCCGCCACATTGCGCCCGCAAAACTTTGCTTTCTCCGACATGAAGCGAATCGGGCAATCGGAAACTTATATGGCCGAAAATACCCAAATCGACATCTCCAGGCTGACCTTCGAACGCGCCATCGAGGAGCTCGAAACCATCGTGAAGCGGCTCGAGGACGGCAAGGTGCCGCTCGAGGAATCCGTGACGATCTACGAGCGCGGCGAGGCCCTGAAGCGCCGCTGCGAGGAGTTGCTGCGCCAGGCCGAGGCGCGCGTCGACAAGATCACCACCGATGCCAGCGGCCAGGCCACCGGCACCGCGCCGCTCGACGTCCAGTAAGGGCCGCCTTCAAAGCCGCCTATCTCACGCAGCGGGCACCGGCAATTTTTCATGATCGCACGCCGCCGTCGGCGTTGTTGTTGCTGCTGCTGCTTGATTCAAGGGAACCGGCACTCTGGAGATCACGGAACCTCCCGCAGAGGGTCCCTCGCCCTCCTAAATCCGTCTAAAAATAGCTTCCCCACGCCAAAAACCTTGCCGAGGAACCGGGCAAGCTTGGAACCCTTCCGCTGGCGCTGGGATTAACCACTCTGGCCCGGGGGTTGCAGGTGCATGCCCGTAATCGGCCCAGCGGGTTGGCTTTGGCCCAAGCTTTGGTGTAAAGCTGCGCGGAGTGTGGCTTTTTGTAAGCCTTGCGTAGGCACTGATTACCGACGACAAGCGCTTCAAACTGCTGATGAATTGGCTGGGATGGACGAAGCCGATCTAAGTGACAGGGATCACAGAGACTGAACCGGAGAGCACTTAAGCTCACCTAAGCTTGAAGACGGGGCTTTGCCCCATGCAGGTGGCTCCGACGGTTTAAGGACTCGCGCTGCGCCGATATTGAGCAAACCCATCGCGCACCGGAACAATCTTCCGGCGCTGACAAATTGGAAATCGCCGTGAACGCATATAGTAAAACGCCGCTTCTCGACACCATCCGGACGCCGGACGACCTGCGCAAGCTCAAGGTCGAGCAGGTTCGCCAGGTCGCCGACGAGCTGCGTCAGGAGACCATCGATGCCGTCTCGGTGACCGGCGGTCACTTCGGCGCAGGCCTCGGCGTGGTCGAGCTCACCACTGCGATCCATTACGTCTTCGACACCCCGCGCGACCGGCTGATCTGGGACGTCGGCCACCAGGCCTATCCGCACAAGATCCTCACCGGCCGGCGCGATCGCATCCGTACCCTGCGCACCGGCGGCGGCCTGTCCGGCTTCACCAAGCGCAGCGAGAGCGATTACGATCCGTTCGGCGCCGCGCATTCCTCGACCTCGATCTCCGCCGGCCTCGGCATGGCCGTCGCGCGCGACCTCTCCGGCGGCAAGAACAACGTTATCGCCGTCATCGGTGACGGCGCGATGTCGGCGGGCATGGCCTACGAGGCCATGAACAATGCGGGGGCGATGAACTCGCGCCTGATCGTCATCCTCAACGACAACGACATGTCGATAGCACCGCCGGTCGGCGCGATGAGCGCCTATCTGTCGCGGCTCTACTCCGGCAAGACCTATCGCACGCTGCGCGATGTGGCCAAGCAGATCAACCAGCGCCTGCCCAAGATCCTCGCCAACCGCGCCAATCGCGTCGAGGAATATTCCCGCGGCTTCATGATGGACGGCGGCACGCTGTTCGAGGAGCTCGGCTTCTATTACGTCGGCCCGATCGACGGCCACAACCTCGACCATCTCCTGCCCGTGCTGAAGAACGTGCGCGACATGGAGACCGGCCCGATCCTGCTCCACGTCGTGACGCAGAAGGGCAAGGGCTACGGCCCGGCGGAAGCCTCCGCCGACAAGTACCACGCCGTGGTCAAGTTCGACGTCGCGACCGGCACCCAGGCCAAGTCCAAGCCGAACGCGCCGGCCTATCAGAACGTGTTCGGCCAGAGCCTCGTCAAGGAAGCGGAGAAGGACGACAAGATCGTCGCCATCACTGCGGCGATGCCCTCCGGCACCGGCGTCGACATCTTCAACAAGGCGTTCCCGGACCGCACCTTCGACGTCGGCATTGCCGAGCAACACGCGGTGACGTTCGCCGCCGGTCTCGCCACCGAAGGCTACAAGCCTTTCTGCGCGATCTACTCGACCTTCCTGCAGCGTGGCTACGACCAGATCGTGCATGACGTCGCGATCCAGAGCCTGCCCGTGCGCTTCGCCATCGACCGCGCCGGCCTCGTCGGCGCCGACGGCGCCACCCATGCCGGCTCGTTCGACAACGCCTATCTCGGCTGTCTGCCGAACATGGTGATCATGGCGGCGGCCGACGAAGCCGAGCTGGTGCACATGGTCGCAACCCAGGTCGCGATCAACGATCGTCCGAGTTCCCTGCGCTATCCGCGCGGCGAAGGCCGCGGCATCGAGATGCCCGAAATCGGCGTTCCGCTCGAGATCGGCAAGGGCCGCATCGTCCGCGAGGGCAGCAAGATCGCCCTGCTCTCCTTCGGCACGCGCCTTGCCGAATGCGAGAAGGCCGCCGACGAGCTCGCGGCCCACGGCCTTTCGACCACGATCGCGGATGCGCGCTTCATGAAGCCGCTGGACACCGAGCTGGTGCTCAAGCTCGCGCGCGACCACGAGATCCTGATCACGATCGAGGAAGGCTCGGTCGGCGGTTTCGGCTCGCATGTCGCGCAATACCTGACCGACCAGGGCGCGCTCGACAGCGGCCTGGTGCGGTTCCGCACCATGGTGCTGCCCGACGTGTTCCAGGACCACGACACCCCGGCGGCGATGTACGGTCGTGCCGGTCTCGACGCCAAGGGCATCGTCGCCAAGGTGTTCGAGGCGCTCGGCAAGGACGTCAAGGCCGAGACGGTCAAGCTCGCCTAACAGCGAGCTTCGAGCTTCCGCGAAGCAGCTCTGATGAAAATCTATCTGGCAGGCCCCGACGTGTTCCTGCCAGATGCGGTCGAGATCGGCCGGGAGAAGGTCGCGATCTGTGCCGCGCACGGCCTTACCGGCCTCTATCCCCTCGACAACGACATCGACCTCGCCGCTCCCGACGCCTCGCGGCGGATCTTTTGCGGCAACGAGGCGATGATGGACGCGGCCGATGCGATCATCGCCAACCTCACGCCGTTCCGCGGCGCCAGCGCCGATCCCGGCACCATCTACGAGCTCGGCTACATGGCCGGCCGCCGCAAGTTTTGCCTCGCTTATTCCAACGACGGCGCCGCCTATGCCGACCGCCTCAGCCGCTTCATGGACGTGACGTCCGAGGACGGGCGGCTGGTCGACGCGCAGGGGCTGACGGTCGAGGATTTTGGCCTCGTCGACAATCTCATGATGATCCACGCGCTGGAACTGCATGGCTGCCCGCTGGTGACGCCGGCGCAGATGCCGATCGACGTCTGGCACGATCTGGCCGCGTTCGAGGCTTGCGTCCGGATGGCGGCCGCGCGATTGATCGCTACATAAGCGCCTCTGGCGTCTTCGGAGAGATGATGTCCCCTGCCCGCAAGCGCGCGGATGTTCTGCTGGTCGAGCGCGGCCTGTTCGAGAGCCGGGCGCGGGCGCGCGCGGCGATCGAGGCCGGCCTCGTCACCGCCGACGACAAGCAGGTCGCAAAGCCGTCGGAGACCATCGCCGAGGACGCCGTGATCCAGGCCGAGCCCGCGTACCCCTACGTCTCCCGCGGCGGCGTCAAGCTCGCCGGCGCGCTGGAGCGCTACCCGATCGAGATCGAGGACCATGTCTGCCTCGACGTCGGCGCGTCCACCGGCGGATTTACCGAGGTGCTGCTGGCGAACGGCGCGAGTCTCGTCTTTGCCGTCGATGTCGGCACCAGCCAGTTGCATCCCTCGCTGCGCGGTCACTCCAAGATCGTGTCGATGGAAGAGACCGACATCCGCGCCTATGACGGCAAGCGTTTGCCGGCGCGGCCCGATGTCGTCGTGATCGACGTCAGCTTCATCTCGCTCAAGACGGTGCTGCCCGTGGCGCTGTCGCTGGCGGCCGCGCCGATGAGCCTGCTGGCACTGATCAAGCCGCAATTCGAGGCGGACCGGAAGCACAACAAGAAGGGCATCGTCCGCGACGCCGCCGTGCACCGCGAGATCTGCGACGACATCGCCGCCTTTGCGGCCTCGCTCGGCTGCACCGATATCGAGGTGTTCCCGTCGGCGATCACCGGCGGCGACGGCAACATCGAATTCTTCCTGGGCGCGCGCCGTGGTTGAGCGCGTGACGATCGATCACGTCGGCCATCGCGGCGACGGCGTCTCGCTCGACGCTGGTGATGCCGTCTATGTGCCCTACACGCTCGGCGGCGAGACCGTCGAGGTCGATCGTGTCGTCGGCAACCATCCTGATCGCCGCAAGCTGCTGGCGGTGGATGTCGCCAGCCCCGAGCGCGTCGCGCCGTTCTGTCCGCATTTCGGCGTCTGTGGCGGCTGCGCGATCCAGCACTGGGCGACTGAACCGTATCACGCCTGGAAGCGCGGCATCGTGGTCGAGACCCTGGCCCAGGCCGGCATCGACTGCGAGGTGGCGCCGCTGGTCGATGCCCACGGTGCGGGACGCAGGCGCATCACGCTGCACGGCCGGTTGGGCACCCATGACATCCTCAAGGTCGGCTTCTCGGCTGCGAGCTCGCACGATGTCATCCCGATCGATCGTTGCCCGATCCTCGATCCCGGGCTCGAGGGCGCGCTCGATGCCGGTTGGGCGCTCGCCGAACTGCTGACGTCCAAAATGCTGGTGACGAAGCCGCTGGACATCCAGGTGACCGCGACCGCCAACGGTCTCGACGTGGACGTGCGCGGCTCCGGCCCGCTGCCAACGCCGCTCGTGACGGCGCTGTCGCGCGTCGCCGAGCAGCATCGCCTGGCACGGCTGACACGGCACGGCGAACTGGTGCTGCAACGCCTGCCACCGACCCTGCAGATGGGCCGCGCCGAGGTGACGCTGCCGCCGGGCTCGTTCCTGCAGGCCACCGTCGCCGGCGAAGAGACGCTTGCGTCGCTGGTCGCGGAGCGCGTCGGCAAGGCCAAGAACGTTCTCGATCTCTTCTGCGGCGTCGGGCCGTTTGCGTTGCGGCTCGCCGAGAAGACCCGCATCAGCGCCCATGACAACGACGTCGGCGCCATTGCAGCGCTCGAAAAAGCAGCACGCACGCCGGGGCTCAAGCCGATCAAGGCCGAGCCGCGCGACCTGTTCCGCCGTCCCCTGGTGGCGCCGGAGCTGCGCGATTTTGACGCTGTCGTGTTCGACCCGCCACGCCAGGGCGCACAGGCGCAGGCCTTGAAGCTCGCCGCGAGCAAGGTGCCGGTGGTGGTCGCGGTCTCCTGCAATGTCGCGACCTTTGCTCGCGATGCGCGGCTGCTGATCGATGGCGGCTACAAGATTGACGTAGTCGTGCCGGTGGATCAGTTCCGCCACACGCCGCATGTCGAGCTCGTTGCGAAGTTCACGCGCTAGTTAGCGCCGAAGGCCACTCAACGCCGGCGACTCGCCGGGCAGCATGTTCGATCTGAGATCGCTATCCATGCGGCCCGAGTCCTGCTGGGTGAAGCCGGCGCCGAACGACAGGCTGAGGTTGGAGGTCGGCTTGAACTCGACACCCGCAAATGCGCCGTAGCCGGGCGAGGCGCTGGAGGTGAGCGGCGCAAGCGAGCTGCCGATGCCGTTGCCGTATTTCAGGGTGTCGAAACCGGCAAAGAACGTGACGGGCATGCCGCCCGCGGTCTTGGTGTTGTAGCCGAATTGCGTGCTGTCGTAGGAGAGCGCGCTGAAATTGCCGCTCAGTCCGGCCGGGCTGAGGCCGCTCCAATTGAGATTGCCATGCTGGCTGCCGACAAAGAAGCCGTTCGCAAAATTGCTGCGGCCGCTTGCGTCGGCGCCATTGAAGCTCGGGAAATTGCCGTAGCTGTCGGCGCTCTGGCCGGCAACGCCGCCGAAGCCGAAAGGTCCGCCGGGGATCCAATATTGCAGGGGTGCGCCTTGCGCATGAGCCGGCGCTTCGCCGAGGCAGAGCAGGGCAAGAAAAACCGCGAGACCGCAAGAGCGTGTAAGCCTGGACATCCAAATAACCGTCGAAAAGCTTGCGAATTATACCCACCAGACAGCATGAATGCCAGCATAGCGACACCAGTCTTCCCTTGAGTTCCGGGATCACGTTTTCCTGCCAGTTTGAACTTCCCGCATGCCGGATTGACCCACCTAAGGGGGCGCGTCAGCACGGAGGCTGTCATGGAGGTCAATTCCGACAGGTTGAATGCCTTTATGGGCAAGATGGTCACCGAATTCGGGGCAGCGATGAATGCGTCGCTGGTCCTGCTCGGGGACAAGCTCGGTCTCTACCGTACCCTTGCCGCCAAGGGACCGATGAACTCGTCCGAGCTCGCAAGCGCCACCGGGACGGCGGAGCGCTACGTCCGCGAATGGCTCGCGAGCCAGGCGGCATCCGGCTACATCGAGTACGATTCCGCTTCGGCAAAATTCTCGATGCTGCCGGAGCAGGCGATGGCGCTTGCCGATGAGGACAGTCCGGTGTTCCTCGGCGCGTTCGGCAATGTCATTGCCTCGGCGTTTCTCGACGAGCCGAAGGTCTCGGACGCATTCAAATCCGGCAAGGGCGTCGGTTGGAACCGGCGCAGCGAGTGCCTGTTCTGCGGCACCGCCCGCTTCTTCCGGACCGGGTACATGCATCATCTGGCGCAGGAATGGCTGCCCGCGCTCGACGGCGTCGTGGACAAGCTGAAGCGCGGCGCCAAGGTCGCCGATGTCGGCTGCGGGCACGGCGTCTCGACACGGCTGATGGCGGAAGCCTTCCCGAACTCCCGCTTCTACGGCTTCGACTATCACGAGGGTTCGATCGAGGCCGCGCGAAAGGCGGCCACCGAAGCCAGATTGGGCGACCGGGTCAGCTTCGATGTTCATTCCGCCAAGACCTATCCGGCCGAGGGCTATGATCTCGTCTGCTTCTTCGATTGCCTGCATGACATGGGCGATCCCGTCGGCGCCATCGGCCACGTGCGCGAGACCATGGCAAAGGACGGCACCTGCATGCTGGTCGAGCCGTTCGCAGGCGACCGCCTCGAGGACAATCTCAACCCGGTCGGGCGGGTCTATTATGCGGCGTCGACCATGATCTGCACGCCGGCCTCGCTCGACCAGGAGGTGGGCCTCGGACTGGGCGCGCAAGCCGGCGAGGCAAGGCTGCGCAAGGTCGCGCGAGAGGGCGGACTGACGCGCTTCCGCCGCGCAGCTGAAACGCCCTTCAATCTGATTCTGGAGGCGCGGATCTGATCTTCCCCATTCCGGCGCGTGGCTGCGGCATATGGCCATGCCGATGCTGCAGCCACGCCTGGCGCCGACATCGTTGCCTCGCTCGCGCGGCAACGTAAGCTCGCCGCCGCAAATGATCGGTAATGGCGCTTTGGCGCCCGCGTGCGACGTCTTGCGTCAGATCGACCGGCACTTGAAGGCGCTGACGCGGTCCAGCGAGCAGCAGCCGTGATCTGCTATGCCGTCCTGTCCACCGTGGACGACGTATCCGCCGGCGGATATTTCGTCACGGGCACCATGAATGACTTGTTGCCGACCTGGTAGATGATCTTGCCGTTCTGCCCGTCGTCGGTCGCAATCTGCGCCTGCCCGAACATGATGACGTTCTTGTAGACGGTGCCGGTGCCCTGACGGGTGACGCCATCGGTGGTGACGCTGACCTGCGCTTCGTTGCCGTTGACGCCGAGCACCCTGAAGCTCGCGCTCTTGCCATTGTCACTTGAATAGCCACCCCAGCTTCCCATCAGACGGCTGTCCGAGGCCGGCGGCGCCTGCTTGTCCAGCGTCGCGGTCTGCTTGCCAGCGCCCGCGGAGGATAACAGCACCAAACTCTTGCCGTCTTTGGTGCCGACCGTGATGTTACCGAAGGTGAGAAGCGAACCGGCGACCTCGCCAAAGCCGCGCTCGGTGTGCCCGTTATGGGTGTACTCGACCTGCGCCCGGGCACCGCGGATGTTCACGACCTTGAAGCCGACGGGCTGGTTGTTGCCCGCCCAATTGCCCTTCCAGTCACCGAGGAGGGCGCTCTGGTGATACACCCGCTCGTTGGCGGGCGAAATCTGGCTGGTGCTCGATGAGACGATGGCCATTGGATTGCTCGACGGATTTGTCTGACAGGCCCGCTTGATTCGCGCCCCGACAGGAACGTCAGAACAGTATCCGGAAACAATTGGAAGCAGCCGATTAGGGCCACGCAACAGTTAACGCATGGTTAAAATTCCATCGCGGGCAAATAGGGCAAAAGGTCTCGTCCGGGGGCCGCGCTCAGCGACCCCAGCGGTCTGACCAGATCTTCTCGCCGATCATGCAGTTCACACGCGGCTCCCTGTCCTTCTCCGCAACGCGCATCACCGGGCGCTCCGGCATACGGCCTGCAACCTCCATCAAGAGCTTGGTGCGGATGGCTTCCTTGAACTTCTCGCGATCCTTGATCGTGATGACAAAGGAACCGGGGCCGCCGATGACACAATCTTCATAGTAGAAGTCGAGATTGTCGATATCCATGGTCGAATAGGACGGCTCCTTGACCATGATCGGGAGGCCGTTGATCACGATGCCCTTCTCGATCGCCGCGTCGCGCGCAATCGTGACCGGAGTGCCATTGTTGTTGGGACCGTCGCCGGAAATATCGATCACACGGCGCAAGCCCCGATAGGGATCCTCGTCGAACAGCGGCATCGCGAAACTGATCGCGCCGGAGATCGAAGTGCGCGAGGCGCGCCGGATCGGCGTCTTCAGGATTTCGGCGGCGACGGCATCGGCGGTCTCCGGTCCGTCGATCAGGCGCCAGGGAATGATGATCTTCTGGTCGGTCGAGGCGGCCCACTCGAAATAGGTCACCGCGATCCGGCCGTTCGGGCCCAGCTTCAGCGCCTGCAGGAATTCCTTCGACTGGATCGCCTGCGCATAGCCTTCGCGCTGGATCGCGAGCTCGTCCATGTCCATGGAGTAGGAGACGTCGACAGCGAGGATCAGCTCGACATCGACCGTCTGCGCGTCCCTGTCGGCTGCTTGCCGCTGCGGCTGAATTTTAGGCGACTCAAATTTGGGTCCTGGTGCCGCGATGCCCGCGACGTCCCCTCCGGCGAACATGCCGGTCACCAGCACAGCCCCGATCGAGAACAGCAAGCGCATCGCAGCCTCCCGTCGTATGACGCGATGGTGACATGCAATCGCCTTGCCGCAAAGTCCGAAGATCGCTTGCGCTTCACATTCCAGTTAGGGATTTGCGCGTTGGGATCTGCGGGTCGGGAATTGCGAAGCATTACGCAAAGCTGCCGCCATGTTGCCGCGCTCGCGCCGCTGACTGCGCGATCGCTGGCACGGGTATGCCGTCATGCGCCATGCGCCCCGGAAGAACGGGCCACTAGACAGAGCACCCTCGCCCATTTGTCCGGCGCCATTTCCATGCTAGGCTGGCGACACAGATGGGGATGGAGTCCCCCGACAACCGCCCGGCGGCCTGTGACCGTAATGGGCTGATGACTCCTGCTTGAGGAGGGGCAATTTCTAAGCCTTTGCCTTCGGTGGGAGCATGGACAAACCCGCCGCTGGCGGGTTTTTTGTTGCCTGGACGCGAAGGCCAAGGAGAGGTCAAGCAGAGGTCAAGCAGAGGCCGAGGAGAAGTCCTGGACGTGACGACGACAACACCGAATGCTGCACGTGCGGGGCTGCCCAGGGGAATCTGGGTGCTCGGTTTCGTCTCGATGCTGATGGACGTCTCTTCCGAGATGATCCACGCGCTGCTGCCGGTCTATCTCGTCACCGTGCTCGGCGCCTCCACGCTCACCGTCGGCTTCATCGAGGGCATTGCCGAGGCGACCGCCTCGATCACGAAGATCTTCTCCGGCGCGTTGTCCGACTGGCTAGGCCGGCGCAAATTGCTCGCCGCGCTGGGCTACGGACTCGCCGCGCTGACAAAACCGCTATTCCCGCTTGCCCCCAGCGTCGGATGGCTGGTT
This sequence comes from Bradyrhizobium sp. MI1.11, assembly GCF_055811255.1. Lineage (NCBI taxonomy): Bacteria > Pseudomonadati > Pseudomonadota > Alphaproteobacteria > Hyphomicrobiales > Nitrobacteraceae > Bradyrhizobium > Bradyrhizobium sp. MI1.11. Next base: position 24,037 of record NZ_JBVVPM010000056.1, read on the forward strand.
GCCGGGCGCTTCATCGACCGCGTCGGCAAGGGCATTCGCGGCGCGCCGCGCGATGCGCTGATCGCCGATATCGCACCTATCGGCCTGCGTGGCGCGAGCTTCGGCCTGCGGCAGTCGCTCGACACTATCGGTGCCTTCGTCGGGCCGCTCATGGCGATCGGCCTGATGTGGTGGACGGCGGACAATTTTACGATGGTGTTCTGGGTGGCCGTGCTGCCGGGCTTCCTGTCGTTCGGACTGATCGCGTTCGCGGTGAGCGAGCCGGAGCCGGACCCTGGCCGGGAGCCCTCAAGGAATCCACTGAATACCGCCGCGGTGCGCCAGCTCGGGTCCGTATACTGGCGCGTGGTCGCGGTTGGCGTCGTGTTCACGCTGGCGCGCTTCAGCGAGGCCTTCCTGATCCTGCGCGCGCAGAACATCGGGCTCAATGCGATGTGGGTGCCGGCCGTGCTGGTGCTGATGAACATCGTCTATGCGTTGTCGGCCTATCCGGCCGGCGTGCTCTCGGACCGGATCAACCGCACCGGCCTGCTCGCGCTCGGCCTCGTCTTCCTCGCCGGCGCCGATCTTGCGCTCGCGCTGCTGCCAAACCTTGGGGGCCTCGCCCTCGGCGTCGTGCTGTGGGGACTGCATATGGGGTTGACGCAAGGCCTGCTCTCGGCCCTCGTCGCCGACGCGGCGCCACCGAGCCTGCGCGGCACCGCGTTCGGCTATTTCAACCTGTTCACCGGCCTTGCCTTGCTGGCCGCAAGCGTGATCGCCGGCGCCTTGTGGGATGCCTATGGTCCGGCCGGCACGTTCCTGGCGGGGCTCGGCTTCGCGCTGGTCGCGCTCGTGGGACTATTCGCCGTCGGCGGCGGGATGGCAACGGAGGAGAAACGATGACGGGGGGCTGTTCGCCGTGCTGAGCGGAGTGCTTGCGATCATGATCGGCAGCATGCTCGGCGGCTGCGCGCGCTATTTCATCTCCGGCGCGATCGCCCGGCGGCTGGGCGAGACGTTTCCGTGGGGCACCGTGACCATCAACGTCACTGGCGCCTTTCTGATCGGCATTTTTGGCGCATTGGCGACCCATCCCGGCTCGGCCTTCGCCGCGCCCGATCCATGGCTGTTCGCGGTCACCGGCTTTCTTGGCTGCTACACCACGGTGTCCTCGTTCAGTCTGCAAACGCTGACGCTGGCGCGCAACGGCGAGGCGATGCACGCGCTCGGGAATGTCGCGGTCTCGGTCGTGCTCTGCCTCGCGGCCGTCAGTTGCGGCTTCCTCCTCACGGACACTCTGGCAGGCTAGAGGCAGATGAAGTCCCCCTCCTTTGCCGATCGCTGGCGCACCGCGACGCTCTATGCCTGGATTGCCGCCGGCAGCATGGTCGGCGGGCTGACGCGCTATCTGGTCGGGCTTGCGCTCGACACCGGGCCCGGCTTCCCGGTCGCGACGCTGTTCATCAACGCCACGGGCTCACTGATGATCGGCTTCTACGCGACGCTGACCGGACCCGACGGCCGCCTGCTGGCCCGGCCCGAGCACCGGCAGTTCGTCATGACCGGGTTCTGCGGCGGCTACACGACCTTTTCGACCTTCAGCCTGGAGACTTTCCGCCTGCTCCACGGCGGCATGAAATATACGGCGCTCGCCTATATCGCGGCATCCGTCATTTGCTGGCTGGTGTCGGTATGGGCAGGCCATATGATAGCCAGCGGCACCAACCGCTTGCGAAGGAGCTAATCATGCAAATCCCCAATCAGGCAGTTTCGCTCCGGATCTTCATTGGCGAGAACGACCATTTCGACGGCAAGCCGCTCTATGAAGCGATCGTGATGACGGCGCGCGAGCGGCATCTGGCCGGCGCCACCGTGCTGCGCGGCCCCATGGGCTTCGGCAAGTCGAGCCGCCTCCACACGTCCAAAATCCTGCGGCTCTCGGAAGACCTGCCGCTGCTGATCGAGATCGTCGACAGCGAGGACAACATCAATGCATTCCTGCCCATCCTGGATGGCATGATGTCGAGCGGCCTGATCACCTTGGAGAAGGTGCAGGTCCTGCAATATGGTGAGAAGGCCGCGCGCTGAGCGCGCCGGCAGGAACCCGAGCCCGCCATATCCGGGAGGCGGAATGAACGATACCGTTGCCAAACCGAAAACCAGGACGAAGACCAAGGTCGAGCGGCCGAAGCTTCATAAGGTCATCCTGATCAACGACGACTTCACGCCGCGCGAATTCGTCACGATGATCCTCAAGGCCGAGTTCCGGATGACCGAGGATCAGGCCTACAAGGTGATGATCACCGCCCACAAGCTCGGCGCCTGCGTGGTCGCAGTTTTCACCAAGGACGTCGCCGAGACCAAGGCTACCCGCGCAACGGATGCCGGCCGCACCAAGGGCTATCCGCTGCTGTTCACGACGGAGCCGGAGGAGTAGCGCTCAGCGACCAGCGCCGGTGCTTCATCCGTCAGCCCATACACGCGCTGCGCCTTTGAAAAGCCCGCGATCGGGAATTCGCCGAGCTCGTGCCAGTCGCGGCGGCAGACACTGGCGAACATTTCCGAGGCCACGACGGTCCGCCCCAGGCGACCGGTGATCTTCTCGAGCCTGGCGGCAAGGTTCACGGCGGGACCGATGCAGGTGAAGTCGAGGCGATTGCCGCCACCGATATTGCCGTAGAGGATGTTGCCGACGTGGAGCGCAACGCCGAAGCGGAAGCGCTCGACGACATCGCCGACAGGGTACGCGAGCGCCTCGACGCTGGCGCGGGATTCGCGCGCCGCCTCCAGCACCCGCGTGCAGACATGCGCGGCATCGCCGACATATTCGTCGATGGGGAATACCGCGAGCAGGCCGTCGCCCATGAATTTCAGCACCTCGCCGCCATGGCCGCGGATCGCGGCGACCTGGCAGTCGAAATAATGGTTGAGGATCTCGACCACGGTCTCGGCCGGCAGCCGGTCCGACAGTGCGGTGAAGCCGCGCAGATCGGAGAGCCAGATCGCAGCCTGCATGGTGTCGTTGTGGCCGCGGCGGATCTGACCGCCAAGGATGCGCGCGCCGGCACGATTGCCGACATAGGTGTCGAGCAGCATCTCGGCGGTGCGGCGCAGGCTGATGATCTCAGTGATGCGCGCGAGCGGTTTGATGATGCTGTGAATCGCCGCGATGTGTTCATCGGTGAATCCGCCTGGATGGCGCGTGGTCCAGCTCGTCGCGTGGACCGAGCCGTCGAGAAACTGCATTGGCGTCGCGACGTAGTCGGTTACGCCTTCGGCACGCATATCGTCGAAAAAAGGGAAATGCTTGCTGCCGGGATCGTCCATGCGTCCGCGCACCTCAAGTCCCTGCTCGAACACGACCCGCAGCGGACTTCTGGCGAATTCCGGCGTCTCCAGGATCTCGAAATCGACCGTGCCGATCTCGACCTCCTCGCCCTCCCGCCAGATGAAGTTGCGACCGAAAATTTCGGGATGCAGCGTGCGGATGAAGATGCCGAACCGCCATAGCGGCAGACCGGCTGCGACCATCCGTTCGCAGGCTTCCGCCGTCATCTCGGCCGGGGTCTTCGACGACCAGGCGCCGTCGATCAGCCAGCTGGTGATGCGTTGGAGCTCGGAGCTTTCCATGCGCGCATTTGCGGACGAAGTTGTGGGATCGTCAAGCTGCGCGGTGGGCCAGTGGCGCGATACAAGCGCCTCGCAGAACGCTAGCGCCCGACCTGGCCGCGGTCGCGCAGGAAATGATCCGCCAAAACACAGGCCATCATGGCTTCGCCGACGGGTACGGCGCGGATGCCGACGCAGGGATCGTGGCGGCCCTTGGTCATGATCTCGGTGTCGGCGCCGTTGCGATCGACGGTGAGACGCGGCTGCAGGATCGACGAGGTCGGTTTGACCGCGAAACGCACCACCACCGGCTGCCCTGTGGAGATGCCGCCCAGCACGCCGCCGGCGTGGTTGGAGAGAAAACGCGTGCCGTCATTGCCCGTGCGCATCTCGTCGGCGTTCTCTTCGCCGGTCAATTCCGCCGCGCCAAAGCCGGCGCCGATCTCGACGCCCTTCACCGCGTTGATGGTCATCATCGCGCCCGCCAGATCGGAATCGAGCTTGGCGTAGATCGGCGCGCCAAGGCCAGCCGGCACACCTTCGGCGACGACCTCGATCACCGCGCCGATCGAGGAGCCGCTCTTGCGGATGCCGTCGAGATAGGTCTCGAAGAATGCGGCCTTGTCCTTGTCCGGACAGAAGAACGGATTCTTCGCGATCTCGTCCCAGTCCCACTTCGCGCGGTCGATCTTGTGCGGCCCCATCTGCACCAACGCGCCGCGCACCTTCACATCGGGCAACACCTTTCGCGCGATCGCGCCGGCGGCAACGCGCGTCGCGGTCTCGCGCGCCGAGGAGCGGCCGCCGCCGCGATAATCGCGCAGGCCGTACTTTGCTTCATAGGTGAAGTCGGCATGACCGGGGCGAAACTTGTCTTTGATCTCGGAATAGTCCTTGGAGCGCTGGTCGGTGTTCTCGATCAGGAGCCCGATCGGCGTGCCCGTCGTCACCTGCACGCCGGTCTCCGGATGCGCCATCACGCCGGAGAGGATCTTGACCTGGTCCGCCTCCTGACGCTGGGTCGTGAAGCGCGACTGGCCGGGCCGGCGGCGATCAAGATCGCCCTGGATGTCGGTCTCGACGAGCGGGATCATGGGCGGGCAGCCGTCGACCACGCAGCCGATCGCCACCCCATGGCTCTCGCCGAAGGTCGTGACGCGGAACATGTGGCCGAAGGTGTTGAAGGACATCGCTGCTCGCTGGCTCGGTTCCCGCGTGTGGTAACGCGCGGGGCGCCGGTGGTCAAACCCGCAGCCGCCACGGGGACGGCGAACCGGCTTAACTAAACTTCTCCAGCCGCCCGTCCCGGAACACGTAGACGGCGCCCTGCTCGATGTAGAGTTCGGCGGCGCTCGCCGGCGTCTCCAGGCCGAGTGAAACCATCAGGGCCCGGCAGGTCCCACCATGGGCGACCGCGACGGTGTCGGTCCGGAGCTGCTCGTACCAGGCGCGCACGCGGACCTGCACATCGGCGTAGGTCTCCCCGCCCGCGGGGCCCACCGTCCATTTGTCGGCGAGGCGCCGGGCATATATTTCGGGATCGGAGGCCTCGCTCTCGGCCAGCGTCAGTCCCTCCCAGGTGCCGTAGCCGATCTCGCGCAAGCGATCGTCGAGCGTATAGTCCGCAATCGGCAGTTCGAGCTTGCTCCGCGCCAGTTCCATGGTCTGTCGCGCGCGGCCAAGCGGACTCGACACGTAGGGTAATGCAGCCTTGTCGCGGCCCTCGCGCTTGAACAGATCGGCGAGAATGCCGCCGGCCCGCACGGCCTGATCGCGACCGCGCGCGTTCAGCGGAATGTCCTTGATGCCCTGAAGCCTCCCGAGCGCATTCCACTCGGTCTCGCCGTGGCGCAGATAATAGATCGTGGGCACGGGCATTGCTGGGTAAAAAGTTAGTCCTTCCCGCCGAACGAAATGTCCGGCGCGTCCGGGCGCTTCATGCCGAGCACGTGATAGCCGGAATCGACGTGATGCACCTCGCCGGTGACGCCGCGCGAGAGGTCGGAGAGGAAATACAGCGCGCTGCCACCGACGTCTTCCGTGGAGACGTTGCGCCGCAGCGGCGCGTTGGCCTCGTTCCACTTCAGGATATATCTGAAATCGCCGATGCCGGACGCCGCGAGCGTCTTGATCGGCCCCGCGGAGATCGCGTTGACGCGGATGTTCTTCTCGCCGAGATCGGCGGCGAGATAACGCACGCTTGCTTCGAGCGCCGCTTTCGCGACGCCCATGACGTTGTAATGCGGCATCCACTTCTCGGCGCCGTAATAGCTGAGTGTGATCAGCGAGCCGCCGTCGGTCATCAGCTTCTCGGCGCGCTGCGCCACGGCTGTGAACGAGTAGCAGGAGATCAGCATGGACTTCGAAAAATTCTCCTGCGTGGTGTCGACGTAGCGGCCGTCGAGCTGCTCGCCATAGGCGATCGCATGCACCAGGAAGTCGATCTTGCCCCACTTCTCCTTCAGCACCGCGAACGCCGCATCGATGGTCGCGGCATCGGTGACGTCGCAATGGCCGAGTACGAGCCCGCCGATCTCGGCGGCAAGCGGCTCGACGCGCTTCTTCAGCGCATCGCCCTGATAGGTGAAGGCGAGCTCGGCGCCGGCCGCGTGACATGCCTTGGCAATGCCCCAGGCGATCGAGCGGTTGTTGGCAACGCCGAGGACCACGCCCCGCTTGCCCTGCATCAGACCTGAATTCTGCGCCATTTTGCTAACGTCCCGTCGAGCTCCCGGTAAGGTTTGGAGGTACACCAGCCCTCCGTGGCGGTACAGTCCTAATACGCGGCGTTAACGCTGTTTCACGCGCCGGAATAGCCGTTCCGCTCGGGTGTTATGATCGTTGTGGCGCTCGCGCCGGACATCAGGACGTCAAGATCGCAATGAGTGCGTTTCGCCAGAGCGTTGAAGCCATGATCCCGGCGTTGCGCCGCTACGCCCGCGCGCTCACGCGCGAGGCGGATGCGGCCGACGATCTGGTGCAGGATACGCTGGTGCGGGCGCTGCGTTCGGAGCGCCTGTTCCTCGGGGGCGACGTCAGGAGCTGGCTCTATACGATCCTGACCAACCTCAACAAGAACCGGCGGCGCTCGCTGGCACGGCGCCCGCAATTCATGCAGCTGACGGAGAACAACCCGGACGCCAGCGGGACCGAAGCCGAAGGGCGCGATATCGAGAGGGCGCTGGCGACGCTCGTCGAGGAGCAACGCTCGGTGCTGCTCCTGGTGATGCTGGAGGGCATGAGCTACCGCGAGGTCGCCGACATCCAGGGCGTGCCGATCGGCACCGTGATGTCGCGCCTGGCACGCGCCCGCGCCCACGTTAAAGCCTCGCTGGAGGGTGAGCGCCCGGCGCTCAGGCGGGTGAAATGATGGCAGGATTGATGCATCGCGCCGGTCGTTTCTCCTGCATGGCATGGGAAGCGGCGCAGTTGAACCACGAAGAACATTTTGGGCCGCAGAGCCAGAGACGATCGATATGAACGACCGCAAGATCCCAGTGACCGAGGACGAACTGCACGCCTATGTCGACGGCGAGTTGCCGGCCGAGCGCCGCGCCGACGTCGAAGCCTGGCTTGCCGCGCAGCCTGAGGATGGCGAGCGCGTGCAGTCCTGGCGCGCCATGGCCGAGATGCTGCACGCCCGCTACGATTCCGTCGCCCAGGAGCCGGTGCCGGCGCGGCTCGAGCTCGAACGGCTGGAGCGCCGCCCGCGGCACTGGCTCTATGGCGCCGCCGCGGCCGTGCTGGTGGCCTTCGTCGCCGGCGGCACCGCCGGCTGGCTGGCGCATGGCGCCGCCAACGCGCCCTCGACCTTCCAGAGTTTTACGACTGACGCACTCGACGCCCACCGCCTCTATGTCGTCGAGGTTCGCCATCCCGTCGAGGTCGGCGGCAACGAGCGCGACCACCTCCAGGCCTGGCTGACCCGGCGCTGCGGCTGGACCGTGTTTGCACCGAACCTGGAGGCGAGTGGACTAAAGCTCGTCGGTGGCCGGCTTTTGCCGGGGCCGAACGGGCCGGCGTCGTTCCTGATGTATGAGGGTGCCTCGGGCGAGCGGTACACGATTTACACCGCCAAGACCGAGAATGGTGCAACGCAGATGCGCTACGCCCGAACGGACAAGGACGGGGCGCTGTTCTGGTCGGAGCGCGGCGTCGGCTACGTCGTCAGCGGTGGCGGCGACCGGGATCGGCTGACCAAAGTGGCGCAGGCGGTCTACGACCAAGCAGAGAAAAGCGGCACCTAGACAACCACGCAAGCGCGGTGCCTCGATTCCGACATTGAAAATTTGGAATGAAGACATCGGCGCGTCTCATTATCGCACCGGATGATCACGCGAAAATGAGCAGCGTTCGATCCGCCGATCGACGCGGGCGGCCTCGATTGGGGTTTTTGGTACCGCGCTGGTCCCCCTCTCGAGGCCGCACCTTTTTATCGGCTGCCCCGCCGGACAGCCGACACGTCGAGCACGTGAGCCAAGAAGGGCTAACACGCCTCGGGCATATGATGAGCATCATCTCGACGGACGACGCTCTCAGTCTTTAGGAGAACCCCTTCACACTTTCTGGATCACGCTTAGCCAAGCCCGCTACGTGGATTGTAGGGGCGTTGGTCCCGCCACTTCTCCATCAATGCTTCAAGCTCGGCGTCGTTCCCGTCCGGTAGCATAATCCTGACAGTAACGAAGAGATCCCCGGTTCCGCCAGCTTTTGGCAATCCTTTGCCCTTCAGGCGGAAGGTCCGGCCGCTGGAGGTGTTTTGCGGGACCGAAAGCTCCACGGCATTGCCGAGGGTGGGCACGCGGACCTTGCCGCCAAGCACCGCCTCATAAAGCGTGACCGGCAGGTCGATCCGGAGATCGGCGCCCTCGATCTTGAAGAACGGATGCGGCGCGATGCTGATCGTGATCAGGAGATCGCCCGGCGGGTGGCCCTGAGCGCTCTCGCCCTGTCCCCGCAACCGGATCTGCTGGCCCTCGGTCACGCCGGACGGAACCTTGACATTGAGTTCCTTGCCATTCGGCAGCCGGACTCGCTTCTCGCCGCCCTTGACCGCCTCCTCCAGCGAGACGGTCATGGCGACATTGACGTCGAGATCGAGCCCGATCCCGCCGGTGTCGAATTCGAACTGGGCACCGCCGCCGGCCCCGGGGCGCGGACGCGGCCCACCGCCGAACATGCTGTTGAGGATGTCCTCGAACGCGCCGCCGCCCGCACCAGGGCCCGCGCCGCCACCGCGGAACGTATAGCTTTCGAACCCGCCGGGACCCGCGCGACCGCGCGGCCCGCCGCCGCCCGGAAAGCCATGGAAGCGCGGCTTGCCGTCGGCGTCGATCTCGCCGCGGTCGAATTGCTTGCGTTTGTCCTCGTCGCCGAGGATCTCGTTGGCCGAATTGAGCTCAGCGAAGCGCTCGGCCGCCTTCGGGTCGTTCTTGTTGCTGTCAGGATGGTGCTTCTTAGCAAGCTTGCGATAGGCGCTCTTGATCGCGGCAGCGTTGGCGCTCCGCGGCACCCCCAAGACCTCATAGGGGTCGCGCATCCGTCACGTCTCCTTCAAGAAATCGAATTGTTCAAAGGGCTCCCCGCCCCCAACTGAGCCTCATGTGGGGGGCGAGTGGTATTTTTGCAACTAGCCTGGTGAAGCGATTCCTAGCTCCGCCACGGCTTTAGCGTATGAATCTCCCAACTGCCACGGCTGCTTTGGCAGCCCGCGCCCTGGAGCCAGCTTTCGGTGCTGCCGTTGACGTAGCTCGCCAGGAAGTCGCGGCACTTGCGGCCGTCCTCGGCGGCATAGGATTGCGCGATCGGCGTGACCGAACCGCGCGCTCCGGTTTCCGGATTCTCCCAATGCTGGCTGGAATCCTTGTCGTTCTTGCTGAGGACGTCGGAGGCGGCGTTGCGGGCGAAGGCGAGATCGGTCTCGGTCGGTGCCGCCGCCCTGGCCGGCATTGCGATCGAGCCGGTGAGGTCGCTGTCCTCGGCCTTGGCGTAGGCGCTCTTGTCGTTGCGGGAGAAGCTGCAACCGCCGGTGCCGAGCCCGATCAGAATGATCGTCATGACGAAGCCGGACGGCCGGATCGCCGATAGGCCAACGCGTCCCCATACCCTATATAGGGCGGTAGCAGACAACAGCGCGTTTTGGACCGCAGGACGCAACTCGGACCCCAGACATGACCGACACGACCTCGATGAAACACCAGACACCCTTAACATCCGGTGATTTCACCGCCGCCGACGAGCCGTTTGCGCTGTTCGAGGCCTGGATGAACGAAGCCATCAAGAGCGAGCCGAACGATCCGAACGCCATGGCGCTCGCAACCGTCGATCCCGATGGCCTGCCGGATGTGCGCATGGTGCTGATGAAGGGCTTCGATACCGATGGTTTCGTCTTCTACAGCCACATCGCCAGCCAGAAGGGCCGCGAACTCGCCGCAAATCCTAAGGCGGCGTTACTTTTTCACTGGAAGTCGCTGCGCCGGCAGGTCCGCATCCGCGGCAACGTGACGCCGGTGACCGAGGCCGAAGCCGACGCCTATTTCGCCACCCGCCCGAAACAGGCGCAGATCGGTGCCTGGGCGAGCAAGCAGTCGCAGGAGCTGGAGAGCCGCTTCGCCTTCGAGCAGGCGATCGCCAAGGTCGCCGCCAAGCACATGATCGGCGAGGTGCCGCGGCCGCCGGGCTGGAGCGGCTGGCGCATCACGCCGTCGCGTATCGAATTCTGGCATGACCGCCCATTCCGCCTGCACGACCGCATCGAATTTCGCCGTGACGCGGCCGGCCAGAAATGGTCCAAGACGCGGATGTATCCTTAGTATTTTGTTCGAGCATGATCCCTTCGGAAAACCGCTGCACGCTTTGCGCTAACGCGGCCCTCCGGGTCCGGATCATGCTCCAACCTGAAAGACCTTCATGCCGCAGCCTTCCAACGCGCCGCGCCGCACGCTGCTCCTGACCGGGGCGAGCCGCGGCATCGGCCATGCCACCGTGATCCGTTTCTCCTCGGCCGGCTGGCGCGTGATCACCTGCTCGCGACATCCGTTCCCGGAGGATTGTCCGTGGGATGCAGGCCCTGAGGACCATATCCAGGTCGACCTCGCCACGCCCGCCGATACCACCCGCGCAATCTCCGACATCCGCGACCGTCTCGAAGGCGGGATGCTGCATGCGCTGGTCAACAATGCCGCGATCTCACCGAAGGGCGCCGGCGGCTCCAGGCTCGGCTCGATCGACACCGACCTCGACACCTGGACGCATGTGTTCAACGTCAACTTCTTCGCGCCGATCATGATGGCGCGCGGGCTGCTCGAGGAACTGAAGACGGCCAAGGGCTCTGTCGTGAACGTCACTTCGATCGCGGGCTCGCGCGTGCATCCCTTCGCAGGCGCCGCCTACGCCACCTCGAAGGCCGCGCTGGCATCCCTGACGCGCGAGATGGCCTCCGACTTCGGCCGCGTCGGCGTGCGCGTCAATGCGATCGCGCCGGGCGAGATCGACACCTCGATCCTGTCGCCGGGCACCGAGAAGATCGTCGACCAGCAGATCCCGATGCACCGGCTCGGCACGCCCGACGAGGTCGCCAAGATCATCTACGTGCTGTGTACGGACACCAGTTCTTACGTCAACGGCGCCGAGATCCACATCAACGGCGGCCAGCACGTGTAGGCGAAGCATGGGTCGGTTCGCTAGCACTGCGGCACTTTACGAGCATTTGCGACCGCCGTACCCGAGCGAATTCTTTCGCAGCGTCGCGGAAAAGCTCGGCCTCTCCACGCAAAGCAGCTTGATCGACCTCGGCACCGGACCTGGGATGCTGGCGCTCGGCTTTGCGCCCTATGTCGGCCGCATCGTCGGCGTCGACCCAGAACCTGCCATGCTCGATGCGGCGCGACGTACGGCTGCGAGCGCAGGCCACGCACTCACGCTGATCGAAGGCAAGGTCGAGACGCTCAGCCCCGACATCAGCTTCGACGTCGTGACGATCGGCCGCGCGCTGCATTGGATGGATCGTGAGCCGACGCTTGCACGGCTCGTTCGGCTGGTTGCGCGCGGTGGCGCAATTCTGATCTGCGCCTCGTTCTCGGTCACCGACGGCAGAAACCCGTGGCTCGATGGCTACAACGACGTACGCCGCCGCTGGTCGCCGGCCAAGCTCTGGGAGGAGGCAGGCAGGGGCACGCGCACCCATCGCGACTTGCCGGCGTTCTTTCGCGGCAGCGCCTTTCAGCCCACCGAACTCGTCACGGTCGAGACCAGCCACGTAGTTGGCGTGGAGGACCTGACGCGGCGCACGCTGACCTATTCGTCGTCATCACCAGATGCGCTGGGCGACAATGTCGAGGAGATGCTACGCGACGTCCGGGAGCACCTGGCTTCTTTCAGCGGCAACGGGGTCGTGGCCGAGACCATCGTCTCGACGGCGCAGATCGTGAAGCGCTAGCTGATTTGCCGAAGGGCGGGAGCAAGGCGATCCAGACAACGCCGCCGCAAGACCTGGATCGCCCTTGGCTTCCGTTCCTCAATCGAGTCGAATCCGACGTGACCTCTCGCGTGGCTGCGGAGCGGCCGTGCTGATTGCAGTCGAACAATCGTCGTCGTTCTCACCGTCGAGCAGCGGAGCACCACAGTGTCGGCACATGCTTGCCGACATCGACGACGCCTTGCCGCTCGTCACGACATGGCGATAGCTCGCCAGATCGATGACGTTGGGGGGCGTCGTTATGTGTTTTTCAACCATGGCTGTTCCTCGCGGCTTACCTGCTCCTTATCGCAGACAAGTTTCGCGTAAACGTTCAGCCCACCGCTCAAATTTTACCGGAGGAATTGGGGCGGCGAGCACACATCGCCGTGCGGCCGCAATCCCGCTCTATTCTGCGACACCAGACACTGTGTCTCTGCGTCCCGCGTAAGGTCTCGGTAGCTATTACAGCCACTTCTTCCACTTGAAGATCCAGTACGGAACGATCGCCGCAATCAGCATCAGCACCAGCGCGAACGGATAGCCGTGCGCCCATTCGAGTTCCGGCATCGACTTGAAGTTCATGCCGTAGATCGAGGCGATCAGCGTCGGCGGCATCAGGACAACCGCCATGACCGAAAACAGCTTGATGATGTTGTTCTGCTCGAGATTGACGACGCCGAGCATGGCGTCGAGCACGAAGGTGATCTTGCTAGAAAGATAGGAGGCATGATCGGTCAGCGAGACGACGTCGCGCTGCATGGTCTTGAGCTGCTCGCGCATGTCCTTCGACCATTTCACGCCCTCCACCACCGCCGAGAGGAAGGCGACGACACGGCCGATCGAGACCAGGCTCTCGCGAACCTTGGAGGTCAGGTCGCCCTTGCGGCCGATCGAGATCAGGATTTGCGAATATTGCTTGGCATGACCGTGGCGCTCGCTCTCCGGCTCGAAGATGTCATGCGAGACCTGGTCGATCTCGGCGCCGCAGCGCTCCAGGATGTCGGCGCAGCGGTCGATCACGGCATCGAGCAGTTCCATCAGCACCATCTCGCCGGTGATGGCCGGCGTGCAGGAACGGGCCAGCTTGGCCTCGACCAGCGCAAAGGGCTTGGGCTGGTCATAGCGCACCGTCACCAGGCGGTGGTCGCCGAGAATGAAGGTCACCGCCGTGGTTCGGGGCATGTCGGTATCGGAGTGGCACATCAGCGTCGCGGTCATGTAGCGCGCGCCGTTCTCCATATAGAGGCGGCTCGAGATCTCGATCTCCTGCATGTCCTCCCGGGTCGGGATTGCGATCCCCGAGAGCTTCTCGACGGCTTTGTCCTCGGCCGCTGTCGGGTTGACCAGGTCGATCCAGACCGCATGCTCCGGTACTGCCGCGAGATCCTCGACGATGGCCTTCTTGAGGGAGGACTCGGAGGGAACAAACACAGAAAACATGCACAACTCCAGGAGGGGCCTGCGACAGACTGACAGCCCTTAGCGCGATTCTGACAAGTTGATGATGACAAGCACATTAACGGAGCGTTTGCATTTGTGGCGGCGCCGTGGCCCAACTGTGGCACGGAATCGACACATGTGCCCGTTTTGCCCAGAAACCGACTCGGGCCCGCAAAACTTGCGGCAGAAAAGCCACAGGTAAGGTCTTGCAGCGCGGGAGAAGCTTCGTAAGGCTGGAATTGTGGCAGATTTCAACGATAATGGGGCCAACGGAATCGTGGAATTGGGCCTGCTCAAGCCCCACGAAAGCTTGTTGTTGTCGATTGGAACCAAATCATGTCGTTGCTGAAAGTTACGCTGGGTATTTTGGCCGCTGGCCTGATGCTGTCGGGCTGCATGCAGGCCACGCATTTTGAAGCGACCGACACCAAGGCATTCAAGCCGAAGGACAAGGAACTCCTTGCCAAGGTTCGGTACGAGAACACCCCGGTCGCAGAGCCGTTCCGCCGCGCCATCGTCGAGTACCACCGCAAGGAATCGCCCGGCTCGATCGTGGTCGATTCCGACAACCATTACCTCTACTACGTCCTGGATGGCGGCAAGGCGATCCGCTACGGCATCACCGTCGGTGAAGAAGCCATGGCCTGGTCCGGCATTGCCAAGGTCGGCAGCATGACCGAATGGCCGGCCTGGCACCCGACTCCCGGCGAGATTTCGCGCCTGGGCGTGCCCACGTTCGTCGCCCCCGGTCCGGACAATCCGATGGGTTCGCGGGCGATGTATCTGTATTCGGGCGGCAAGGACACATTGTTCCGCATTCACGGCACAAATCAGCCGGAATATATCGGCGCCTCAATCTCGTCGGGCTGCATCCGCCTGACCAACGAGGACGCGATCGACCTCTATGGCCGCGTCAAGGTCGGCACCATCGTCGTGGTGCTCGAACCGAAGCATGGCGACTCGCCGTACAATTCGCGCCTTGCGCTCGGCGGCGGCGGAACTGGCCAGGCGGGCAGCTACTGATTGCCTCCTGATCTCTGACATTCAAAAGCGCCGGTTTCACCGGCGCTTTTTTGTTGCCGGCTTGTGCGGCTGGGCTTTGTGGCCCTCGGCCCCCGACTTGTCCGCAGGCGCGGGAGATGCCTCCGCCGCCTCGTCATCAACGCTTTGCTTCGTCTCGGGCTTGGCCTCGGGCTTCGCTTCAGGTTTGGCCGCGACCTCACGCGGCGGCGCCTCCTCGGGCCGTTCCGCGGGCAGCAGCGGGGCGACCTGCGGCAGGGGATCCCAGACGTTCCACTGGCAGATCCGGTAGTCGTTGCGCCGCTGCGCGAGGTCGAGATGGATATGGTCCTCATGGTACCAATCCGAGCCGGGGCCGAGCACGGTCGAAAAGCGCGAGCAGACCGAATGCAGCACGCGCTCGCGCACCTCGCGCGACATCGTGCGGTCGGTCAGGCCGAGCGATTGCCCGTTAGCGAGCTTGATGGCGCGCACATCGATCGCGTTGGCCTTGCCATGCTCGGACAGCATGGCGCCGACAACGCGGTTGCGGCCGCGGCACTCGAAGCTGTCGAAATTGTCGAGATCGCTGATGGTCGAGCCGAGGCTCGCCGCCAGCGGCACCACGTCCTTGCGCACCCAATCGGCGATTGCGGACGCCATGGTGCAGCGGAGGATCGCCGCGGGCTTGACCGCCACCTTGCGCTTGTCCGGCAGCACGATGGCTTCGAGCCGCACCAGATCCTCACCGCCGCAGGCGCCCGGGCCGCGGATATCCGGGATCGAGGGCGCGATCGCGATCTCCTCGGTCAGCCCGAGGCGGCACGCCGAGGCCTGCTTCTCGGGCGGGGGGGCCTCCTCGGCGGACTTGGTGCTGCCAGGTTTGTCCGGGGAAGGCTTGCCGCCGGTCTCCGGAGGAGCCTCGTCCGACGCCTTGGCCGATGCCTTGGGGGCCTCCTCGGGGCGAGGCCGCGGGAGCGGGATCTTGCCGGAGATATTGGCAGAATGAGCCGCCGCGCGCGGCCGTGGTGCAGCAATACCAAAGATGTCCAGCGGGGACCCATATTTGCGCGCCTCAGCCCGATCCGCGAGCCCGAGCGCGACGGTAACCATGGCCGCGCCGACGGACATATAGCCGCGACAAGACCATTTGCGGCGAAAGGCGGGCAGGCTAAAACTCATGACAATTCTTTGGCCCAACGCTGAGAGCGACAATCCGCCCAGCGGCTTCTCGGAGGAACGACCGAATGCTTGGTTTGATGCAAGACTGGCCCCTGCTCTGCCACCGGATCATCGAACACGCCGCCAAGATTCATGGCAAGCAGGAGGTTGTGACGCGCTCGGTCGAGGGACCGATCCATCGCACCACCTATGCCGATATCCACAAGCGGGCGCTCAAGGTCTCGCAGATGCTGGAGCGCGACGGCATCAAGCTCGGCGACCGTGTCGCAACGATCGCCTGGAACACCTGGCGCCATCTCGAGGTCTGGTACGGCATCATGGGGATCGGCGCCATCTGCCATACCGTCAATCCCCGCCTTTTCCCCGAGCAGATCGCCTGGATCATCAACCATGCGCAGGACCGCATCGTGATGACCGACATCACGTTCATTCCGGTCCTGGAGAAGATCGCCGACAAGCTGACAAGCGTGGAACGCTACGTCGTGCTCACCGACAAGGCGCACATGCCGCAGACGACGCTGAAGAACGTGGTCGCCTACGAGGACTGGATTGCGGAGGCCGACGGCAAGTTTAAATGGAAGGACTTTGACGAGAACACGGCGGCCGCGATGTGCTACACATCGGGCACCACCGGCGACCCCAAGGGCGTGCTGTATTCGCATCGCTCCAACGTGCTGCACGCGCTGATGGCCAACAATGTCGATGCGCTCGGCACCAGCGCCTCCGAGACCATGCTTCCCGTGGTGCCGCTCTTCCACGCCAACAGCTGGGGCATCGCCTTCTCCGCGCCTTCGCAGGGCACCAAGCTCGTGATGCCCGGCGCCAAGCTCGACGGCGCCTCGGTGTATGAGCTGCTCTCGACCGAGAGGGTGACGCATACCGCCGGCGTGCCCACGGTGTGGCTGATGCTGCTCCAGCACATGACCGCGAACAATCTGAAACTGCCGGACCTGAAGATGGTGATCTGCGGCGGCTCGGCGATGCCGCGCTCGATGATCAAGGCCTTCCTCGACATGGGCTCGAACGTCCGCCACGCCTGGGGCATGACCGAGATGAGCCCGATCGGCAGCGTCGCGGCGCTGAAGCCGCCGTTCCAGAATGCGACGGGCGAGGCACGGCTCGACGTGCTGCAGATGCAGGGCTACGCGCCGTTCGCCGTCGAGATGAAGATCACCGACGATGCCGGCAAGGAACTGCCGTGGGACGGCACGACCTTCGGCCGCCTCAAGGTCGCCGGCCCGGCCGTCGCCAAGGCCTATTACCGGGTCGACACTGACATCCTCGACGAGGACGGCTTCTTCGACACCGGCGACGTCGCGACCATCGACGAGGCCGGCTATATGCGGATCACCGACCGTTCCAAGGACGTGATCAAGTCCGGCGGCGAATGGATCTCCTCGATCGAGCTGGAAAACCTCGCAGTCGGTCATCCCGCAGTGGCGGAAGCCGCCGTGATCGGCGTGTTCCACCCCAAATGGGACGAGCGTCCGCTGCTGATCGTGCAGCTGAAGCAGGGCCAGCAGGCCAGCCGCGAGGACATCCTGAAGTTCATGGACGGCAAGATCGCCAAATGGTGGATGCCCGACGACGTTGCCTTCGTCGAAGGCATCCCGCATACGGCGACGGGCAAGATCCTGAAGACCGCGCTGCGCGACCAGTTTAGGGAGTACCGCTTCCCGAACGCGGCGGCGTAGGCGGCCACCACCGTCATGGCCGGGTCAAGCTCGGCCATGACGATGCAGCCTTCTGCGGAACGCTTGAATTTGCCCGCGGGCCGTGGTCTCAACGGCCCATCGTCGTGCCAGATCGGCCGGCACCGTCCCTAAGACCCCGGCAGAGCTCACCCGATGGCCCGCAGGTTTTCCGCTCCCTATCAGTCGGAGCCCGTGTCCAGCCTCGCGAGCTGGGCGCGCAATCTGGCCGTGTTCGCAGTGGTGGCGGTGGTGGTCTCGATCATCATCGTCCGGTTCGGCTTCCTGGAGATGAAGCCGGCACTCGCGACCTTCTTCGGCGGGCTCGGGATTGCGGCGCTCTCGATCCTGTTCGGGCTCGCCGGCTTCGCTGCGATCTGGCAGAACGGCTCGCGCGGCATGGCGCGCATCCTGCTTGCCTTCCTGATCGACGGCGCGATCCTCGCCTATCCAGCTTATCTCGGCCTGCAATACCGCAAGCTGCCGGCGATCCACGACATCACCACCGACCCGATCGACCCGCCGCGCTTCGACGCACTGGCCCGCCTGCGCACCGGCGATGGTGCCAATACCGCGGTGTATGCCGGCCTCTATTCGGCCGAGCAGCAGCGTCAATTCTATCCCGATATCGAGCCGATCGAGCTCGAGATTTCAGTCGACCGCGCCTATGCGATCGCGCTTCAGCTCGTCAACAAGCGCAAATGGCTGGTCATCGACGAGCGCGCGCCGCAGCCGCCGCGCCGCATCGGCCGCATCGAGGCGGTGGCGCGCTCGCCGATCATGGGGTTCCGCGAGGACATCGCAATCCGCGTCGTGCCCGACGGCGAGGATTCCCGCGTCGATATCCGCTCCGCCTCGCGCTATTTCGAGAGTGACCTCGGCAGCAACGCCGCGCGCGTGAAGAAATTCATCGACGATCTCAACACCGCCGCCGATGCCGACGCACTCAAGCCGGTGAAGAAGACGCCGGTGGCGCCGCCCAAAGCGCCGGCGAAGACGGTGAAGAAATAGGATTCTGTGATTCCGGGTTCGCGCTAACGCGCGCTCCGGAATGACGAGAGACTAGTTCGCCATCCGATACGTCCCGCCGATCACGGGATCGCCGTCCGTCGCCACCACGCCGCGGGCGACCAGGTCTTCCAGATGCGCCAGCACGGAGTAGCCCGCTGCAGTGGTGAGCCTCGGATCGATGCCGATATAGATCGCCCGGACCATGGTCGGGATGTCGGTCTCGCCCTTGGCAAGGCGGTGCAGGATAGAGGCCTCGCGCGCCTTGCGGTGACGGATCAGGAAACGCACGAAGCGCGGACCGTCGGGAATTTCGGGACCGTGACCGGAGAAATACACATCCTCCTCGCGCGCGGCGAGGCGATCCAGCGATTCCATGTAGTCGATCATCGAGCCGTCGGGCGGCGCCACGATCGAGGTCGACCATCCCATCACGTGATCGCCGACGAAGTTGAATTTCCGCTCGGGCCAGGCAAACGCAAGGTGATTGGCGGTATGGCCGGGTGTCGCCACAGCCTCGAGCCGCCAGCCGTCTCCTTCGACGACGTCGCCATGGGCGATCCTGATATCGGGTGCGAAGTCGCGGTCGGCGCCGGATTCCGGGTTGTGCTTCTCGCTCTCGAAACGCGGGCGCGAGGCGCGGTGCGGGCCTTCGGCGTAAACAGGCGCGCCGGTCGCCCGCTTGATCCGCGCGGTGTTGGGGGAATGGTCGCGGTGGGTGTGGGTCACGAAGATATGGCTCACCGTCTCGCCGCTGACGGCATCGAGCAGCGCCGCCGCATGCGCCTCGTCGTCCGGACCGGGATCGATGATCGCAACGTTGCCCCGGCCCACGATGTAGCTGACCGTGCCGGTGAAAGTGAACGGGCTCGGATTGTTACAGAGCACCCGCCGCACGCCGGGGCGGACTTCCTCGACGATGCCGGGCTTCAGCGGAAAGTCGCGGTTGAACGGGACGTCGTCATTGTCGGACATGGGACTTCCTGTAGCCAAACTCTCTGCCGTCATACCGCGAAAGCGGGGTATCCAGTACGCCGCGGCGGTCGAGACGAAGACGAGGTCTCTGGGATACTGGATCGTCCGCCCCAGTGCGCAATGCGCACAAGGCGGACGATGACAGCGGAGCAAGGCAACTGCCATGGAACACATGGCGCTCAGAAAAACGCCTGAATACCCGTGATCGCGCGGCCCAGGATCAGGGCGTGGACGTCGTGGGTGCCCTCGTAGGTGTTGACGGTCTCGAGGTTATGGACGTGGCGCATCACGTGATACTCGATCGAGATGCCGTTGCCGCCGTGCATGTCGCGCGCGACGCGGGCGATGTCGAGGGCCTTGCCGCAATTGTTGCGCTTCATGATCGAGATCATCTCGGGCGCGAACTTGCCCTCGTCCATCAGGCGGCCGACGCGAAGCGAGCCCTGAAGGCCCAGCGCGATCTCGGTCTGCATGTCCGCGAGCTTCTTCTGCACGAGCTGGGTCGCAGCCAGCGGCTTGCCGAACTGCTTGCGGTCGAGCGTGTACTGGCGGGCGCGGTGCATGCAGTCCTCGGCCGCGCCGAGCACACCCCAGGAAATGCCGTAGCGGGCGCGGTTGAGGCAGCCGAACGGGCCCTTCAGGCCGGAGACGTTGGGCAGCAGCGCGTCTTCCGGAACCACAACGCCGTCCATCACGACCTCGCCGGTGATGGAGGCGCGAAGCGAGAGCTTGCCACCGATCTTCGGGGCCGACAGGCCCTTCATGCCCTTCTCCAGCACGAAGCCGCGGATCTGGTTGTCGTGCGCGGCCGACTTGGCCCAGACCACGAACACGTCGGCGATCGGCGCGTTCGAGATCCACATCTTGCTGCCGGTCAGGCGATAGCCGTCCGAAACTTTCTCGGCGCGGGTTTTCATGCCGGCCGGATCGGAGCCGGCATCAGGCTCGGTCAGCCCGAAGCAGCCGACCCACTCGCCGCTGGCGAGCTTCGGCAGGTACTTCTTGCGCTGGTTCTCGTCGCCATAGGCGTAGATCGGATACATCACCAGCGAGGACTGTACCGAGTTCATCGAGCGGTAGCCGGAATCGACCCGCTCGATCTCGCGCGCGACCAGACCATAGGCGACATAGCCTGCATTGGCGCAGCCATATTCCTCCGGCAACGTGATGCCGATCAGGCCGAGCTCGCCCATCTCGTTGAAGATCTCGCGATCTGTCTTCTCTTCGAGATAGGCCTTGGCAACGCGCGGCAGCAGCTTGTCCTGGGCGTAGGCGCGCGCGGTGTCGCGCACCATGCGCTCGTCTTCGGTGAGCTGCTCGTCGAGCAGGAACGGATCGTCCCATTGGAAAGAAGCCGAAGCCGGCTTGTCCTTGGCCTGAGGGCGCGCGGTCATGAAACGTCCTTTCGTCTGGTTCCGTCAAAATTTGCCCGACAACGTAAAGCGCCGCGGCAACAAGTGCAATTGCGTTGCAGATGATCGGGTCTGCGTGAATCCCGGGGACGAGTGAGGCTCACCTCGGGGGATGCGCTTCGCGCACCCTGAGATGACAGCGCTAGCTTTCGAGCTGCTCGTTGGCGACGATCTCGATGCCGAAGCCCGAAAGGCCCTTGTAGTCGTGCACCGAGGAGGTGAGATGCCGGATCGAGGTGACGCCGAGATCGCGCAGGATCTGCGCACCGACGCCGACTTCACGCCACTGGCGGTTGCGGTCGGCCTCGGTCGCGCTCTCATCGGGCAGCGGCGCCACGGGGACACCGGCCGCACCGTCGCGCAGATAGACCAGAACGCCACGGCCGGATTTCTTGAAGTGCTCGAGCACCGCCGCCATGCGCTTGTGGCCGGTGAAGATGTCCTTGACGATGTTCGGCTTGTGGAAGCGTGTCAGGACGTTCTTGCCGTCGCCGACGCCGTTGTAGACGAAGGCGACGTGGGCGATGGAATCGAACGGCGAGCGGTAGGCATAGCCCTGCAGCGGCCCGATCGGGCTCTCGGTGACGAAGGTCGAGACCCGCTCGATCAGCTTCTCGCGAACCTGGCGGTAGGCGATCATGTCGGCGATGGTGACGTGCTTGAGCTTGTGCTGGGCGGCGAAGCGGGCGACCTGCTCGCCCTTCATCACGCTGCCGTCGTCGTTCATCAACTCGCTGATGACGCCGACCGGCGGCAGGCCGGAGAGCTTGCACAGATCGACCGCGGCCTCGGTATGGCCGGAGCGCAGCAGCACGCCGCCATCCTTGGCGATCAGCGGGAAGATATGGCCGGGACGGGCGAAATCGTTGGCGCCGGCGTTGGGATTGGACAGCGCGCGGCAGCACGAGGCGCGCTCCTCGGCCGAGATGCCGGTGCCGCCGTCGGGCTTGTAGTCGATCGAAACCGTGAATGCGGTGGTGTGCGCGGAATCGTTGTGGGCCACCATCGGATCGAGCCGCAGGCGGCGCGCATCTTCGGTGGTGATCGGCGCGCAAACGATGCCGGAGGTGTGGCGGATGATGAACGCCATCTTCTCCGCGGTGCAGAACGAGGCGGCGACGATCAGATCGCCCTCACCCTCGCGGTCATCGTCGTCGGTGACGACCACGAGCTCACCCCGGGCAAAGGCCTGCAAGACTTCCTGGACGTTATCCGGCATTTCCCAATCTCTATCGGTTATGGCCCGGAGGCTTAGCCGGACTTGGCCCGGGGCGCTAGTGTCCCCGGCGCAACCACATATGCCGGACCGCAGCCCTGCCCGGCGGGCGGCTTGCACCGGGCCCAAGCCCGGTGAGAAGCCGGCCGGGCGCGGTCAGGGCAGCACCTCGCGCCGCTCGCCGAGCCGCTGATCGAGCTCGGCACGCTTGTCGGCCAACAGGCCGGCTTGGGCCGCCTCGATCACCGTGAACAACTCGTGGGCGTCGCTGAGCCGGGTCACGGTGACATAGCTGGCGCCGGCCGCGTAGAGTTCGCCTACATCCGACAACAGATCGGCCGTGGCAACGATCATGGCGGTCGGGTTGAGGGTGCGAACGTGGCGGACCAGCTTCTCGTTGCTGGCACCCTTCAGAAGCGCATCCGGTACGCTGAGGATGATCATCTCGGACTTGCCGACGCCGGCATGGAGCAGCGTGTCGGCGCTGCTGATATCGCCATAGATCACGTGCAGGCCGCGCGAAAGCAGCGTCTGGTACACATTGGGGTTGAAGTCGATCACGGTGATCTGCTCGAGCAGCACCGGGGCCTGCCGTTCGATCTCGGCCAGCAGCGCGCTCGCCGCACGGAAAAAGCCGAGGATGACGATGCGGCGCGCCTCGCCATGGCCTTCGTGCCCTTCCTCGCCATGGCCGTTGCCGTGGTCGAGATCGCGCAGGCCGATCCGCTTGAGGGGGCCGATCGCCCAGCGGGTGATCTCGTCGCTGCGGGTCATCACGAAGGTCGAGAGCACGGCCAGCACCACGAAGGCGAAGGAGGCCGCATTCGCCGTCTGGGCTGCTATGTGGTGGTCGGCGACGCCGGTCTGGATCACCACCAGCGAGAACTCGGAGATCTGCGCGAGATTCAGGGCCGGCAACAGGCTAGCGCGCAGGCCCTGCTTCATCAGATAGAGCGGGGCGAAAGTGGTGACGAGGCGGCTCACCACCGTGAACGCCGCGATCATCAGGGCAAGCCCGATCACGGAGAGCCCGGGCACGGGAATGGTCATGCCGAGCGCGACGAAGAACAGCGTGATGAAGAAATCGCGTAGCGTCGTGACCTTAGCCGTGACGTCGAGCGCGTAGGGAAAGGTCGAGAGCGAGACGCCGGCGATCAGGGCGCCCATCTCGCGGGACAGCGACAGCCGCTCGGCTGTCTCGGCGACCAGGAAGCACCAGGCGAGCGCGCCGAGCAGGATCAGCTCGGGGCGGCGGGCGATCTGGTGAAACAGACGCGGCAGCACGTAGCGGCTCACCAGCAGGGCGGCGGCGACCAATACCGCGACGCGGCCGATCGAGAGCAGGATGACGCTGATTTCCAGATTGGCAAGGCTCGGCTGCACCGCCAGGAACAGGATGGCGAAGATGTCCTGGAGCACCAGCACGCCGAGGGTGATGCGGCCCGGCAGCGTGTCGAGCTCGCGCTTCTCGTAGAGCACCTTGACGATGATGACGGTGCTCGACAGCGCGCAGGCGACGCAGAGGTAAACAGCATCGAACTGCCCGCCGCCGAGCGACAGGCCGATGCCGGCGAAGAACAGCACCCCGAGCAGGCAGCCGCCGAGGAGCTGGCCGCCCGCCGCGAACAGGATGACCTTTCCCGCCCGCACGATCTTCTTCAGGTCGATCTCCAGGCCGATCATGAACAGCATGAAGATCAGGCCGAGCTCGGAGATGACGCTGATCGATTCCTGCGACTTGACCCAGCCGGCGCCAAATGGACCTATGCAGAAGCCGGCGATAAGATAGGCCAGGATCAACGGTTGCCTGGAGAAGTGGGCAAGCAGGCCCAGCATCCAGGCAAACAGGATACAGAGAGTGATGTCGCGAATGAGCTCGTGCATGCCAGATTGGTCCGTTTTGCCGCACCCTAGTGATCGAGTGCGGCGCGGCAAGCGAGCAATTCGTCACATGCGGATGGGGCTCGCCATTGCAATGCTGCTATGCCCCCTCGCCTCCTCAGTGCCCGCATTCGCTCAATCCAAGGTCAATATCGAACAAAGCTTTGCCGATTCCCTCACCGCACTGCCAAAAGAAGAACTCGCCGTTTCCGGCGGATTCTACGTGCCCGCCTATTCCAGCGTCGCGATGAGCCAGGGCAAGCTGCGCGTCGACTTCTCGGTGACCCTGAGCGTGCACAACGCCTCCGAGACGCAAGCACTGGTGGTCAAACGCATCGGCTATTTCGATACCTCAGGCAGGCAGGTCGAGAGCTATCTGAAGGCGCCCGTCGCGTTGAAGCCCCTCGCCACCGTCTCGATCTTCATTCCGACCGACGACGTACGCGGCGGGACGGGAGCCAATTTCCTCGTCGATTGGGCCGCAACAAGCGAGATCGCCGAGCCTGCCGTCGAGGCCTTGATGGTTGGCGGCGTCGCCAATGCGCATTACGCTTTCATCAGCCAGGGCCGTCCGACCCGGACGGTCGGCAAGAAATAAGCAAGAAGCACGACTGACCTGCGCAAAGCCGGCAGCCTGACAAGAATAGAATGAGGAACGCTCCCATGACGTCCAGCTTCGATTTTGCGCCCCTGTTTCCCGCAGGGCTGCCGGCCCCCTCTGCGCGCTGGACGGGTCTCGCCAAATACAGTTTTGTCGGCGGCAACAACGACGCCGAGCAGCTGCCGCTCGATCATCTGATCGAGGCGGCCAACATGGCTCTGCAACGCGAAGGCCGCTCGCTCGCCACTTACGGGCTGGCACATGGTCCCCAGGGCTATCTGCCCTTGCGCGAATTCCTGGTGACGAAACTCAAGCGCGATGCCGGCATCAACTGCACGGTCGACGATCTCCTGATCGTCTCCGGCTCGCTGCAGGCGCTCGACCTCGTCAACGCCACGCTGCTGACGCGCGGCGATACCGTGATCTTCGAGCAGGATAGCTATCAGGGCTCGCTGACCCGTTTGGCGCGGCTCGGGGTCAATGTGGTTGGCATCCCCCTCGACAAGGACGGCATGCGCATGGACGTGCTGGCCACGATGCTTGCCGACCTCAAGGGCCGCGGCATCCGGCCGAAGTACATCTACACCATTCCGACCGTGCAGAACCCGACCGGCAGCATCATGCCGGAGGGCCGCCGCACGGAGCTGTTGCGGCTGTCGGCAGACTACGGCGTGCCCATCTTCGAAGACGATTGCTATGCCGATCTGGTCTGGTCAGGACAGCGGCCGCCGGCGATCCATGCGATGAGCCGGAACGGCGGCGTGATCCATATCGGCTCGTTCTCGAAGTCGATCGCGCCCGCGCTGCGCGTCGGCTTCATCGTCGCGCCCTGGGATGTGATGTCGCGGATGCTGGCGCTGAAGACGGACGCCGGCTCCGGCGCACTGGAGCAGATGGTGCTCGCCGCCTATTGCAAGCCGCATTTCTCGACCCACGTGCCGGCGCTGACGACGGCACTGCGCACCAAGCTCGACACGCTGATGGAGGCCGTCAACGAGCAGTTCGGGACGGCCGCCGAATTCGAGGAGCCGAAGGGCGGCATCTTCCTTTGGGTGAAGCTGCCCGATCAGGTCGATACGCTGAAGCTGTATCAGGCCGCGCTTGCCGCCGGCGTATCGATCAATCCGGGGCCGGAATGGTCGACTGACAAAAACCACTCCAGATCGCGACTGCGGCTGTGCTTTGCGAGCCCCTCGCATCAGCAGATCCGCGAGGGCGTCGCCGTGCTGGCCGAGATCTGCCGCAAGGAGTTCGGCGTGCCGGCCCGCAGCGCCAATGTGGAGAAGCGGGCCTGAGCCTTCAGACGATCTGGGGCTGGCTGCCGTGGATCGCGGAGGCCAGCCGCAGCAGCAGCACGATCGAGACGTTGCCCTTGCCGGCCTCGATCTGAGCGATGTAGCGCTCGGAAATCCCGGAGCGGCGGGCCAGCTCCCGGCGCGATAGGACGCAGCGCATGCGTGAGGACTTCAAGCGGTCGCCCAGCTCGGCCAGAAACGCGGTCTCGGAATAAGGCGGCACGGCACAGCTCCCCGGCAGCACCTCGCCTGCGAAATCCCTGACTTGATTCAGCATCGGTCTATCCAATTTCGCCTTCGGGAACGCCATCCTACTCCGGAAGCGGCCGGCCTCATTGACGCGGATCAAATTCGCGCGCGAATGGCGGTCAGCGTGGACGATCGCGCGCGGGATGCTACACTTCGGAATTATTCGGAGGTGGGGCTCATCAGGACATGACGAGTTGTTTGAGCCGCTGGATTGCGGCAGCAGTGCTGTGGGTTGCGTTCACGCCCGCGGCCGGTGCCGAATCGCTTGCGACGACCGTCGAGCAATGGGGCCTGCTCGGCTCATGGGCGGTCGACTGCGCGGCCCGGCCCGACCGCGACAAGGGCGCGCTCTTGATTTACGAGATCCGGAAGGACGGAAGGGTGATGTACCGGCGCAATTTCGGCGAGGCCAAAGACGAAAACGAAGTGGTATCGGCGATGGTCAACGCCGACGGCCTGCTCAATGTGATGGTGTACTTCCCCTTGCTGCAGCAGACGCGCGAGTTTGGCCTGCTCCTTTCGAAGCAAGGCAGCTTGCGCGCGGTCTACAATCGCAGCGAGCGCGGCGAGTACACGATCAGGGACGGCAAATACGTCGCGACCGGCGCGTCAACGCCTGCACAACAGCGCTGCGATTAACCCACCTGAACAGGCGTTCAGAATTCTCCTGCGATTCCTCCGGAACGTTCCCGCGAATGCGCCGTTTAGATTTGCATTCCATTGGAGGAGGACATCATGAAGAAGTTTGGTTATGTGCTTGCCGCTGTCGGCGCGCTCGCGGTTGCACTGCCGACGCTCGCCAGCGCGGAGACGGTGGTGATCAAGCGCGGAGGTCATCATCACGGCATGTATGGCGCCCGCGCCGAATACGGCATGCATCGCGATCACGGTTGGCATCGCGGCTGGCACAATCGCGACCGCGTCGTCGTGATCAAGCGTGGCCACCGTCACCATTGGGACTAATGCGCAACGCAATATGGAAATGGCCCCTCACGGGGCCATTTCTTCGTTCTTTCTTCCTTCTCCCCTTGTGGGCTTGTTGCGTAATCCGTCAATTGTGATTCTCTAAGGCAAAGCCTTGGAGGATG
>NZ_JBVVPM010000057.1:0-51036 GCF_055811255.1 Bradyrhizobium sp. MI1.11
CCCCCCCCCCCCCCCCCCCCCCCCCCCCCCCCCCCCCCCCCCCCCCCCCCCCCCCCCCCCCCCCCCCCCCCCCGCCGGTCTCATTTGTGTTGCCCTGAACGCCGTGTCCCCGTTTCCGTGGCAAAGCCATAGATCAGTGCCAGCCGGTCCAGACATTCACGAAAACGCCGCGCAAAATAGTCGATCCAGCGCTGCGTACGGACGGCGCGACGCTGGCCGATCTCGTCCATGGTCAGGCCCAGCACCAACACGTCGTGCACTAGCGCGGCGCCGTCTGTGCCGAGTTCGCGCTCGATCCGGTTCAGCCGCAGCACCGCCTCGCGTTGGCTCTCGGTGACCGGCTCGCGCGTGCGCGCCCCATCGACATATTCGCGAGTCGGGTCCATTGCCTGAAGGCCTCGTTCGGCCCTCTCCCAATCGTTCTGGAAGGCGCGCCCGCCGCGATACTGTGCCTCGTCGATCTGATGGTGCGCGTGCAGCCGGCCGAGCGGATCGCAGCGGATCGACCGCACGGCCATGATCTTCTCGCCGGGGTCGAGCGCCAGCGGATTGTCCACCTCGACTTCCGCCACCTCCGCATTGAACGGTATCTCACGTGAGCGTCGGTCGTAGACATTCGCCAATTTATAGGACCTGTTGCGTCGGACACGTGCCACTCGGATACTCCTTGCGAAATTGACGATTGAACGGGCGGGCGTCAGGTCAGGCGGCAGAGACCAGCCTCAGCACGACGGGGCCGGCGACGCGGGCGGATCCAGCTCCGGCGCGGCGCGTCAGGCGCGCATGCGGCGTGCAATAGCTCGAGCCCGGCGCCCGCGGATGGCCGCAGAAGGTGATCTCCTCCCCGTCCTTGTCGCCGCCATAGGGATAGCGACAGTCCTCGCTAGCGAGTTCGACCAACGGGACCAAGCGGGGCTGGACGCCGACGCAGCGCAACTTGACGGGCGCGGCAGGCTTCATCGCGGATTTCGGCGGCAGGGTCAGCCCCGTGGGGCGGTGCGGCAGGACAAGACAGGCTCCCGACGGCAACGCCGGGACGATCGACGGGCTCGTCGTCCGTATCTGCACGACCAGCCCGAGCCGCTTGGCGCGGCCGACCACCGCGTTGCGCGTGTAAGCCGTTCCAAACCTTGCGTTAATCCGTCTTCCGATCTCCGCATAAGACATTCCCTTGAGAAAATAGTCGCGAAGCGCGTCGGAGTGCTCCGACGACCAATGGCCCGGTTCCATGCTGCTGTCCTGTGATGCGCCTCCTCCGATCGCACGATCGCGAGGCGGAGCCCACATTCCGGTATTCCGAAGTCGAAGTCAAGCGACAATTCTGATATTCATAATTGCATCAATTCCGAATTTCGGATTACAAGAGGCGGGACGATGGACAATCGAGGGAATCACCATGTTGGACGCTGCAATGATCGAACGGGGCCTGGAAAAGACGGGCAAGAGCAAGGGTGGCCTGGCGGCTGCCATGGGCGTTCGCCCCGGCGCTGTCTCGGAGATCCTCGGCGGCGAGCGCCTTGTGAAGGCTTCGGAAATCATCCCGATCATGGAATATCTCGAGCTCAATCTCGCGCCGATCATGGGCCGCGTTGGGGCCGGTGCCGTGATCGAGCCGGATTATGAGCAGGTTCCCCCGGAAGGCCTTGGCGACATCGCGCTGCCCTTTCCGATCATGGAGGAGACCATCGCATTCGAGATCGTGGGCGATTCGATGCTGCCCAAATACGAGAGCGGCGACGTGATCGTGGTCTACAAGGACCAGCGCCATCCGCTGTCGAGCTTCTACGGCGAGGAGGCCGTGGTCCGGCTCAAGACCGGCGAGCGCTATCTGAAGACTATCGAGCGGGGTAAATCCCCCTCCGTCGTCAATCTCACCAGCTTCAATGCCAAGCAGATCGTCGGCGTGAAACTGGAGTGGGTCGGCGAGATCTGCCTGTCCATGCCCAAGGGGCAGCTGGAGCGGTTGCGCGCCAAGTCGGCGCGCCCTCGCAAGCGGAGCAAGTAGGCTCTAATTCCGTTTTTTCGAAATGCACCTTGACTTGATTCCGTTTTTCGGAAATACTCTGCCGTGCCCGACCATGGGGCACGGCAGGATCGTTTCATGCAGTATTTCGTCGTGATGATCGACTATGGGCGCCGCGGCCGGGAAGCGGTCGTCGACCCTGAAATCACCAGGCGCGAGGTCATTTCCCGCGTCGCCTCAGGTGAATATCGGAATATCTCGTTCATCCAGGAGATCGTGGAGAACTCGGTCGAAGACGTGACCGAGGCGATCCTCGCCGAGGCTGCCCTGCCCCGGATCCCGCCCGAAGAAGTCGACCTCCAGGCCCTGCGCCTCGATCACGCCCGCGATCTGCGCAAGCATGAGCGGACGTGACGCAGGCCCAAGCGGCTTGCGCCACAGCCCGTTCGGAGATCACACCGTGAGAACGGTTGATCCCGTGGTCTTGCGCGCGGCGAGATCGGCATGGGCTTTGGCGGCGTCCTTCAGTGGATAGGTCTGGTGCACCTCGATCTTGACCGCGCCGGACTTGACGACGTCGAACAGCTCGCCTGCCATCGCGACCAGGCTTTCACGCTTGGCGGCGTAGGTGAACAGCGTCGGTCGGGTGACGTAGAGCGAGCCCTTCTGCGCGAGCAAACCGAGATTGAGCGGCTCGACAGCGCCGGAGGACGCACCGAACAGCGCGGCGACGCCGAGCGGCGCGAGGCAGTCGAGCGACTTCAAGAACGTATCCTTGCCGACGGAGTCATAGACCACCGGCACCTTTTTGCCGCCAGTGATTTCGTCCACGCGCTTCACGAAATCCTCGCGGCTATAGATGATGACATGGTCGCAGCCATGCGCCTTGGCGAGCTTGGCCTTCTCGTCGTTGCTGACGGTGCCGATCACGGTCGCGCCGAGATGCTTGGCCCACTGGCAGAGAATCAGGCCGACGCCACCGGCGGCCGCATGGAGCAGGATGGTGTCGCCGGCCTTCACGCGATAGGTCTGCCGGATCAGATATTGCGTGGTGAGCCCCTTCAGCATCATCGCCGCCGCGGTCTTGTCGTCGATACCGTCCGGCAGCTTCAGCAGTCGGTCGGCCGGGATCAGCCGCGCCTCGGAATAGGCGCCGAGCGGCGAGGCGCCGTAGGCGACGCGATCGCCCGGCTTCACATCGGTGACACCGGGCCCGACCTCCTCGACGACGCCAGCAGCCTCGCTACCAAGCCCGCTCGGCAGTTGCGCCGGGTAAAGGCCCGAACGGTTGTAGATATCGACGAAGTTGAGACCGACGGCGGTATGGCGGATTCGCGCCTCGCCCGGTCCGGGCTTGCCGACACTGACCTCCTCCCAGACCAGCACTTCCGGACCACCGGTCTTGTGAAAGCGAATGGCATGCGTCATGGGCGTTGCTCCCTTATCGTTGAGGTCAGAGTCCGAATACCGGATCGGGCTTTTGAAATAGGTATTTGGTCCGCCCGTCACAGTACAGAGACGTAACAAGAATGTCACAGCGAACGACAAACCTCCGCTGTTCCGCCTCTGTTCGAAAGAGTTGATGTCGGCCTTGCGCCGGCCGGCAGTAGCCTTCGCGCGGGTTTGGAGGTCGTCTGCGAAGGAGAGCCGAGATGCCAGCTTATGTAAAGCATCATCAGGATATCGAGATCGCGCCTGTGATTTGCCCCGCTTGCATGGGGTTCCTTCCGATGTATGTGCGCGAGGTCGAACCGCATTGGAGTCTTGCCAAGATCGACTTCGTCTATGAATGCGCAGATTGCGGCGCCGAGGTCAGACAGACGATCCGCAAGCCGGAGTTGCTGCGGCACTGATCGCGCGGCCGGTAGCCGCCCGACTATTTGCGTTGAGCGGAAGAAACGCCCATTGGCGCGGGTCTGGCCTCTCCCAAACGAGGCTTGTTCTTTGCCGTGAACGCAGGCAGAACAAGCCTCAATCAAGACCTTTGGGAGCGCCTTCTCGTGGCTGAACAGAAGCCCTCGACAGCGATCGAGGCAGTGGAGAGCGGCCTCGCCGCGCAAGGCTACATCGCGAGCCGGCAGATCGCGACCGCCGTGTATTTGTCGCAACAGATCGAGAAGCCGATCCTGGTCGAAGGGCCCGCGGGCGTCGGCAAGACCGAGCTTGCCAAGGCGATCGCGGCCTGGCGCGGCCTGAAGATGATCCGCCTGCAATGCTACGAAGGCCTCGACGAGGCCAAGGCGCTCTATGAATGGAAATACGCCAAGCAGCTTCTCTACACGCAGATCCTCAAGGACAAGCTCGGCGAAGTCCTGGGCGGCGCGCAGACTCTGCACGCTGCACTTAATCAGCTCCACGATTTCGGCGACGTGTTCTTCTCAAAGGAGTTTGTCGAGCCGCGGCCGCTGCTGCAAGCGCTGGAGCAGCCGGGTGGCTGCGTGCTCCTGATCGACGAGATCGACAAGTCGGATGCGGAATTCGAATCGCTGCTGCTGGAAATTCTCTCCGATTTCCAGGTCACGATCCCCGAACTCGGCACCGTCTCCGCAATCACGCCGCCAACGGTGATCCTCACCTCCAACAGCGAGCGCGATCTCGGCGATGCCCTGAAGCGGCGCTGCCTGCATCTGCACATCGGCTTCCCCGAGCAGCGGCTCGAGGAGCGCATCGTCGAGAGCCGCGTCCCCAACATCTCGCAGACGCTGCGGCGGCAGATGGTCGGCTTCATCCACGAAATCCGCTCGCTCGACCTGAAGAAGCTGCCTTCAGTCAGCGAGACCATCGACTGGGCGCGCGTGCTGGTGCTCTTGCAGGCCTCGGAGCTCGACAGCGAGATCGTCAAGGACACGCTCAACGTGCTCCTGAAATACGAGGCCGACATCGAGGCGGCTCAGCCTCAGATTACGACCTTCATTGCCAAGGCAGCACGATCCAACGTCTTCGGTTGACGCCGATGCGCGAGAATATTCATCGTTTTTTCCGTGCGGCACGGGGCGCCGGCGTCCATGTCTCGCCTGCCGAAAGCATCGATGCGATGCGCGCGGTCGCGCAGGTCGGCGTTTCCGACCGGACCATCCTGCGCGATGCGCTCCTTCTGACGCTCGCCAAGTCGCAGGACGAAAAGCTCGCGCTCGGTGACTGCTTCGACCTGTTCTTCAGCCAGCCGGAGCCGCGGCAGGAACAATCTGAAGCCGACAGCAACGATGTTTCGGAGGACCCGGATCAATCTCCATCATCTGGTGAGGCCAGCGATGCAAGCGGCGGTTCGCCTCCCGCAGAATTGGGCCCCCTCGCGCAGATGCTGCTGTCGCAGGATCGCAACGCGATCACCGCCGCGATCGCCAGCGCCTCAGGTGCGGCCTCCCTGTCCGACATCCGCTACTCCACCCAGCGCGGCATCTTCTCCAGCCGCATCCTCGACGCCATGGGGCTCCAGCGGCTACGCGACGATCTCGACGAGCTGACCCCGACCAATCCCGCACTGGCCGAGCGGCTTCGCGCCGCGCTCGATGCCTTGCGCGAAGCCGTTCGCGACACCGTCGCGCAGGGGCTTGCGCTCTATGCCCGCGAGGAGGCTGAAAACCTCCGCAACGAGATTCTGCGCAACGCGCCGCTTGCCCGCATCGAGCGGCGCCATGTCGCGGAGATGCGCGCTCTCATCCGCCAGATCGCACGGCGCCTGCGCGAGCGCTATTCGAAACCACGCAAGCGCCAACGGCGCGGTCATCTCGACGTCCGCCGCACGCTGCGCCGGAACGCCGCCTGGGGCGGCATCCCCTTTCTCACAGCCTGGAAGCGCAAGCATCGCGACCGGCCGAAGATCGTGGCGCTCTGCGATGTCTCGGGCTCAGTCGCGCAGGTCTCGGATTTCTTCCTGCTCCTGATCCATTCGCTGCACGAGGTCGTCGACGACGTCCATTCCTTCGCCTTCTCCTCGCATCTGATCGAAGTCAGCGACATCCTTGAATCGAAACCGCCGGAAGAAGCGATGGCCGAGATCATGTCCAAGGTCGGCTTCGGCTCCTCCGACTACGGCTCTTCGCTGGTCGATTTCGAGAAGGAGTTCATGAGCGCGCTGACGCCGCAGACCACGGTGATCGTGCTGGGCGATGCCCGCAGCAACAATCTCGATCCGCGCGCCGACATCCTGCGCCGCATCTCGGAGCGCTCGAAACGGCTGGTGTGGCTCAATCCCGAAGGACGTCTCGCCTGGGGCTTTGGCGATTCCGAGATGCCGCGCTATGCGACCTTCTGCAGCGTGGTGCGCCAGTGCGCGACCGCGCAGCAGCTCGAGCGCGCGGTGTCCGATATTGTGGCGACTTATCAGTAGGCCTTACCCACAGCCGACGTCAGTTTCGCACCAGCTCCGTCTGAGCCACATTGCACTCCCGGAAATGATAGGCGATCTCGTCAAGCGCGCGCTGCTCCCATTCTTGAGCTTGCGCAAGCCAGAAAACCCGGCGCTGGAAATCAAGCGCGGCGCGCTCCCGGCACAGGGATTCCTGACTGCGAATTTCGACCAGTCTGTTCATGCACTCCACTCCTGCCGTGTGAAGCTATTCCCCGCGAATCAGCGTAACAAAATCTCCAACCCTTCGTCTCATGATTTCTGTGCATATTGCGACGCAGAATGGGACAGCAGCGCTTCCCGTGCAGTGCGGTTGTCCGCGGACCAACATCAAGCCCACATCATCAATATGTGATCGAGGCTCCGGACGATCCTAGTGATCGAGCGGTCTTAACTCTTGTGGCGCAATGGCGTGCAGCAATTTGTGAAGAGAAGTTCTAAATACCTCACCGAATTCCCGACTCATTGTCGTCGCACGGTCTTCATGCAGCGCCACTAACAGAGGCGCACGAACGGCACTATGGCTTGAGGCAGCATGAGCAGCGACATCGACTTCGATCTTTCGCCAGACCAATGGGAGGTCCTGAAGGCGCTTCGCAACCCGGTGTCGAACGGTCGCCTTTCCAAGGCCTATCTCATCGAGAGCCTCGTCAAGCTCGGTCTTGTCGTCGTCTGCGACGGCGTCCCGGTCATGACCCCGAATGGACGCAAGGTGCTGGTACGCGGATCGTGTCGGCTGCTAGATCTCGCGGCGTGACGCGGCCACCCGCGTGCGGAACGTGACCGTAGGACCGCAAAATCGCCTGTCCAGTGACCGACGGCACCTCGAACGGTTTCCCGGTGCCGATGCGGATGCCCGGTCGCACCGCAAAAGCGACCAAATAGACCTCCTCCTCAGCGAAAACCGCGACAATCTGGCACGCTAGTTGCTCCTTTCGACGATCGAGACGTCGTCAAAACGGGGGAGTCACCATGTCGACCATTGCCGCGGCCCCGGCCGCCGAGCCAAAGCCGCTCTACACATCGCTGTTCGTCCAGGTCCTGGCCGCGCTGATCCTCGGCATCATCCTGGGTGTGGCCGCGCCGGATTTTGCCATCTCCCTCAAGATCCTTAGCGACGCCTTCCTGAAGCTGATTTCGATGATCGTGGCGCCGATCGTGTTCTGCGTCGTCGTGCACGGCATTGCCGGCGCGGGCGACCTCAAGAAGGTCGGACGGGTCGGCGTCAAGGCGCTGGTCTATTTCGAGGTGATGACCACAGTCGCGCTCGTGGTAGGTCTCATCCTGGCCTACACTTTCGGCCCCGGCCACGGCATGAACATCGACCCCTCGACGCTGGACGCGAAGGCGCTCAACACCTACGCCGACAACGCCCACAAGCTTCAGGGCGGCGGCATCGGCTCCTTCCTCCTCAACGTAATCCCGAGCACCTCGTTCGACGCGTTGTCGCGCAACGACGTGCTCCAGGTGCTGTTCTTCGCCGTGCTGTTCGGCGTAGGCCTCGCACTGGTCGGCGGCGAGAAAGGCAAGCTCGTCACGTCGATGATCGATGCCGCCTCGACCGTGCTGTTCCGCGTCATGGGGCTTATCGTCCGCGTTGCTCCACTCGGCGTGCTCGGCGCAGTCGCCTACACCGTCGGCAAATACGGCGTCGGCTCGCTCAAGCAGCTCGTCTCACTGGTGGCGCTGTTCTACGTCTCGGTCGGCATCTTCGTGCTGGGCGTGCTCGGCGGCGTCATGGCGCTCGCCGGCATCAACATCCTCAAATTCCTCGCCTACCTGCGCGAGGAGTTGACCATCGTGCTCGCGACCGCCTCGTCCGACGCCGTGCTGCCGCAGATCATGAAGAAGCTGGAGCGGATGGGCGTGAAGGATTCCGTCGTCGGCCTCGTCATCCCGACCGGATATTCCTTCAACCTCGACGCCTTCTCGATCTACCTCACGCTCGCAGTCGTTTTCATCGCGCAGGCGACCAACACGCCGCTGTCCTTCGGCGATCTCCTGCTGGTGCTCGGCGTCTCCCTGATCACCTCGAAGGGCGCGCATGGCGTGCCGGGCTCCGCGATCGTGATTCTGGCGGCGACGCTGAACGCGGTGCCGAGCATCCCTGCGATCGGCCTCGTGCTGGTTTTGTCGGTCGACTGGTTCATCGGCATGGCTCGCGCGGTCGGCAACCTCACCGGCAATTGCGTTGCGACCGTGGTTGTGGCCGCCTGGGAAGGCGACCTTGACCGCGCCAAGGCGGCCAAGGTGCTCGACGGTGGCGAGCTTGTGGACGTGACGGCGGGGTAATGACCGCCGTTCAGTCATTCCACTGGAGGAGCGGCGTTCCATGCGCCCTCCTCCAGACGGAGAGGAAACGCGGAAACCAGGAGTGGGCCACGGCCCCCTTGTAAGCCCAGGTGCGATATTTCAGGCCCTGTTCCGAGATCAGTTCCTGATAGCCGCCGTGGACCTCGGTCGCGGTGCGAATGTCCTTCAGAATTCCCTGGGCGCAGGATCGGTAGGTATCGCTCCCCGAGAATTCGTCATAATCCAGCATGCGATCCGCGAACTCGACGTTGAACGTCGGCCAGGAGGAACGTCCCTGGTAGGCGGGAGCCGCGATCTTGTGGATCATCTTGTTCCGCGGATTATCCGCGGACACCAGGAAGTGGAATGTGCTGGGGATGCGAAAGCGCGGCTCCGCAATGATCAGATCCGCCGTGGCCGCGAACAGCGCGCGCTCGGCCGGCTCGCTCATATCCCAGAAGCCGCGATGCACACTGGCGAAATCCAGCGCGACCGAGGACGCCGGCGAGCCCGTGGGGCCGTCCAGGGAATGCCTGATATAGCCGTCCTTGCCGAACAGGCGGAGCAGGTCCCTCTTGTACTGCGCCAGGTCGCGTCCGAGCCGCCGCTTCAGCTCGTTCTCGTCGACGATTCCGAGCTGCACGCCCCACACGAACGTCGTGTAGACGCAGGCATTGGTGACGAAACGCCTGCGCTCGGCGCGCGTGTCGGTTGCCGCGGAGCGCGGAGCACTGGCGTCGCACAGCAAATAGGTGGAGCCATCATCATTGAACGGTTCGAGCTCGCTTGCGAGCTGGAGGATCGCACGCTTCAGATCGCCGCAATATTCGGCCAGCAGCAGGCGGCCGGCATGCGCGCATTGCGACATCGCCAGATAGGATGACGCTCTCTCCTCGGCCGAGATCATCTGCCGCAGGCCGGCCAGAATGCCGAGCAGCGTATCCGAAGGGCGCGAGAAATAGTTCACGCCGAGATACCGGGCGCGCCCGGCCGGGACGATGGTCGTCGTGACGACGTTGGCGCGAACCGCTTCCAGCAGCAGCCGGACGCTCTTGTCGAGCAGACGAGCCCGTCGCACCGCATCCTGCGAATCCATGATGGTGTCGGGATCGAGGACGTCGGGATAGAACCAGGCGAAGTCGCGCGGATAATACGCAGAGGCGTGCGGCGCGCCGGTGACGAGAAAGGACTCAGATACCGCAAAGGCACTGTCCATCGAGTGCCGGTAAAGGTCCTCGATGGACGTGAACGGATGATGCGACTTCCTCAGGAATCGATCACCGAGAAAGTTCACCGCCTGAAGCGCGTTGGCAACGAAGGTCGCCGTCAGGCCTTGGTAAAACCGGTTTCCGCGATGGGATGGAGAAGAGATGCCGCTGTTCATAGGCGCCGTCGAATGGGTCTCGTGGTCCGGCGGGAGGCCGTCGCGGCTCCAGACCTGTCTGATTCGTGTCTCTATCCCGTGACTTGCGGGCTCAGTTTAGCCTTCCCGCGGCCGAAAGTTCTCGATCACGCGCAGCAACACCCGCGCGCCGGCGTCGGCATCGGCGAGCTCGACATGCTCGTCCGGGTGATGGCTGATGCCGCCGCGGCAGCGGACGAAGATCATGGCGACATCGGCAATATCGATCATGGCCATGCCGTCATGCCCGGCCCCGCTCGGCAGCTCGAAGACGGAAAAACCTTCCGCTTTGATCGCCTGCGCGATCTGCTCCTTGAGCCAGGGCGCACAAGGCGCGGTGCGGTTCTCGTGGGTGACGTCGAGCTGAAGCGTCAATTGACGCCGCTTTGCGATGGCTTCGATTTGCCTGACGGCATCGGCGACCGCGCGCTTGCGGTGCATGTCGGTCGGCGCCCGCATGTCGATGGTGAACGACACCTCGCCCGGAATGACGTTGGTCGCGCCGGGCCTCGCCTGGATGTAGCCGACGGTGCCGACCAGCCCGCCTTCGTCGGTGCGGCAAAACTGCTCGATCGCGCCGATGCATTCGGCCGCGCCCGCCAACGCATCGCGCCGGAGCGCCATCGGCACCGTGCCCGCGTGCCCCGCCATGCCGGTCAGCCGCGCGGCAAGCCGTGTCGCGCCCGCGATCGCGGTGACCACCCCGACGGGCAGGTTTTGTGCTTCCAGCACCGGCCCTTGCTCGATGTGCAGCTCGAGATAGGCAAGCAGCTCGCGCCGGGCCCGAGCAGCCGCGCCGATATGATCGGGATCGAGCCCGAACTGCACCAGCGCATCGCGCATGGCGACGCCATCGCTGTCGCGTGTGTTGAGGACGCTTTCGTCAAAAGTGCCGGCTACCGCGCGGCTGCCGAGCAGGGTCGAGGCAAAGCGCACCCCTTCCTCATCCGCAAAACCGACGATTTCGATCGCGAACGGGAGGCGCTTGCCGCGACGGTTGAGATCGGCGACGCAGGCGATCGCCGTGATCACGCCCAGTGGCCCGTCCCATTTGCCGGCATCGCGGACGGTGTCGTAGTGCGAGCCGAGCATCAGGCAAGGCGCGCCAGGCCGCTCACCTTCGTAGCGCCCGCAGACATTGCCGATCGCGTCGAGACGCGCACTCATGCCGGCGTCGCGCATCCAGCTCAGGATGAGGTCCGCCGCCTTGCGCAGCTCGCTGGTCAGATAGACGCGGGTGAGCTTGTCGCCTTCTTCCGAGATCGCCGCGAGCTCGTTGATCCCTCGCACGATCTCTTCGCCGAGCGAACCATTCTGAACGGCGTTACCAGCAGCCATCTCGGCGAGCTTTCCATCTCTTGGGACCGCGGCGACGGCGGTCCTGGCGGCAATCGATTCAAGTTCGGTGCCAGCGAAATCACGCTGCCGACGCCGGTCCAAGCAGCGCGTGGTTAGCATGGAATGCCGCCGCCGGCAGACCGCCCGGCCCTCGTCATGCACATGTTCAAGCCGGGTAAGACCTGCTTAACTCCATTGCATACAACTATAAAATAATGCCTATAATTTCATCTGCTGCTTTCATGCTCAGGTTCGGAACACATGAAATAACAATATATTTTCAACGACTTATTCGGAAATGCTCTCTCAATAGCCTCTGGCACGAAGCTTGCGACAATTGATCCCGGGCTCCGCCAGACCGGCGCAGCGCGAGATGAGGCGGTGCATCCGCCAAGGGGAGCAAGCAATGGAATTTGGCAGGATCTCACGACGTCATTTGTTGCAGGGCGGTGCGGCCCTCACGCTCGGCGCGGCGGCCGGCGCCCGCCCGGCCTTTGCGGCCGAGACGACCATCGGGTTCATCTATGTCGGCTCGCGCGACGACTATGGCTACAACCAGGCGCATGCCCAGGGCGCGGCCGCGCTGAAGAAGATTCCCGGCCTCAAGGTCGTGGAAGAAGAGAAGGTGCCCGAGACCGACGCGGTCGAGAAGACGATGG
This sequence comes from Bradyrhizobium sp. MI1.11, assembly GCF_055811255.1. Classification (NCBI taxonomy): domain Bacteria; kingdom Pseudomonadati; phylum Pseudomonadota; class Alphaproteobacteria; order Hyphomicrobiales; family Nitrobacteraceae; genus Bradyrhizobium; species Bradyrhizobium sp. MI1.11. Next base: position 12,003 of record NZ_JBVVPM010000057.1, read on the forward strand.
AGTCGATGATCAATCTCGACGGCGCCACCCTGCTCTTCCCGACCTCGTTCGGTTACTACAATCCGCACATGGTCAAGATGGCCAACAAATTCCCGAAGCTGCACTTCGAGCATTGTGGCGGCCTGTGGAGCGACAAGGACCCGAAGAACGCCGGCAGCTATTTCGGCTATATCGATGAAGCCCAGTACATCTCGGGCATCGTCGCCGGCTATAGCTCCAAGAGCGGCAAGCTCGGCTTCGTCGCCGCCAAGCCGATCCCGCAAGTGCTGCGCAACATCAACGCATTCGCGCTCGGCGCGAGGCTTGCCAATCCCAAGGCCACCACGCAGGTCATCTTCACCGGTGACTGGTCGATGCCGGTCAAGGAAGCCGAGGCCACCAACAGCCTGATCGATCAGGGCGTCGACGTCCTCACTTGCCATGTCGACGGTCCGAAGACCATGGTCGAGAACGCCGCGCGTCGGGGCGCCATGGTGTGCGGCTATCACGTCAACCAGTCGCCGCTCGCGCCGAAGGCGTATCTCACGGGCGCCGAGTGGAACTGGGAAGCGCTGTACCCCAAATTCGTCAAGATGATCGCCGCCGGCGAGAGCATCCCGAACTTCTATCGCGGCGGCCTCAAGGAAGAGATCGTCAAGACCTCGCCCTATGGCGAAGCGGTCTCCGCCGAGGCGCGCAAGCACGCCGACGACGTCAAGGCCAAGTTCTTGTCCGGTGACGGCTACGCCATCTTCAAGGGAGGGCTGGTCGACAACAAGGGCAAGACGGTGATCGCGGCCGGCACCGATCGCGGCCAGAAGGACCCCGAACTCGAGAAGATGGACTATCTCGTGGAGGGCGTGGTCGGGGCGACTTCGTGACGGCGGAAGCTGCGGATCCCGTTGAAGCGGTCGGGACAGTTGCCCCGGCCGCCGATCCGGGATTCCTCCAGCGTCACGGCGGAGCGATCGAATATATCCTGATCCCGGGCGCGGCGCTGGCCGCCGCGCTCGTGGTCTTCGGCATCTTCGTCGCGATGTTCGGCAAGAACCCGCTCGACCTCTATTTCTACATGTACTACGGCGCGTTCGGCACCTGGTTCTCATGGCAGAACACGCTGACGCGCGCGGCGCCGCTGATCCTCACCGCGCTCTGCACGGCGCTGCCTGCGCAGCTCGGCATGGTCATCATCGGCGGCGAAGGCGCACTCCTGATCGGCGCGCTGTCGGCAACCAGCGCAGCACTGGTGCTTCAGGGCATGCCGCCGCTGATCGTTCAGATCGCCATGGTCGTCGGCGGCGTGATCGGCGGTGGCCTGTGGGTCATGCTTTCGGGCGCGCTGCGGCAATATCGCGGCGTCAACGAGACGATATCGAGCCTGTTGCTCGTCTACATCGCGCTCGCGGTCCTCAACCATCTCGTCGAAGGCGCGATGCGCGACCCCGCCAGCCTCAACAAGCCGTCGACCCGCGAGATCGGCGCGGCCAACATGATCGGATCGATCCCCGGCATCGACGTGCATTGGGGTCTCGTATTCGGCCTGATCGCCGCGATTGCCGCCTATATCCTGATCTATCACACCGTGTTCGGCTTCGCCGCGCGCGTTGCCGGCGGCAACATCCGCGCTGCGAAGATCGTCGGTCTCAATGTCAGCAAGCTGATCCTGACCATCTGCTTCCTCGCCGGCGGTGCTGCGGGCCTTGCCGGCATGGTCGAGGTCGCCGCGGTGCAGGGGCGCACCAATGCCAATCTCGCCGCAGGCTACGGCTTCACAGGGATTCTCGTCGCCTTCCTGGCGCGGCAAAATCCGCTCGCCATTATCCCCGTCGCGATCCTGCTCGGGGGTATCAGCGCCAGCGGCGGGCTGTTGCAGCGCCGCCTCGGATTGCCGGATGCATCCGTGCTGGTGCTGCAAGGCATCATCTTCGTCTTCGTGCTGGCCAGCGATGCGCTCTATGGCCGCATCGGGTTTCTGAAGGGAAAGTCCTGAGATGGCAGACGGCTCGATCGGACTCTGGACCGTCCCACTCGCCGTGCTCGGCGGCGCCATTCGCGTCTCGACGCCGTTCCTGTTCGTGAGCCTGGGCGAATGCATCACCGAGCGCTCCGGCCGCATCAATCTCGGCCTCGAGGGCACGCTGGTGATGGGCGCGATGAGCGCCTACGGCATTTCCTACCTCACGGGATCGCCGTGGCTGGGCGTGCTCGCCGCTGGCATTACCGGCGCGCTTCTGGGCGCCCTGCATGCCGGCATCTGCTCACTGCCGCGCGTCAACGACATTGCGGTCGGCATCGCGCTGATGCTGTTCGGCACCGGCCTAGCTTTCTATCTCGGCAAACCGTTGATCGAGCCGACAGCGCCTCGACTGCCCGCAATCGATTTCGGCTGGTGGAGCGACATTCCGCAGGTACGGGCGGCCCTACGGGTCAACGTGCTGTTCCTGATCGGCGTCGCGCTCGCGCCAATTCTCTACTGGGCCTTCCGGACCACGCGCTGGGGCCTCCTGATCCGCACCGCCGGCGAGAGTTCGGACGCTGCGCGTGCGATGGGCCACTCCGTGCTGCTGATCCGCCTGCGCGCGACCATGGTCGGCGGCTTCCTCGCCGGCATCGGCGGTTCGTTCCTGTCGCTGTTCTATCCCGGAAGCTGGAACGAGGGCCTGTCCTCGGGCCAGGGCATCACGGCCGTGGCGCTCGTGATCTTCGCGCGCTGGGACCCGATGCTGTGTCTGTGGGCCTCGCTCGCCTTTGGCGGTGCTGCAGCACTGGGCCCGGCGCTGCAATCGGTCGGCGTCACCTCCGGCTACCACCTCTTCAACGCCGCACCCTACATCCTGACGCTGGCGATCATGATCATCACCTGCTCGCCGAAACGCACGCTGACCGGAGCCCCGGCCGAATTGTCGATCACCCGCTAGGAAGCAAACCATGCCCGAGCGCACCATCAAGTCCGATCCGTATGCCTGGCCCTATAACGGCGATCTCCGCCCCGAGAACACCGCGCTCATCATCATCGACATGCAGACCGATTTCTGCGGCGTCGGCGGCTATGTCGACAAGATGGGCTATGACCTGTCCCTAACGCGGGCGCCGATCGAGCCGATCAAGAAATTGCTGACAGCTATGCGCGTCCAAGGCTTTCACATCATCCATACCCGCGAAGGCCACCGTCCCGATCTCTCGGATCTGCCCGCCAACAAGCGCTGGCGTTCCCGGCAGATCGGCGCCGGCATTGGCGATCCCGGCCCGTGCGGCCGCATCCTGGTGCGCGGCGAGCCCGGCTGGGACATCATCCCGGAGCTCGCGCCGCTGCCCGGCGAACCGATCATCGACAAGCCCGGCAAGGGCTCGTTCTGCGCCACCGATCTGGAGCTGATCCTGCGCGTGCGCGGCATCGAGAACATCGTGCTCACCGGGATCACCACCGACGTTTGCGTTCACACCACCATGCGCGAGGCCAACGACCGCGGCTTCGAATGCGTGCTGTTGCATGACTGCTGCGGTGCGACCGACAAGAGCAATCACGAGCACGCGCTGAAGATGATCAAGATGCAGGGCGGCGTGTTCGGTGCGGTCTCGACCTCCGACGCTTTCATCGGAGCGATTTCGTGATCGTCGGCGAAACGCCGCCGCCCTCGGGCGCCTTCGGCATCGATGCCATCGCCATGACCATGCGCTTCGGTGATTTCCTGGCGCTGGACAATGTCGCGCTGAAAGTGCGGCCGGGTTCGTTCCATGCGCTGCTCGGCGAGAACGGCGCCGGCAAGTCGACCCTCGTCAAATGCATCATGGGCTACTATCACGCCACCGAAGGCGACATCCTCGTCGGGGGGCGCGAGCAGGCGATCGGCAATCCGAAGGACGCCCACGCACTCGGCCTCGGCATGGTCTACCAGCATTTCACGCTGGTGCCGGCGATGACGGTCGCCGAAAATCTGGTACTGGCGCGCGACGACGTGCCGGCTGTCGTGAACTGGCCGAAAGAGATGAAGGAGCTCGAGACCTTTCTCGCGCGTATGCCGTTCAAGGTCCCGCTCAGCGCAAAAGTCTCCGACATCTCGGCCGGTGAACGGCAGAAGTGCGAGATCCTCAAGCAGCTCTACCTGAAGCGCCGCTTCCTGATCCTGGACGAGCCGACTTCGGTTCTGACCCCGGCGGAAGCAGACGAAGTGCTCGGCATGCTCCGCGACATGGTCGTCAAGGGCGAGCTGACCATCCTGATGATCACGCACAAGTTCCGCGAGGTCATGGCCTTCGCCGACGACGTCACGATCCTTCGACGCGGCAAGCTCGCTGGCGCCGGCAAGGTTTCCGAACTGACGCCGGACGCGATGGCGCGCACCATGATCGGCGCCGAGGAGCTGACGGTACAGCCGCCGCGCACCGGCGAGGCCGGCAAGGCGAGGCTGGAGCTGGCAAAGATGCGCGCGCTCGACGACGCCGGCGCCATCGCCGTGCACGACGTCTCCCTCACTGTCCGTGCCGGCGAGATCGTCGGCATTGCCGGCGTCTCGGGCAACGGCCAGCGCCAGCTCGTCGAGGTGTTGGCCGGGCAGCGCGCAGCCGAGAGTGGCGAGATCCGCGTCGCGGGCGCCCCCTATCACGCCAGCCGCGAGGAGATGCGGCGGCACAATATGTCACTCCTGCCGGAGGAGCCGCTGAAGAACGCTTGTGTCGGCGGCATGAGCGTTGCCGACAACATCGCCTTCCGCGAGTTCGACCGCGCGCCCTTCGCAAGCGGCGGCTGGTGGCTCAACCGCGGCGCCTTCCGCGTCGACGCCGGGAAGAAGATCGCCCAGTACAAGATCAAGACCCGCACGCCTGACACGCCGATCTCGGCATTGTCGGGCGGCAATGTCCAGCGCGCCGTGCTGGCCCGCGAGCTCGGCGGCGACGTCGAGGTGCTGATCGCAGCCAATCCCTGTTTCGGGCTCGATTTCGCAGCGGTGGCGCAAATCCATGCCGAGATCATGGCCGCGCGTAACCGCGGCGCCGCGGTGCTGTTGGTCAGCGAGGACCTCGACGAACTCCTTGAACTCTCCGATCGGCTGGTGGTGATGTTCCACGGCGAATTCGTGTATGAAGCACGGACCAGCGAAGCCGATCTGACCGTTGTCGGCCGGCATATGGCGGGGCATTGACCAGGGAAGAGCGATGAGCGGCGGGTCCGAGCGCGACGAGCACTTCCTCCGCCTTTCGTTTGCGGTCGCCCGCCGTTCCCTCACCCACGGCAATCATCCCTTCGGTTGCATCGTCGTCGATGCTGAAGGCAAGGTGCTGATCGAGGCCGAGAACGGCTACATGCCGGATCACGACGGCACCGCGCATGCCGAGCGCCTCGCCGCCACGCAGGCCTGCCGCACGCTCGGACGCGAGGTGTTGGCGAAGGCCACGCTCTATTCCTCCGCCGAGCCCTGCGCGATGTGCGCCGGCGCGATCTACTGGGCCGGCATCGGTCGTATCGTCTATGGGCTCAGCGAGCACCGCCTGCGCGGCATCACCGGCGATCATCCGGAGAACCCGACGCTCGACCTGCCCTGTCGCGAGGTCTTTGCCAGTGGCCAGCGGCCGACAGAGGTTGCGGGGCCGCTGCTCGAAGACGAGGCCGAAGCGCTGCACGATGGCGTGTGGACGAAGTAGCAAACACCAATTCAATTTCGTAGAGCGCGCCGACGGCTCATCCCCTACGTTCCTACCCACAAACGAAGATGACGCCGCGGAGGTTTGACGCGGCGCCATCGTCGTTCACCTGAAGCGTGTCAGGTGGCTAGAACTTCACAGTGACACCGGAGTAGAGCGAGGACTCGGTGCAGGAGCCGGTGCTCACCCTCGCGCCACCGGCCAGGGTGGTGCAGGCCACGGCGTTGTTGTGATCGAGGCCGAACTTGTTCTGCCAATAGCGGTAGGCGACCCAGACGTCCACGAAGTGCGAGTACTTCTCACCCCAAACCGCCTTCGAAGCATCGAGGGTCAGGCGGATCGGCTCGGAGTTGAACTCGACCTTGGTGGGATAGACGCCGTTGGCGACGCTGGCGGGAAGCGGCTCAGTGTCGGTGCCCTTCTTGCCGTACCACGCCGCGCGGCCGCTGATCGAGAAATACTGCATGTTCTGCGGCAGGAAGCCGAGGTCCATATAGTAGTTGGTTTCGATCGCCCAGGTCGGCTTGAACGACGTGTTGCCGTCGGCAATACACGGAGCGGACCAACCGGCGCCGCACTGCGAGAAGGAGTTGTGGTTGGCGAACTCCCAGTACACGAGCGGCGCGACGTTGAAGTAGCCCTTATAGGGAAGATCGAAGGCGAACTGCAGACCGGCGACGACGTCGCGCTTGGCGGCGCCGAAATACCGGTTCTCCGTGTTGGCATCCATGCCAACCTCGAACGAGATGTTATGCAGCGGGCCCTGCGTGAAGGCCTTGGTGTTGAAGATCTCGTTCCAGCCGAAGGTCGAGCGGAAAAGGCCGTAGATTTCTGTCGCGCCGGCACAGCTCGTCGGCGTCGCTGCGAAGCCCGCAGCCGGCGAAACGACCACGCCTGTGGCGGTACACGGGCCTGCCGGATCGTTGTGGTCCGACTTGAACATCGAGATGGTGAAGAAATTGGTGCCGTAGGTCCAGGCATCGAAGTGGGTGAAGGAGTAGACCTGCTTCGTCGTCTTGGCGTTGATCACGCCGTTGGTGTTGGTGAACGCACCGGGCTGCGAGGCATTGAAGATATAGGAGAAGGTGACGCGGTCGTCGATCACCAGGAAGAACGGAAGGTCGGCCGCTTTCTTGGCAGCCTTCACCGGCAGATCCGCCGCCTGCGCCAGGCCACTGGTAGCAACCGTAGCAAGTGACAGCGCGCCTGCTGCAATTGCCTTGAAACGAAACGACATCCTGAATACCCCCAAGTTTGGACACGTAAAAATGAACGTCCCTTGGGTGCGACACTTGCGCCGATCTCCCGGAGTGAGAAGCCTCAACTTGTTTCAAGGTATGCCGCTTGTTTGCACAGGGCGCTGCGTTTCACCGGCGGATTTGGAAGGCCAAAGTCACCGCCACGCCGTCGGGCGAGAGTGGCCATTGCCGGATATTCCCATTTGATTTCGCTCGCCTTTTCATGTCGGCCGGACAATGCAGACAAGATGGGCGGGAGCCACTGTCGAGGTGTTCGCAAATGCATACGCTCGATGGCGCGTCTCTGCTCAACTTCACGCCAAGCCTGCATAGCGGGTTCCGATTTGGCTTGAGCCGTCACAAATTTGCAACAGGCGTTACACGCAAGCCGTGACTGCCAAGGCTGCTCGGAAGGAATCTGAGGACGATCGCCACTGGCGAGAGCCGCGACTCGCCGACACCTCGTGCTGCCGAAGCGTTGAGCAAGGGATGACGCTTTTTCACACCTTACGCGGCGGTTCAAACTAGCTCAGTATTGAGGCACTTCTCCCCATGCAAGCGCATCAGCGAATGTTGGACTCAACGACTAACGGCCTGCATTCCGGCGAGTCCCCGCTCCTCAGGACGATCGGGCTTACCAAGCGCTATGGGGATTTCCTCGCCAACGACGCCATCGACATCGATATCTGGCCAACGGAAATCCACGCGCTGCTGGGCGAGAACGGTGCCGGCAAGTCGACGCTGGTCAAGGCGATTTACGGGCTGATCCAGCCCAGCGCCGGCCAGATTTGTTGGCAGGGCCAGCCGATCGTGCTGTCCGGTCCCTCGGAGGCGCGCAGCCGCGGCATCGGCATGGTGTTCCAGCATTTCTCGTTGTTCGACAATCTCACCGTCGCCGAGAACGTTGCGCTCGGCCTCGACGGGAAAGAATCTTTCAAGGACATGTCGGCGCGGCTTGAGCAGGTGTCGAAGACTTATGGTCTGCCGCTCGATCCTAAACGCGAGGTCTGGCAATTGTCGGTCGGCGAGCGCCAGCGCATCGAGATCGTCCGCGCGCTGATGCAGGATCCGCAATTCCTGATCCTTGACGAGCCCACCGCGGTGCTGACGCCACAGGAAGCCGACCAGCTCTTCGTCGTGCTGGAGCGGCTCAAGGCCGAAGGTCGCGCCATCCTCTATATCAGCCACAAGCTCGAAGAGGTGAAGCGCCTGTGCGACACGGCAACGATCCTGCGCGGCGGCAAGAAGGTGGAGACCTGCAATCCCAGGCTTGAGACCGCCGCTTCGCTCGCGCGCATGATGGTCGGCAGCGAGATCAAGGAGGTGAAGGCGGCCGCCGGCCGGCAGACCACGGTGCCGCGCCTCGTCGTCAACGATCTCTCGCTCGCCCCCGGCGAGGCGCATGGCGTGCGGCTCGCGCACATCTCGTTCGAGTTGAAAGGCGGCGAGATCCTCGGCATCGCCGGGGTCGCCGGCAACGGCCAAGACGAACTGTTCGCCGCGCTGTCCGGCGAACGCCTGTCGAAGGATCCCGGCACGATCGTGATCGAAGGCCTTGCTGCCGGCCATCTCTCGATCACGCAGCGCCGCAAGCTCGGCGCGGCTTTCGTTCCCGAGGAGCGGCTCGGCCACGGCACCGCGCCGCGCATGAAACTTTCGGAGAATGCGCTGCTCACCGGGCACGCCGCCAGCGGCATGGTCCATCACGGCTTCATCGATACTGCGGCCACCCTGAAGACGGTCGACCGCGCAACCGAGACCTTCGACGTCCGCAAGGCCAAGCGCGATCCGGAAGCAGCATCCCTCTCCGGCGGCAATTTGCAAAAATTCATCGTGGGACGCGAGATCCTGCGCAATCCCGCGGTGCTGGTGGTGAGCCAGCCGACCTGGGGCGTCGATGCCGGCGCGGCCGCCGTCATCCGCCAGGCGCTGCTTGATCTCGCAACCGCAGGCGCTGCCGTGCTCGTGACCAGCCAGGACCTCGACGAACTCGCGGAAATCGCCGACCGCATCGCGGTGATGTTCCATGGCCATCTGTCCGCACCGCTCGCCACCAGCGAGGCGACGCGCGAAAAACTCGGCCTGTTGATGGGCGGCAGCACGCTGGAGCCGAAGGAGGCCGCGCATGCAGTTGGTGCTTGACAAGCGCGCCGAGCGCTCCAACACGATCGCGCTGATCTCTCCGCTGATCGCGATCGGCCTCACGATCGTGACCATGGTCATCCTGTTCGCTATCCTTGGCAAGAATCCGCTGCTCGCGCTGCACGCGTATTTCATCGCGCCTTTGACCGACAGCTATTCGCTCCAGGAAATCGCGGTGAAGGCGACACCGCTGGTGATGATCGCGATCGGGCTGTCGCTCTGCTATCTCGCCAATGCCTGGAACATCGGCGCCGAAGGGCAGTTCCTGATCGGCGCGGTCGCCGGAAGCTGGATTGCGGTGAAGACGCAGGGCACCGACGCTGGCATCTGGGTGCTGCCGGTCATGCTGGTGCTCGCCGCTGCCGCAGGCGCGCTCTACGCGCTGATCCCGGCAATCTGCAAGGTGAAGTTCGGCGCCAGCGAGATCCTGACCAGCCTGATGCTGGTCTATGTCGCCGATCTCTTCCTCGACTATCTCGTGCGCGGCCCCTGGCGCGATCCGCACGGTTTCAACTTCCCGACCACCGCCGAGTTCGATCCGGTCGCAACGGTGCCGCTGCTGATCGAAGGCGGCCGGCTGCATCTTGGCTCCATCATCGCCCTTCTTGTCGTCGCGGCGGTGGCGATCCTGCTCGGGCGAACGATCAAGGGATTCGAGATTCGCGTGGTCGGTGCGGCGCCCCGCGCCGCGCGGTTCGGCGGCTTCAATTCCAACCAGTTGGTCATCCTGACCTTCGCCGTCTCGGGCGCGCTGGCGGGTCTCGCCGGCATCATCGAGGTCGCGGGTCCGGTCGGGCATCTCCAGCCCGGCATCTCGCCGGGTTACGGTTTTACCGCGATCATCGTCGCCTTTCTCGGCCGGCTGAACCCGCTTGGAATATTAATTGCAGGCCTTTTTCTCGCGTTGACCTTTATCGGCGGCGAGCAGGCGCAGATCGCGATGAAGGTCCCGTTGGACGTCACCAAAGTTTTTCAAGGCATCCTGCTGTTCTACGTGCTCGCCTGCGATTCCCTCATTCTCTACCGCTTCAAGCTGGTTTTCCCGAACCGACAGGTGGCTCGTGGAACTCATTGAAGCCATCGTCCTCGCGGTGCTCGCCGCCTCGACGCCGCTCCTGATCGCGGCGACCGGCGAGCTCGTGACCGAACGATCCGGCGTGCTCAATCTCGGCGTCGAGGGCATGATGATCGTCGGCGCCGCGTGTGGCTTTGCAGGTGCTTGGCTGACCGGCTCGATCTTTATTGGCGCACTGTTCGGGATCGTCGCTGGCACCTTGATGTCACTGGTCTTCGCGCTGATGGCGCTCGGGCTTGCGGTCAACCAGGTTGCGACAGGGCTGGCGCTGACCATCCTGGGCGTCGGACTCTCCGGCCTGATCGGCGCCGGTTTCGTCGGCGAGCGCATCACGCCGGCGCTGCATCTCAACATTCCCGGCCTCACGGATATTCCGCTGGTCGGCCGCGTGTTGTTCGGCGAGGACGCCTTCGTCTATTTCTCGCTGGCGCTGGTCGCCGGCGTCTGGTGGTTCCTGTACCGCACGCGGCCAGGATTGATCCTGCGCTCCTGCGGCGACAACCACGTGTCTGCGCATGCACTCGGCTACCCCGTGCTGCGCATCCGCACCTTCGCCGTGATGTTCGGCGGCGCCTGCGCCGGACTTGCCGGCGCTTATCTGCCGCTCGCCTATACGCCGTTCTTCATTCCGGGCATGACCGCAGGCCGCGGCTGGATCGCGCTGGCGCTGGTGGTGTTCTCGTCCTGGCGTCCGGGCCGCCTCGTGGTCGGCGCGTATCTATTCGGCGCGGTGACGATCCTGCAGCTGCACGCGCAGGGCTGGGGCGTCGGCATTCCCTCGCAGTTGATGTCGGCGCTGCCTTACCTTGCGACTGTCATCGTCCTGGTCCTGCTCTCCCGCGCGCGCACGGGCGGATCCACCGCACCGGCTGCGCTTGGCACCGTGTTCGTGCCTGACCGCTAGCGTTTCATTTCCGGGGCGGGCGCGATGGGGCGCGCACGTTGCGGATCGTGGCTTTCCCCTGATGTTTGGAGATTGATGATGAGGAAATCACTTCTTGCGCTGACTGCCGGGCTCTTGCTTGCCGGGAGCGTCAGTGCAGCCTCCGCCGCCGACAAGCTGAAAGTCGGATTTATCTACCTCGGCCCGGTCGGTGACCTCGGCTGGACCTATCAGCATGAGTTGGCACGCCAGGCACTGGTGAAGGAGCTCGGCGACAAGATCGAGACCACCTTTCTCGAAAACGTGCCTGAGGGCCCCGACGCCGAGCGCTCCATCGAGCAGCTCGTCCGCGCCGGCAACAAGCTGATCTTCACCACCTCGTTCGGCTACATGGATCCGACGCTGAAGGTCGCGAAGAAATATCCGAGCGTACATTTCGAGCACGCGACCGGATACAAGCGCAACCCGAACATGTCGACCTATTCGGCCAAATGGTTCCAGGGCCGCTACATCCAGGGCCTGATCGCGGCCAAGATGTCGAAGTCCGGCGTGCTCGGCTATATCGGCTCGTTCCCGATTCCCGAGGTCGTCTCCGGCATCAACGCGACGATCCTCGCCGCGCAGACCATCAACCCGAACATCAAGGTCAAGATCATCTGGGCCAACACCTGGTTCGACCCGGGCAAGGAGGCCGACGCCGCCAAGGCGCTGATCGACCAGGGCGCGGATGTGATCATGCAGCACACGGATTCGCCCGCGGCAATGCAGATCGCCAGCGAACGCGGCAAGCTCGCCTTCGGCCAGGATTCCGAGATGATCAAGTTCGGGCCGAAGACCCAGCTGACCTCGATCCTCGATACCTGGGGTCCCTACTACATCGCCCGGGTCAAGGCCGAGCTCGACGGAACCTGGAAATCCGAGGACAGCTGGGGCGGCCTCGACAGCCACATGTTCGCGATGGCACCTTACACCAACATGCCTGACGACGTGAAGAAGATCGCCGAGGATGCCCAGGCCGCGATCACCGCGGGCAAGCTGCATCCGTTCAAGTGCCCGGTCCTTGGGCAGGACGGCAAGCCTGTCGAGTGCAAGGGCGGCGCCAATCTCGACGACGGCCAGATCCTCGGCATGAATTTCTATGTCAAAGGCATCGACGACAAGCTGCCGGGCAAGTAGCACGCTTCTTGCTTTGCCTAAATCACCTGCTCCTCCCGGAGGAGGTTTGGAGGGGGTGGCCAGAAGCACCCGGCACTTGTGGTCGCCCCCTCTTTCTATTTTGCTGATTATCCCGCCTGCATCGCCCGCGCCGCGGAACTGTGGCGGCTGATCAGATCGGCGACATCCAGGCCCGGGATCGCTCCGTCGATCACGGCCCATTTCCCCGCCACCATGACCCGATCGGCCCGGTGGGCCCCGCACAGGACGACCGCGGCCAGGGGATCGCCATGGCCGGAGAAGCGTAGCTCGTCGAGCCGGAACAGCGCGAGATCGGCCGCCTTGCCGACGGCGATCTCACCGAGTTCCGGTCGACCGACGCAGGCCGCCGAGCCCTTGGTGGCCCAGCGCAGCGCATCCTTATGACTGACCTTCGTCACCCCGTAGCGCGCCCGCTGTAGCAGGAACGCAGCCCGGACCTCCTGCATCAGGTTCGATCCATCGTTCGAGGCCGAGCCATCGACGCCGATGCCGATGCCCACACCGGCCTCCTCCATTTCGCAGACGGGGCAGCAGCCGGAGGCCAGAAGCTGGTTGCTGCAGGCGCAATGACTGATCGTCGTCTTCGCCTTGCCGAGCCGCTTCATCTCGTCTGCATTGAAGAAGATGCCATGGGCGAGCCACGTCCGCGCATTGAGCCAGCCGCATTGTTCGAGATAGTCGAGCGGACGGCAGCCATACATCTCCTGGCAGAATTTGTTCTCGTCCTCGGTCTCGGCCAGATGGGTATGCAGGCGCACATCGAGCTTGTCTGCGAGATCGGCGGTGGCGCGCATCAGGGACGTCGTCACCGAGAACGGCGAGCAAGGTGCGAGCGCGATCTGCACCATCGCATCCGCGCCGCGCTGGTGGTGCCTGGCGACCACACGCGCGCTGTCGGCGAGGATGGTGTCCTCATCCTGCACGACGCTATCGGGCGGCAGACCGCCGTCGCGCTGCGACAGGTTCATCGAGCCGCGCGTGAGCAGCACGCGCACGCCGAGCCGCCTGGCCACCGCCACCTCGATATCGACGGCGTCTTCGAGCCCCGCCGGAAAAACATAGTGATGATCCGTCGTGGTGGTGCAGCCCGACAGCAACAGTTCGGACATCGCCACGGTGACGCCGAGCTCGAGAGCTTCAGCCGTCAGCTTCGCCCACACCGGATAGAGCGCCTGGAGCCAGGGAAACAGCTCGCGGTCCATCGCCGCCGGCAGCGCCCGCGTCAGCGTCTGGTAGAAATGGTGATGGGTGTTGATGAGGCCCGGCAGCACGACGTGGTCGCCAGCATCGAACACCGCGACGTCAGCGGTTGCAGGCGCAGCGCCGGCCGGCACCAGCTCGACGATCCGGCCGCCTCTCACCACGATCCCGCGCTCGGCGCCATCGGCGAGGATAGCCAGGGGATCCCTGATCCAGATCGGCTTTGCGTCGCTCATCAACCTGCTCCTCCTCACATCCGCCGACGACAGACCTGCAAGGCAGGGGCCGGCCTGATTGCACTTTTGCTGCGACTTGTTGTTGCGACTTGGCGCTCGTCTTGCAAGACTTTCTCCTGGTTCGATTCACTCGTTGGAAGCGTTGGCGTCGCCATGGACTTGAATACCATCACAGCGGTCGCCCATCCGCAAACGCGCACGCAGCTGCCCGTTTGGACGCCAGGTGATGCTTGGCTCGCGGGCGGCACCTGGCTGTTCTCGGAGCCGCAAGTTCACCTGACTCGGCTCATCGATCTCACCGACCTCAAGTGGCCGGCGCTGACGGTCACCGAGAGCCATTTCAGCATCGCGGCCACCTGCACAGTTGCGCAGCTCGATGGATTCGCCTGCCCACCCGACTGGTTCGCGGCGCCGCTGATCAACCAGTGCTGCCGCGCCTTCCTGGCTTCGTTCAAGATCTGGAAGACGGCGACAGTCGGCGGCAATCTCTGCATGTCGCTTCCGGCGGGACCGATGATCTCGCTCACCGCTGCGCTGGACGGCGTCTGCACCATCTGGAAGGCCGACGGCGGCGAACAGGTGATGCCCGTCTTCGACTTCGTCACCGGCAACCAGCTCAACCGTCTGGCGCCGGGGGACCTGCTCCGGCAGATCGATATTCCGATCGCCGCGTTGAAACGTCGTACGGCCTTCCGCCAGATCTCGCTGGCGCCGGTCGGCCGCTCGGCGGCGCTCCTGATCGGCAGTCTGGATGCCGATGGCACGCTGACGCTCACGGTCACCGCCTCGACGGTGCGGCCGATCCGGTTGTCCTTTCGCGAGGTCCCCGACACGAAAGCGCTTCGCGATTCCATCGCGCAGCAGATCACGGACGATCTCTACCATACCGACATCCACGGTAAGCCGCTCTGGCGCAAGCACATGACACTGCGGCTCGCCGAAGAGATCCGCGACGAACTCCTCGGAGCACCGCCGGCATGAGCTTCGAGGTTAATGGCACGACGTTTCCACAGGAGCCGCGCGCCGGCCAGTGCCTGCGCACGTTTCTGCGCGAGCTCGGCCATTTCGGCGTGAAGAAGGGCTGCGACGCCGGCGATTGCGGCGCCTGCACCGTGCTGCTGGACGGCGAGCCGGTGCATAGCTGTCTGATCCCGGCGTTCCGCGCCGACGGGCGCGCGGTCACGACGATCGAAGGCCTCGGCGGTGACAGCGGCGCGCATCCGATGCAGCAGGCTTTCCTCGATGCGCAGGGCTTTCAATGCGGCTTTTGCACCGCCGGCATGATCCTGACCTGCGCCTCGCTGAACCAGGCGCAGCGCACCGATCTCGGCGTCGCGCTGAAGGGCAATATCTGCCGCTGCACCGGCTATCGCGCGATCGAGGACGCGCTGCTCGGCAAGACCAATGTCGAGGCGGGCGTCGAAGCCGGCGCCGCATTCGGCCGCAGCCTGCCGGCGCCAGCTGGCCCCGATGTCGTGCGCGGCAAGGCGCGCTACACGTTCGACACGCAGATCGACGGCCTGCTGCATATCAAGCTGCTCCGTTCGCCGCACGCCCACGCGAGGATCGTCGCGATCGACAAGTCGGAAGCGCTGAGCGTTCCCGGCGTGCACGCGGTACTGACGCATGAGGATGCGCCAACCACTCTGATGTCGACCGCGCGGCATGAGAAGGACTGGATGGATCCCGAGGATACCCGTGTTCTCGACGACATCGTCCGCTTCATCGGCCAGAAGGTCGCCGCCGTGGTCGCAGACAGCGAAGCCGCGGCCGAGGACGCATGCCGCCGGCTGAAGGTCAGTTACGAGATTTTGCCCGCGCTGGTCGATCCGGAGCAGGCGATGGCGCCCGGCGCGCCCGTCATTCATCCCGATCGCACCACCGCGAACCGCATCGCCTATGCCCAGCGCAACCTCGCTGCGGAGACGCATGGCGAATTCGGCGACGTGGCGGCTGCGCTCGCGACATCCGCCGCCACCTTCGAGGGCACCTTCCATAGTCACCGTGTGCAGCATGCCGCTTTGGAAACCCATGGCGGTCTCGCCTGGCTCGATGCTTCCGGCGTGCTCAATGTCCGCACCTCGACGCAGGTGCCGTTCCTGACCCGACGCGCGCTGTCTGATATCTTCGAACTTCCCATGGACAAGGTCCGCGTCTTCTGCGAGCGCGTCGGCGGCGGCTTTGGTGGCAAGCAGGAGATGTTCGTCGAAGACATTCTGGCGCTCGCCGCGCTCAAGACCGGACGGCCGGTGAAGCTGGAGCTCACCCGCGAGGAGCAGTTCATCGCAACCTCGACGCGGCATCCGATGCGGGTCCACGTCAGGGCCGGTGCCGACGCGAACGGCAAGCTCACGGCGCTCCAGCTCGACGTGCTCTCCAACACCGGCGCCTACGGCAATCACGCCGGCCCAGTGATGTTCCACTCGCTGGCCGAATCCATCAGCGTCTACAATTGCCCGAACAAGCGGGTCGACGGCTACGCGGTCTACACCAATACGGTGCCGGCAGGCGCGTTTCGCGGTTATGGTCTGCCGCAAACACTCATCGCGGTCGAGGCCGCGATCGACGAATTGGCCAAGCAGCTCGGCATCAACCCTTACGAGATGCGCCGGCGCAACGTCGTCAAGCCCGGCGATCCCATGGTGTCGCCGCCGCCGTCGGAATTTCACGATGTGCACTACGGCTCCTACGGACTCGACCAGTGCCTCGACCTCGTCGAGCGCGCGATGCAGGCTGATGGTCCACAGCCGGACCTATCGCCGGAGTGGCTGATCGGCGACGGCGTCGCGCTGACCATGATCGACACGGTGCCCCCGGCGGGCCATCTCGCGGATGCGATGGTCACGCTCAACGACGACGCCAGCTTCGATCTCACCGTTGGCACCGCCGAATTCGGCAACGGCACCAGCACCGTGCACCGGCAGATCGCGGCAACCACGCTTGCGACCACCGTCGACCGCATTCGCCTGCGCCAATCCGACACCGCCCATGGCGGCCACGACACCGGCGCCTATGGCAGCGCCGGCATGTTCGTGGCAGGCAAGGCGACGCATGCCGCAGCCATGCAGCTTGCGACCGAGCTGAAGGCGGCCGCCGCCGGCGCATGGCTCTGCGACGTCGGCAGTTGCACGCTCGATAGCGAAGCCGTCGTCAGTGGCGTGCGGCGCATGTCCTTTGTGGAGCTGGCGAGGCTCGCGCGCGAACGCGGACAGCCGTTCGCAGGCGCCGGCAATTCCGGCGGCACGCCGCGTTCGGTCGGCTTCAACGTGCAGGGTTTTCGCGTCGCCGTGAACAAGGCCACTGGCGAGCTCCGGATTCTCAGGAGCGTGCATGCAGCGGACGCCGGCGTCGTCGCCAATCCCATGCAGTGCCGTGGT
This sequence comes from Bradyrhizobium sp. MI1.11, assembly GCF_055811255.1. Taxonomy (NCBI): domain Bacteria; kingdom Pseudomonadati; phylum Pseudomonadota; class Alphaproteobacteria; order Hyphomicrobiales; family Nitrobacteraceae; genus Bradyrhizobium; species Bradyrhizobium sp. MI1.11. The sequence goes on from NZ_JBVVPM010000057.1 coordinate 28,970, forward strand.
CAGGTCGAAGGCGGTGTCGCGCAGGCGCTCGGTGCCGCGCTCTACGAGGAGATGGTGATCGATGCGGATGGCCGCGTCGCCAACCCCAAATTCCGAGACTACCACCTGCCCTCCTTCGCCGATGTGCCCCGCACCGAGGTCTTCTTCGCCGAGACCTCCGACACGATCGGCCCGCTGGGGGCGAAGTCGATGAGCGAGAGTCCGTACAATCCGGTCGCCGCCGCGCTCGGCAACGCGATCGCGGACGCCACCGGCATCCGCTTCACTGCGCCGCCCTTCAAGCCGGACCGGCTGTTTCCGGCGCTGCACGATAAGTTTGGATAGGCATATTTCGGGGGATTAATCCATGAGCAGCGAAGTGCATCCCGTCGACGAGGTCCTGCCGGTCCCGCGCCTGCTGGCGCTCGGGCTTCAGCATGTGCTGGTGATGTATGCCGGCGCGGTCGCGGTGCCCCTGATCATCGGGCGCGCGCTGAAGCTGCCGCCGGAGGATGTCGCCTTCCTGATCAGCGCCGACCTGTTCGCCTGCGGACTTGCGACGCTGGTGCAATGCCTCGGTCTTCCCGGTGTCGGCATCCGCCTGCCTGTGATGATGGGCGTGACGTTCGCATCCGTCGGTCCGATGCTGTCGATGGCGGCTTCACCTGAGATCGGCCTGCTCGGCATCTACGGTTCAGTGATCGCCGCCGGCCTGTTCGGCATCCTCGCGGCGCCGTTCGTCAGCCGGCTGCTACCGCTGTTCCCGCCCGTCGTCACCGGCAGCATCATTCTCGTCATCGGCATCTCCCTGATGCGGGTCGGCATCAACTGGGCCGGCGGCGGCCTGCCGACGCTGGCGAAGGTGGTCGACGGCGTCGCCGGCAGCTTTCCCAATCCGGCCTACGGACAGTTGCAGGGGCTCGGCATCTCGCTGTTCGTGCTGCTGTTCATTCTCGGCTTGATCAAATGGGGCACCGGCTTCCTCGCCAACGTCGCCGTGCTGCTTGGCATCATCGCCGGCGCCGTGCTCGCGACCATTCTGGGCGTGATGCATTTCGACAAGGTCGCTGCGGCCTCCTGGGGCGCGCTCGTGATCCCGTTCCGCTTCGGCATGCCGCAATTCCATCTGGTACCAGTTATCACCATGTGCGTCGTCATGATCGTGGTGATGATCGAATCACTCGGCATGTTCCTGGCGCTCGGCGACATCACCGGCAAGACGGTCGACCGCGAAGCCCTGAGCCGAGGCCTGCGCGCCGACGGCGTCGGCACGCTGCTCGGCGGCATCTTCAACACCTTCCCGTACACGTCGTTCTCGCAGAATGTCGGTCTCGTCTCGGTCACCGGCGTGCGTTCGCGCTGGGTGACGGTCACGGGCGGCTGCTCATGCTCGTGCTCGGCCTGTTGCCGAAGCTCGCCGCATTGGTCGAGGCCGTGCCGCTGGTCGTGCTCGGCGGCGCCGGCCTCGTGATGTTCGGCATGGTCGCGGCGACAGGCGCACGTATCCTCACCTCGGTCGACTTCCGCACCAATCGCTACAATCTCTTCATCGTCGCGATCTCGATCGGCTTCGGCCTGATCCCGCTCGCCGCACCCGGCTTCTTCAGGAATTTGCCGCATGATCTGCAGCCGCTGCTGGAGTCCGGCATCCTGCTGTGTGCAATCGTCTCGGTGCTGCTCAACGCCTTCTTCAACGGGTTGAGCGGCGGCGCAGCGGCGGAAGCGGATGCAGCAGCGGTCGCCTCATCCGCGCAACATGTTTAACTGCCGCGATAGGTCGAATAGCTCCATGGCGTGACCAGCAGCGGCACGTGGTAGTGGCTTTCCGGCTCGCTGATCGCAAAGCGTAGCGGGATCTCGTCGAGGAACGGCGGGTCGGAGAGCTGCACGTTGCGCTCCGCGTAATATTTGGCCACGCTAAACCGGAGCTCGTAGCGGCCGATCGGCAGCGGGCGGCCGCCGATCAGCGGCTGGTCGGTGCGGCCGTCTGCGTTGGTGACGGTGCGCGCGATGACGCGGCTTTCCCCGAGCGCGGCGAGCTCGACCAGCTCGACCGGAATACCCGGCGCGGGCTTGCCGGCGTGATTGTCCAGTACATGGGTCGAAAGCCGGCCGTGCACCTTGAGCTTGTCATCGGCGATGACGAGCTGATCGAGACGCAGAGCAGCGATACGAGAGATTTCCTCAAGCGCGCGGCGTGTCTCGGTCTTGGCGATGTTCTGCAGCCGCGCCTCGAAGTCCCGCAGGATGGAATCCCTGGTATGCCGGCGCGCGCAGACGATATAGGGGATACCAAATTTTTCGCGATATGCATTGTTCGCCCGCTCGAAGGCCGCGTATTCGGCGTCCGACAGACGGTCGAGGCCAGCGCTATTCTGCTCGGCACTCGAGTCAGGCGTGAGTCCCGCTGCGCGCTGAGTCTTGTTGGCAAGGTCGGGGTGCGCACGTATCAGCGCCAGTTGCACCTCGGGCTCAGCGCTCGCGATCGCCGCCTTGATCGCGTCGAGCAGTGGATTGATGCCGGCAAACGGACGGCGCGCCGCGGCTTCTTGGGCAATCCAAGGCGAGTACTCGACCACGTTTTCAAGTACTGCGACGAAATCGTCGAAGCTCGCGACATTGAGATCGGACAGCGGTATCTGCGACATCGCCCTCACCCGATCTCGAATGCGTCGGCCGCAAGGTGCGCGAGCTTGTCGTGCCAATGCTGTGCGATCTGCAAACGCGTCGGCACCCAGACGCGCTCGTGCTTGCCGATGTAGTCGAGGAAGCGGATCAGCCCCGCCGCGCGGCCGGGGCGACCGGCGAGACGGCAGTGCAGGCCTACCGACATCATCTTCGGCGCGCTCTCGCCTTCGGCATAGAGCACATCGAAGGCATCTTTCAGGTAGGTGAAGAACTGCTCGCCTTCGGCAAAGCCTTGCGGATTGATGAAGCGCATGTCGTTGGCGTCGAGCGTGTAGGGAATGACGAGCTGCTTGCCGCTCGCGCCCTTGACCCAATAGGGCAGATCATCTGCGTAGGAATCGCTGAGATAGAGGAAGCCGCCCTCCTCCATCACCAAACGGTTGGTGTTGATCGAGGAGCGTCCGGTGTACCAGCCGAGCGGCCGCGAGCCGGTCGCCGCGGTGTGGACGCGGATCGCTTCCGCGATCTCCGCGCGCTCCTGCGCCTCGGTCATGTCCTTGTGCTCGATCCACTTCAGGCTGTGGCTGGCGATGTCCCAGCCCGCCTCCTTCATGGCAGCAACGATTTCCGGATTGCGCTTCAGCGCTGTGGCGACGCCGAACACGGTGGTCGGCCACTTCCGCTGGCTGAATATCCGCCACAGCCGCCAGAAGCCGGCGCGCGAGCCATATTCGAACATCGATTCGATATTGGCGTGGCGCTGGCCGGGCCAAGGCTGTGCGCCGAGCACGTCGGACAGGAACGCTTCCGAGGCAGGGTCGCCATGCAGGATGTTGTTTTCGCTGCCCTCCTCGAAATTAACGACGAACTGCACCGCGACCCGCGCGTTGCCGGGCCATTGCGGGTGCGGCGGGTTGCGGCCGTAACCGCGGAGATCGCGCGGGTAGCGGGTACCAGTCACTCAGACTTCCTCGAAGCGGATCGGCAGCGCGCCCTTCCACAGCACGCTCTTGCCGAGCGTCGCCAGATTCTCCAGGCCGGACGTCAAGGTGATGAAATGGTTGCCGGCGAGCTGGCCCATCTTGCTCGCGAAGTGCACGCCGCCATAGGCCATCAGGATCTCCGTCTCGCTGATGCCGCCGGGATAGAGGATGATCTGGCCGGGCGCAGGATAGCTGGTGTGGTTCTCGTAGCCGACACCGAAATCGAGGTCGCCAAGCGGCATCCACACGCCCTCGCCGCTCCAGCGCACGTGGATGATGTGGCTTTCGAACGGCAGCGCCTTGCGGAACGCGGCGACAGTCTTGGGCGCCGCTTGCTCCTCGAAACGGGCATCGAAGGTGAAGTCGCCGGCGCGGATCACGAGTTTGGTCATCTCATCTCTCTGGATCGGGGGCGGTGGCCCCACGGGGAATTTTCAGGCAAAGAGCACTCCGTCGGGCTTCGCGCAAGGGGCGCGGCCGGTTACCTGCGGTCGTAGGACCAGCCGAAAACGCCGCTCCGCCGCGTCTCGGGCTCCGGCTCGGCGGCGGGCTGCGGCGCCTCCCTCAGTTCCGCCTGCGGCGGCGGAGGCGGCACCGGCAAATTCTCGCATTTCATGGAGTAGACCAGCTTGCCGTCCGCGGTCCGTCCGATCGGCGCGCAGGGGTCCGGATGCGCCGCCGAGGTTTTTGGGGTCAGCTTGACCTGCGCCACGGCCGGCGAGGCGATCAGCAGAAGGACCAGCAGATATTTCGACATCATTGTCGCCCAGAAACCAGATTTGGCCCATTGAACCGGATTGCGCAGGTCAAGTCCATCGGGGCTGCGGGCGCGATTGCCGAATATTTAGCCGAGGCTAGAAAATTGGCTCGCCCCAATGTGATGTCGCGAACGCTGATATCGGCTGGGCGCATCGCCATGTCAGCCGCAACGGCGACCACACAAACATCTCACAGCCGGGCGCCGTTACGGGAGAAAGTAACGATGCAAAAGACCTTTATCATTCTCGGCGCGACGCTGATTGCCGCCGCCATCATCCAGACTGCCGCGGCGAACGACCGCCGTCATGTCCGCAAGGCGCAACCCCATCCCATCACCCAGTCGGTGCGCGACTCCAACGCCGCGCTGTGGCCGTCGCAGCCGACCGAGCCCGACTGGTCGCGCTATTCCAACGGCGCGATGTCTGCACCAGCGGGACGGTGATGCGGGAAGCCTAGCGCGATCAAGCGAAACTGCCTCCACGTCGTCATTGCGAGGAGCTCTTGCGACGAAGCAATCCAGACATTTTCCACGGATGCATTTCTGGATTGCTTCGCTGCGCTCGCAATGACGGAGTATGACGCGGTAACGCGACGCTTCCAGCTCGCATTTTTGAATTGCAGACACAGCTTCGCAGCCTCGCGGCTGATCTCGCCCGAGCTTTGCTTGGTCATTCCACCCTCTTGTCCAAGAGGGCGCAGGGAAGGCCGGGTGCTGACCTGGCACCCGCGGTCCGCTGCGCGAAAAGCACACGCAGGAAAACCGCACAGCGGCATACAGGTGTAGCCAATCACTCGGCCTTCCCTGCGCGATGGTTGGACGGCTTATGCCGTGCTCTCCCGGGAGCCGAGTTCGTTCTGGCCTCCCTCACCCCAGCGAAAGTCACCGACACCGCGCCGGTTGACGCAGATGCCGCATTCGTCAGGGCTTGACCGTAGCAACGACGGCCAGGACCACACGTCTATATTTTGGCATTCGGTGAAACACGCCGAAACTAACAAAAGACTTTAAAATAAGGGCTTTTCGACTACCCTGATGCAGGCTGTTTCAGCGGGCTTCACCAACTTAAGGGCCCGGCCCTAAGTCTTTCAGCGTCCGCACGACAAACTGAAAGCCTTCAAGCCGAGCCCTTTGGTCCCAAGCCTTAGGAGCCGAAACCACATGGATAGTAGCATCGCCCCCTCCCCCGTCGGCAAGCGCGGCCGCAACAGCAGCGTCATCCTGACCGACCGCCTGTGCGAGAAGCGGGTTGCCAAGCGTACCAAGTTCTACGACCGCAAATGCGCCGGCCTCTATGTCAGTATCACTGCGGTTGGCGCAGCAACCTTCTCGTTCAAGTTCACCGACAGGCAGACCGGGAAGCAGCGCACCGGCTGGCTCGGCGTCTACAATGCGGAGACCTTCACGGTCGAGGACGCGCGCAGCAGGGTCTATGGCCTCAAGGCAAGGGGTGGCGAGGCTCTCGCCCAGACCTTCCGGGACCAGAAGGCCAACAAGGCAAAGCGCGGCAAGACCGTCGCCGAGATCATCGAGGAGCGGATCGACTGGATGAAGAAGCCAGTCCGTAAGCCGGACGGCGAGATGCGGCCCCGGCTGGAGGCTTGGGAAAATACGGCGACCCACCTGCGCCGCTTCCTCGGTGCCCGGCTTGGTAAAACACTCGCGGGCGATGTCACAAAGCATGACATCGCGACGCTATCGAACGACATCGTCGCGGGGACGTTTGGCAGGCCCTCGGTCAGCAACGCGCGCCACATGCGCAAGGCAGCGTCGGGCCTGTTCAACTGGGCGGCGGAGGCAGGCCGCGACTATGTGACGGCCAGCCCTTGCATCAACCTGCCCAAGCTCGATCCCGAGCATCCGCGCACTCGGGTTCTCTCCGAGGACGAGATCAGGACTTTCTGGCATGGCCTCGACCGCAATGATCTGCCCTATGACCGCCGCACCCGCCTCGCGCTCAAGTTCGAGCTGGTGACCATGCTGAGATCACGCGAAGTGCTCGGTGCGCATCGCGACGAGCTGTTTGACATCAAAGGCAAATATCCGCGTTTTGACGTACCTCTCAAGCGGGTCAAGAAGCGGCGGGTGATCCAGCAGCCGTTGTCGGATCTGGCTCTTGAGATCATCAAGGAGGCGCTGACCTCGGATGATCAGCAGTTCGTATTCGAGAGCCCGATATACAAGGGCCAGCCGATCCACCGCAAAGCGATGGCCGACGCGTTGCGCGGCACGAAACACGAAACGAACAAGAACAAGACCAAGACCACCGGTCTCTGCGAGTTGCTCGGACTCAAGCGGTTCACGCCGCACGACCTGCGCCGGACAGCGGCAACATTGGCCGGCGATCTTGGCTTTGACGATGCTGCCATCGCCAAATGCCTTGACCACGCCGTGACAAAGAAGGGCGAGACCATCGTGCCGACCGTCACGGGCAAGGTCTACAACCACTCCCAACGGATGAAGGAAAAGCGGGCGGTGCTGGACGGAATCGCGACCGAGCTGCGGCGGATCGTCGGCGAGCCTGTCGCCGAGGGCCTGGAGCATGGAGGGCCACGGCTCGTCGCCTGACTGCGCCACCGACCAACTCTGAGCCCATCACAGGTCTCGGGCCAGACCATCCCCCTGCGTAGGGAAGGTTTAGGCCTAAAAAACTTAAGTATATCAAGGCAATGGCGATCATGTGTCTACATTTGTGTGCGATCCGGCGACGGCCGGCTGCGAGACAATATATTAATGTTCAGAAGCCCTGTGGGTAGCAGTGGAGGCCCGCTCGCGCTCCGGTCAGCGGATGACTAATACCAAGACCATGATCTCGATCAAAAGTATGATCAGTTGTTCTGAGCATCACAAGCGACCGGGGGAATTTTCAAGGTGAGGTCGTGGGGCAACTGTACAACTTCTACTTTCTCGTCATTTTCTCAATTGGCGCCGCCATTGTCTTTCTAGCGAGCGAATTTGGATGGCGACTGGGAATACGGACCGAGGGTCACGGCGCGAGCGCCAACATCTCTGCGCTGGAGCAATCGCTTTTGGGATTGCTAGCTTTGATTATTGGGTTCACTTTTCTGATGGCGCTCACACGTTTCGAAGCTCGGCGCGAAGCGGTTCTCGTTGAAGCGAACGCGATTGGCACGACGGCTCTGCGCGCACGCCTCCTGCCAGCACCTCATCGGGCCGAATCACTGAAGCTCCTTCGGGAATATGCCCAGATACGGATCGTTCCGGCCGGCAAGCCTTTTGCGGAACTTCCGACGCTTGTTGATCGTTCGAACACGATCCAAGAAGCGCTATGGCAGCAGGTAATAGCTCTTTCTGCCAAAGATAATAGTATGGTGCCAACAGGGTTATTTATCCAAGCGCTTAACGAGATGATCGACGACCAAGGAAAGCGTCTTGCGGCGTTGCAAAACTTCATTCCGCACATTGTCTTACTAATGCTTTCCGGCATGGCTGCTGTTGCGTGCGGCTTTGCGGGCTATGCAAGCGGGCTTGACCCGCTCCGGACTCGAACTCCTGTTCTCATTACGACTGCTCTAGTCTGTAGCGTAATATTCGTAATACTCGATCTGGACCGCCCAAATGTCGGCTTCATTACGATAAGTCAGCAACCATTGATCGACACATTAGCAAGCCTTTCAACCTTTAACGACTAGCGTTGGTGCCGAGTTGCGCGCTCAATTCCACGTCAAAGCAGAGCATAGCGTGATGGAGGCCGGGCAGCAGCGCTGCAACGGTTGAGCGTGCCTGCCCAGTTCGCATGCGAGCGAATGCAAGCTATGGGCCTGTTTGAACGCGCGGCGACGCATCACAGGCGGCAGAACGGCAGTCATTTCGCAGACTTCCAGCCCGGGGACTGCGATTCGACGGGGGGCGTGGAATGCCAAGCCGCTAGGGGTTGCCGCGGATAGTGTGCTGGCCACAATTGCAAGCGGCCTCTGCGCCTCGTTCGGAAGTCATGGCTGTTGCTCGCCGTCGGTCGCGAACGAACCAGCGTCAAAGTTGCGAGTCGATAGGTAGGAGCTTACATAGGTTGGCGGCCAAACGTCTTCGAAAGCCAGCGTCGGGCTCGTCCCGATAGCTCACCTTTTGACCGTCCCTCTCCGTCTCCCACACCAATTCCCCTTTCGGATCGAGGAGGACGCGGTAGCAATTTTCGGGAGCCACACCGGTCCCCATGTAGTCAGTCAGCCTTTTAGTCAGCTCTGCACTCTCGATGTAGAGGCCCGCTTCGGTGTTGATCACGGCAGAGCGCGGATCGAGATTGAAGCTACCGATGAACACGGCTTCACCGTCGAAGGCCATGGCCTTGGCATGCAATGCCGCTCGTGACCGCCCGGAAACGAGCGACCAACCAGACCGAAAAGCGTCAGTGTCCGGGCGCAGTTCGTATAGCTCCATACCATGCCCGAGCAGCCGCCGTCGGGTCTTGGCATAACCTGAGTGGGCCGGAAGCATGTCGTTCGAAGCGAGTGAGTTTGTCAGTACGCGCACACGAACATTCCGCTGCTGCAGCCCCGTAACGGTCGCCTGCGCTCCGGCCGGCAGGACGAAGTACGGCGATTCGACCAAAAGTTCCTTTTTCAGATGTGCGATCCGTTCCCGGATGAAAGCAATGACATTATCACTCTCCCTGCCGGGGGCGATGCTTTCCGGATCGTCGGCGACAATATAGCCGTTAGCCCATACGAGATTGTCGCGAAGCTCGCCGCTCTGGGTCGCCAACTGGTAGAGGTCATGGTCGATTGGATAAGGATAGTTGGCCGCCGCAATCGCCTCACGCAATCGAAACATGACGACATCGAGATCGTCTGCGCCATGCTCGCTGTCGACGATGGCTGAGATCGGCACGGTTGAGCAGCTGTTCCAGTACTGGTCGAAAACCCTCGAGAGATCTGGGACGACAGGCCCAACTGCCAACACGTCCAGATCGCGATAATTAGCAATGGTGTTCACCCCATAATAGATGTCACCGATGTTGCGGCCACCGACAATTGCGGCCGCGTTGTCAGCAACCATCAACTTGTTATGCATGCGTCGATTGACCCGGCCGAAATCAAAAATGAAATCGAGAATTGACCAGCGCCGGTTAGTGAGCGGGTTGAACAGACGGATCTCAACATTGGGGTGAGCGTCGAGGCACGCTTTGACGGAATCGCTGTCCTTGTAGAAGGGATCGTCGACGAGGAGGCGCACCCTAACGCCGCGATCGGCAGCCTTCATCACGTGGTCGACGACGATCCGACCGGTCGTATCGCCATCCCACATGTAGTACTGCATGTCGAGGCTACGCTCGGCCAAGTCGGCCAACGCCAGACGAACGATGAAAGCCTCGCGCCCGCCGCTCAAGAGGCTGAAGCCGGAAAGGCCAGGATGCTGATCGGCCGCCGACCCGAAGAATTGGCCCAGCCTCGTCGATGCAGGGTCGCTAAATGCTGTCGATGGCTTTCGGGGAAAGCCTGTCCGATCGGTGCTACCGGGGGTGAGAACTTCAGCAAGCCAAATTATAAGTGTGCGTGGGAGTCCGTGACGAGCGAGTGCCCGAGGCTCGACAGACTCCACAGCACTGCCGGCTCGCTGTGTGTCGGCGTCCGTCCGGCGGACGCCTGCGTCGTGGTAGGCAGTTTCGCGGCACATGGCGCTCTCCAACCTCCACGGTCAATAACGCAAACGACATAATAGCAATCCGTCAAGTGCAAGCTAGCGACCTTGCGACTATTGGGGTGTCCATATCATCGGTCGCTGCCCTTACCGTCCAAGGCTACTCGCCTTGCAGGCGGTCACCTCCTCCGGGATGGAGGCTAATTGCTGTGAGAAGCGTTGAGATAGATCAATGGCATCACGGCGGATCGACTTGAGTAAGGGATAAATACCTTTTGGCAGGGAGGATTGGCGATGGCGTCGAAAAGCAAGCAGAAGAATCGCGAGGTAATCGAGGCTCCAGACGCGTCGTTCGGCAAGAACGGCAAGATCCCCCGCAAGCATTTCGAGGAGGAGCTCGCGAAGCTTCAAGTCGAGCTAACCCGGCTGCAGACTTGGGTCAAAGACCAGGGGGCCCGAGTCATTGTTGTTTTCGAGGGCCGGGACACGGCGGGTAAAGGCGGCGTGATCAGCCGGATCACCGCTCGTACAAGTCCGCGGGTTTTCCGCCACGTAGCCCTGCCCGCCCCCTCCGACCGCGAGAAGACCCAAGTCTACATCCAACGCTACATTGCGCAATTTCCAGCGGCGGGCGAGATCATCCTCTTCGACCGCTCGTGGTACAATCGGGCCGGGGTCGAGCGAGTAATGGGTTTTTGCACTGACGAGCAGTACGAGCGCTTCATGAAGATGGTGCCCATGGTCGAGCAGGAGATGGTCGTCAACAATGGAATCACCCTGCTCAAGTATTTCCTCGATGTCAGCCAGGAGGAGCAGCGGCGCCGGTTTGAGGCCAGGATCAACGCCCCCATGAAGCACTGGAAGCTGAGCCCGATGGACACTGAATCGGTGCGGCGCTGGTGGGACTACACGGCGGCCTACCAGCGCATGATCGAGTCCACCCACACACCATGGGCGCCTTGGCACATCGTCCCCGCCGACGACAAGCGGCGCGCACGTCTAAACTTGATCCGGCATCTGCTCGACAGCATTCCTTATAGGACGGTCGATGTCGCCCTACCCAAGATCCCCAACGCGCAGCAGCGTCCCAAGAATGCTGCGGAGGGTCTACGCGCCGGCCAACCGATTGCCAGCCATTACTGATTTGGACCGTGTTATGCCGGCGTTGCGTACGAGCGGAAGGCGCCGCCGTTGCTGTCCAGCCAAACTCAAAGCACCTGACGAAATTGGAGATTCGCGGGAAGACGGTTTTCCACGTTGCTCGGATCGCCGCATTGACTTCCGTCGCACCCATTCGCGATCTTCTATCTTTGATTTAGGTCAATGACCTGCGCCCGAGCCAAAAGACTGCTCGGAGGAGTTGCCGTTAGCCTGTCAACACCTTGGTGATCGCCACGGCCAGTTCGGCGCAAACCTTGGAGAGCTACGCATGAGCCAGCCTGCCATTACGGCCTCCTCGCTGACTAAGCTTGTACGGCGGGCCATCAATTGGTGGTTTGCACAGGTTAGGCATGCACTTCCTCCGACGCTTTTTTTCCTCGTCGGCTTCAACCTAATCCTATGGACCAAACACCTGATACTGCAGGAGCACGGCATCGAGTTCAGCGGCTTCTTCATAGCGTTAGTAGCAGCGCTGCTAATCGGGAAGGCCGTCTTGGTAACTGACAATCTGCCCTTTATGCGCCGATTCGACGGTGCTCCATTGATCCAGCCCATCTTATTCAAGAGCGCGATCTATTGGTTTTGCGTGCTGATCGTGCGGCTGGCCGAGGAACTCGTCCACTTCGTCGCTGCAGGAGGCGCGGTCGCCGACTTCGGTGACCATTTCGCGGATCAGTTCCCGTTGGCCCGTTTCCTATCAATACAGTTATGGCTGATGGTCCTATTCCTTGCTTACGTCACGACACACGAGCTTAACCAACTCTTCGGTGACGGCGAACTGTTTCGTCTGTTCTTCCGCTGGCGCTCGTCCGAAGCCAAACTTACCCGCCGTCAGCGCATTCGCCTGTTGACGCGCATCAACCGGCTCACTGAAACCAATCCAATCGAGGCGTTCAGTGATCGAACATCGCCCGTTCACGCGGAGCTAGTCACCATACTCCGCGAGCTTGCTTCTCCGCCTGTCCATTCGGCGACACACGCGTGACTGCCGGCGCGGGCACGATCCAAATTCTTCGAGTCAAACACGGAGTATAACTTTTCTGCGGCAAGCATTTGTCGAACCGGTTAAGTCGTCTTAGCGCGAACAGCAAGCACGATGGTGAGAATGATTATGACAGCGAAGGTCCTCGGCGAGATGAACCATGCTAGCAGATCGGATCGAATCGCTAGGTCAACATCTGGTCGGCGTAAGCCAGCATGGGATTTCCTCGGAAGGAATCAATGCTCTCGGGAGATGCGGGAGTATGGTCCCGGCGGTGACGATCAGTCCGGCATTGTATTTGGCCCGCGCAAAATCTCGCGCTTCTGCTTCGGTTACAAACATCTTTGTCAGGCGCGGATGCCGGCGTCTTAGCAGTGTGCCATCAGCGGGCACTTCATAGGTGACTTACCAAGTATGTTTCATCCGCTATGCCGCCCAGGATGCCCCAAACTTTCGCGCGAATGACCCTAACCCGATGATGCAAGGGCACCCATTCAGTGCGTCCAAATCGGCCCTCGGCTTTCATTCCGAGACGAAAAGCTCGCTGAGCGACGATTTGCATTCGCACCTCGCTCGTGCATCGGGCGACGCAGGGTGGCGAGCGGAGGCTCACCAAATAGTTCGCGATACGCAACTGCGAAGCGACCCAGCTCGAAAAAACCGTACGCGGTCGCGATCTGCGTAACAGTCGCGGAACCTGGTAGCGCCGCCAGCAATGCACGGTGAGTGAGATGCATTCTCCGCAGGGTCAGGTAACGGATCGGTCCCATCCCTAGATGGTCCTCGCAGGCGCTCCTTAACGTTCGCTCGGCGACCTCGACGGCCATGCAAACTTGATCGAGGTACAATGGGCTGTTTGGGTGTGCCTCGATGAAGGCTTCGAACCGGTCCATGATAACCTTCTGACGCAGCCCCCTCTCCTTTATCTTCGACGAGCTGCAATCAACGATACATGCAAGGAAGGCGTGCGTCACTGTATGCTCGACCGAACGGACGAGTTCAGGAATTTCTAGAAGCTCAGGGGTGGTCGCGGCGAAGGCTCCCACCAATGCATGCAATTCCAAAAAGCGCTTCAGCAGCTCTGGATCAGGCCGAAGGAAGCCATTGCATTGCTCTGGGCGGAACTCGACGCCCATGACCGATTCACACGCCGCGGCAAGCTCGTCAACCTTGAGCGAAATGCCACCAAGACGATAATTTCCAGTCGTCGCGACATGCTGCATGTCGCTGTCATTGGCGCACACTTCACCGAACGAAAACAGCCTGCCGCGGTTGTAGACCTCTGGTTGATCTTCGGTGAGGAAGGTGAATACCTTGCGATCAGGCTTAATCGTTCCTCTGTGAATGCGCGGGAGAGTTTCCTCGAAGCGCTGCATCCACAGTTAGGCGAACGTTACTTGCGTCAGCTGAGCACTGAATTTGCCTTTAACCGTGGGAAATATCTCAATGTCAGCCGAGCGGACGTTTGCCGCGTACTGAAAGGGATCGACGAAACCGAGTACTTTGCTCCGCGACACTTTGGGCCCACTAAATCAATGCGTACACGCTCAGGGTGCAATGACAATAATCCTAACCGAGCGATACGGCTACGCTATGCGAAAACGGCAAAGAAATTTCTGTGAGATGCGCCGAAGTCGCATAGGCCGTGTGACAAGCCTGTGACAGCTTCTCAGCGCGCGCACAAAAGAAGCATTCGGAGCGCCCCGTTCTGAATTGGTTCAAATCAGACAGATTGGCGGAGGGGACCGGCGTGTGAAAAACCGCTGACCGCGGCTCAGTGCGATGAAGTTGAGAACGCGATGCGTGAGGACGCGGCCGCGCTGCCGCCGGGATCGCCGATGAAGGAGAAACTGTTGCAGATGGCGAATGACTACCGCCTTTTGGCAGACCTCAAAAAATCAGTACTGCGACAAGTGCAATGATCAGATCGGGACGTGGGCGGTTGGCTTCCTTCTAAAAACGTTTATCGGTAAGCCTTTCGCACATGCGTGCTCATCAGAGCCGAACGAACTGGCAAAAACCAAAATCACGGTGAACCGAGTCTAGTCCAACATGCCACAGTGAACGAAGCTCAAATGAATTGCGCTGTTACGCAGGAGCCACGCTAATGCAGCGCGCTCCGTTGCTCGCAAGCGGTTGCAAACTGGTTCGACCTAGGTAGCTCTATTCTGAATGGCCGTTGGTAGAGTCCGGGATTTGTTTTTCTTACAATACGCAACGACCGCACTGGAATTCCGCTGCAGGCGGTCGTAATCCAATACACTGTTGCTTGCCGCTGCGTTGTAATAGCCACTCATGAAGTATCTTACGAAATCTTGATCTGCTGGACCGTATGCCAGCCAAGTTCCGCAGGTGATCTTGTTAAAATCCAGCGTAGCAGTAGGCACAGCAGTTACGCCTATCGATTTTTCCAGCCCTACCATCACACTGGCATTTGGGTTGGATTGGCACCACCCTCTTACGCTTGTGACATTTGCCCGATGCAGGTCAAAATCTACAAACGTCCTCCGACTTTCATAACTAAACCAACCGGTCATCCAAGCCGAAAACTTGCTTGACGGGGCAGCCGACATGGCAAGATATTCGCCACAGGTGATGCTGCGAATATCGGCCGTCGTGGCGCGCGCCTCACTGGCGAAAGCTGAGGAGACTACGACCAGCGCAAGCAGAAGCAATCTGCACCTCATTATGATGACCTCCCGAGCAACGATTGGAAACCAGATCAAGCAACAGCATGATCACACATTCCGTGACGACAACTGTATTCGGGCGTCGTGGCGACTGCCTAGTTGATCTAGATCAACGCCGGCGAAGCAATGTCCCTGCCAACCATTCCGGCTCGAGCAAAGTATGTCCTCGCGAAGGAAGGATGGCGAGCACTGGCGCAAGAGACCGCGAAGGCGCTTACGCCTGCCGCGATTCGGGCGTAAAGTACTCACTCAAGAGTCGATCGATCACCAATTGGGTCTCAACTTCGGTTCGGAATCCTGCGAGCATCAAAATAGAACCTCGCCGCGGTTCTTGCGCCAGCGACGTCTCGCGGTCCTCGGTCGTGATTGACGGGTCCGGGAAGTGCCGTCGGATCGAGGCATGACAAGACATGATCTCCCCCTCTTCCAAGTGAACTGCTCCGGAGCAAGCTGCAGCAGGGCAGAGGGACTCGCAATTGCACCGAAGGGCATTGTCCTTGAGTACACTATGAATAGCACTTGAGCCGGCCTGCAAACCCGAGCGCCAATGACGTCACCCTTCTTCGCTCCACACGCAGGCAAGCACTGCGCTCGTCGAAAGTAATCAACGGCAATTAGGGTTTTGCGCTGCGACTCCGCCTGTGTGGAGACCTGGACCGGAACTGTCGTGGTGTCATTCCGGTCCATCGCTTGAACGCGTGTCTGAGTGAACTCAGCTCGCGATAGCCAAGCAGCCAAGCAACTTCGGATACGGGAAGCTGCTCCTGTTGTCCTCTAGGTCAATACGCAAATTTGCCTGTCGTGATTAGAATTGTAGAGTACCGACCCCAACGGTACTCAATGCCCCCCGGCCTCAGTCTTCCAGACTGAGGCCGTCTCATTTTCGGCGCGTGCGGTTTCTGCATAACAGGCTGACTAAGGGCCGTAGTCCGAAAGAGCCAGAGCGATTCCGGTGTCGCTGAGAGCCGCCGAGGTCGTTCGCGGCGACGCGCTCGTCGAACCATCTGCGGACTTCGATCGATGTTGCCGGCAGCCCGACAGCGACTCCGGTCGGCATTCACCCATTGGCACAAAGTGCAGTAGCCGCAGGCTGCAGATCTGCTTGTCTACGGTGCGCCTTGCCGATTCTTTCCAGCCCCCAAGCTTCTCAGAATTGGCGAGAACGTACAGGCCCCGGCGCGGCATCCGCTTCGCCGGGGCCACGGAGGCGGAGATAGTCCTGGACCATGGACGCAACGGCAGATCGGCAACGAGTTTGGCCTTGGGTCGCCGCTGGGCAGAGCATGCGTCGGCACACGAGCTCGCGACCATGGTGAGCGGGTCGTTTGATGATCTCAGCCCAAATGCTGCCAGCGGACCTGTCAGATCATTTCGTCGGCGGCTTTCGCTAAGGCGTGTTGCACGTCTGGCGCGGGTCTTAAGACCTCAGCATAAGGGCGCCCGGATGAGACTAGGCGCCCTTGCCCGCCATCGTTGGCGGATCCAAGCTGTGAGTTCTAAGGGATCGTTGGGCGACCTCGAGGAACGCTGGAATACCAAGCGAATCAATAGCCGAACCTCTCGTCACAACTGAGGCGGGCGCGGGTTGATAGGTCCTGCCGGTTACGCCAACTATATTGACCAGCCTGTTAGAGGCGTCTTCCCATGCTTCACCGAGGGATTATTGATTGGTCCGAAGATCGAGGGCGCTCGCCCCTTCGGTTCTGTTTTACGGAACTTTAATAGGTCCTTGCCAACGTTGAGACCATTGCGATCGTCGCGGCGGCGACACTCGTTTGAACTTACCATTATCAAGATCTGCTCGGTTGGCAGTCTCTTCATGGAGAGACCGTTATGCTCAAAGGCTTTATGATCGCCGTTGTCGCGCTGCTTTTTTTGTTGCTGTGTGATCAGCAAGTATCAAATGGAAAGTATACTGAGGCGGCTATGGTTATGGCGAAGCACATCAAGCGTTCGTTCGGCGTCTGACCGTCGTGGGCCATGAGCGAGACAGACATTCTTAAATCTCTAAACGTCGGAAAGTGTCCGGATTGCGGATCGGACCAATTGCGATCCGGACTGCGCGTTGATATCGCCGAGCACTTGTCCTGTGTGAGATGCGCAGCGCGTTTCTACGTCGCGCCGCGACCACCCCTTGCAACGGTGTTCATCCGGCAGTGACGGGTCGCGTTTTACTATAAGGAATTACCAAAGCCCCCTAAGCCTAGGCTCCTCCTGCGACTCGTCCTCAACGCGCATCGCCGCTCAACACCCTTGAGGTAGATCAAGCCAGTCTGGCCGCCTTTTCAGTTCCTCTGGGCGGCGATCTTCTTAAGCGTGGCAATCTGTCGGAAGAAGGTTTTTATCGACTGGGCAGGGCTTCCGAGAACCCTAGCACCGGGTGCTAGATCCGAAATGACGCCCGCTTGCGCGCCGATCTCCGAACCTCGCCCTATCCGGAGGTGCCCCGCCATAGCCGCCTGCCCTCCGACGCGGACGAAATCCTCAAGCACGGTTGAACCCGAGATCCCAACTTGTGCAACTACAACGCAACAGCGGCCGAGAGTAACATTGTGGCCGATTTGCACGAGGTTATCGAGGCGGGAGCCAGCGCCGATCACGGTGTCACGCGATGATCCGCGATCAATCGTCGAATTGGCACCAACTTCGACATCATCTTCCAGAATAACTCGCCCAAGCTGGGGGATCGAGAGAAACCCGCCGTTGGTGGATGCGAATCCGAACCCTTCCTGGCCAATCCGCGCACCCGGATATACGTAAACGCGTGCTCCCAATACCGCGTAACTCAGGCTCACATGTGTGCCAATCCGGCAGTCCCTACCGATGCTGACGCCGCTTCCGATGACTGCGCAAGGACCGATCCGACAGCCCGGCCCTATTTCCGCTCCGCTTCCGATCACACACAGGGGTCCAACTTCTGTTGAAGGATCAATTTGAGCGCCATCCGCTATTATTGCCGAAGGGTGAACACCAGGACATGGCGGTGGTACAGGGTAGAACAGGGCAGCAACGCGGGCCCAAGCCGCATACGGTTCGCTCGTTTGGATCGCCACAGTTGCCGCTGGTACTCGTGAAGCCATATCAGGGTGAACGAGCACCGCGCCGGCGGAGGTTTGATCCAGGGCGGAAGCGTAACGGCGATTGTCTAGAAAGCTCACTTGAGTCGGCCCGGCCGCTTGCAAAGGGGCCAAACCTTCCAGCAATAGTTCACGTTCGTCTGCCACACCCCGCGCCGTGCTAGCGACGAGCGCGAGTGGATGCGGACCAGTTCGCCGGAAGAACCTTGCACTGCCCAGCACTGTTTCGAGCATCACGTCCCCCTGCAGCAAACCGGGTTCGACTGGCATTCCTCCTACGCCTGTCCCGGCCCATCCATGTCTGTTGGTCAGTCGCAGCCGCGGCGAAAAGCGTTCCCTAGATGCCTTGGGCCAACAGCAATGTTGCTCTCTGCCGTCGGCAGAATTGATTCAGATCAAGCCGCATCTTCGGCTGAGCACTTCGCACTGGATAACGGGACCCGCAACGCGTTCAGAAAGCGGTTACAAGCCACTTGATAGTGGTAATATTGCTGGTGCCACCAAGCCGCCCTTGCCCCCCTAGCATCTTGAAACGTCGGACCTGCCGGCTCTTCTCCAGGCACGTCAGAGTTGACTTAGATCAACCTTCCGCTCGGCGATCGCCCTTTTTTGATCGGGACAGGCTGGTAATTCTCGAGCTTTCCGGTTTCTGAGATGAAAAGATGACGCGAGCATTGCTCTTCATTGTGGTGGCAATCCTTTGCGCATCGTGCAGAACCGACGCGCAGCTTGACCCGATCCAGGCCACCGCGATTGTCGATGCGGCCGAAGTCACCGATAGAGAAGAATGCCTCTACCAAGAAGTCGCCCGACTATTGGAGCCAAAGGGCAGTTCACCCATCAGCCTGCAGAATGTTGCGGTGGCCGCCACTCGGTTTTGTAGCGCTGCTGTCAGAAAACGTCTCCAGAGGGCGGCCTCCGTATCCCCGTCTGATGCGCAAACTCTCGCACGCGATGATCAGATGAAGACGGAACATCGCGCGTTCGCCATCGGGTTGGAATTGCGCGAGAAAAGGACAAATGGAGGAGTGGCAGGGAACTGAACGGGGCGGCTCCCGCCGGTCTGTGCATCTTGCAACAGGTTTATCTCCGTAGCCAGCCCGGCAGTGTCTTCGCAGCGATCTATCGCGGAACATTCGAAGCTTGCCGCTCCTGTGCTTCGTAATATTCGGCTGAAAACTTGATCGACCACCGGGAGAAGAACGAACGCAATTTCTGCGTGGGTCTTTCCACGCCAAGATGTTCAGCGACGTGCGCATTGCGAAGCCATCCGGCGAGCGACGCAAAACAGGCTGAGCGCATCAACGCGTGAAGCACTGCGAGGCCGACCGTATCGGCCTGTCTATAACGGTAGCCTAGCTTTTTAATGACGTACTGACGCTGGATGTTTTCGTAGGCCCTGCCCATGAGCCGAGCGAACGAACTTTTCTTCGCTTGCGGCCACGCTGCCGGATACACCGGCAATACCAGAAGCTTGCTCTTAGCGATCACCGTAGCCAACGGATGCAAAAGCTGCATCCAGGCTGGCCAAGAGGCTAATTTGGCAAACAATACCGCATGCATCACTGTCGCGACGCCGAAAGAGATTGGAAGCCACACTACCGCAGCCAGGATTACAAGCAATGCGGTGTTCGGGGTGAGATGACGACATTTTCGAAACACCCACGCCATACCTTTGGCAAAGGCAACGTGCAGGGTTCGCTCGAACGCCCGATAGCTAATTCTGCGCCGGAGCCACGACCAGCGACGGCGCATTGACACGATCCACTTTCGACGCCCCGCCTCGGATAGCGGAAGGATGCCCAGCGCACCGGCGGTGACAGCGACGATCAGGTTACCCAGAACCCTGGCCGCGAAAAGCGGAAGCCGGACAATCTCCATGACCAGAGGGAAAGTATAGTCGAGCAATCGCATCAAAACGGCGATAGTGAAACGCAGGATCTTGTTCGCGGCGACCGCTATCAAAGCAACTGGAACGATGATCACGTCGTCCAGTGCACCGCGCACGCGGCGCTCTTCAATCCATGCTGGGCTTTGCTCATTGGCCACGGCACTACCGGTCGAGACGCGTTTTTTCGCCTAATCAGCTACGCTGACCGCGAGACAAACTACTGCTTTGTTTGAGCCAGGCGCTAGCAGGTCATTCCGGTCGCACATCTGCGGACGGCTCGACGGGTTTGCCGGACGGTTGTTCGTGCCACGCAAACGCCGTTCACCCGAATTCTGCCCACGCCGCAGGCAGCAGCAATTTCCGTGGCCATGCTGTCCGGCTGCGCGATCATGGGAGCAACGGGCGTGGCTTGCGCCGACACCGCGAGAGACAGAGCGAACCCGCCAATTGCAATCAACCTGATCATTCTCACCTCCTCGAAGAGCGATGAACGGGCCAAGCTGACGTCGCACTTGCTTGCAAGACTTGAGATGGATCAACGGTTCTTAATTGACCCGGCTGCTTCAGCGGTGTTGGGATAAGTGGTCTCGGCTCCTCAGGCGACCTCCCTATCGATTCAGTTGCAGTCTGCGTGGGGAGCCTTCCATCATCGGGTGCTGAGGCACAAACCGCATAGACCTCCTCTCGTGGCAGTTCTACTATTTTACCCGGTCGGCGTGTATCGGGGGACACTATGATCAGTTTGACCCGCGTTTTTGATGTCGCCGTGCTAGCGTTAGGCGCGTTCAACCTCGTGCTGGTGGCACTGCTTGTCTTGTCGCTCTGAGGTGCTCCCCAGGCCAACGCGGACCGCCGTGCATACGCGGCGCTGTTTGCGCCTCAATTTCACCATCCGACTCAGGCTGTGGTTGTATTCGTTGCCGGCGTCTCGTCTGCGAGGGTTCTCGATCCCGAACCGGCGTGCGACGAAGCGGAGCCAGAGGCCCGGAGAGAACCCCATCAAACCGGGCCTTTGCGCTGTCCTTTGAGCAAAGCGCACCGGCGCACCATGTGGCATCGCCTGATCCCTCCGAGAACGTCTGCAACGGGGGAGGCGGCGGTGAACTTAAAGCGGGCTCGGCGTCCGGTTTGCCTCTGACAGTCGACGTGACACGTTTCCACCCGCACTTCCGCTTAGGGCCAGAAGAGGTCCCTCATGACGCCTGTGCTAAACCCTGCGCTTTCGCTTCTTCATCCGGGCGGTTTTGACCCAGACGCGGGTCCACTCCTGCAAAAAGCCTCTGGATGTTCGCACGATGGCGGATGATCGGGTGCACTCCGGGGGGTGTAGGCCGAGATTTGATTCGAGCAGGTACTGGTGCCGGTTATTCATTTCCCCGCAGACATCGAGGCGAAATGCCCAGCGGGGCTTCCCCGGGGGCGGAATGTTGGGATCGGAATGGTCAGAGGTAACACCCGCTTATGATTGCTGGTAGCTGCCGAAGTCACCCTGACCTTGATCTTCGCCAGTTCAGCGGCTTGGTGCGTTCAGGTCGGCGGCATTGACGGCTGGCCGGCAATGCTTTGCCGTGAGGCCAGGCGGCTGTCACACCATGCCTTGGTTCACGTACCAACCGGCCTTGTCGTGATGGCGTTGCGAAACGCGAGCGGCGCCGTGATGGTGGTAATGGTTCGCGTGCCTTCGCCGACACCCTGAATGGTGAGGTCGCCGTAGTCCATGAAGCGGCCAAGAATGCTCTGTTTGACATCGACACTCTCAACTTTGTCGAGGCTCATCTCAAAGGTGTCCCGCTTGATGAAACCTGTCTTGTGGACAACCCGCATGTTGGTCACGTCGGTCTCGGTGGTCCAGCGGTGAAACCAAGCCGTCGCCGTCCAGTACAAAGCCGCAAGCCCAGCTACCGCCGCGAAGGCCAAGCAAACCGAAGCCAGCACGTCGGAAGTAAAGAAGCGCCACAGCACCAAAAATGCGACCACCACGATCCACGCAGCGATTGCGGGCAGAAAGTACATCCAGTGTTCGTTGGTCGAATACAGCAACCGTTCGCCGGGCTGTATAATCTTGTCGATATACCGCGCCATAACGGACCCTGAGTTAACCCGCCACCGCAGCATCTTGCGCCCTTTGAGCCGATCGGGACCTTGATTTATCTCAAGCCTTTGATCGACCGCGCCCGGAAGCTGCCGAGAGCCGCAACGATCCCCCGCAAAAGGGCCGGAGCGAGCTGAGGGTTGATTGCTATTTGCGGAATCCGAGGCAAAGCGGCCACCGATTCCGACGGAAGGCGGCCAGCGATTCCGATCGAAAGCGGCCACCCAAT
>NZ_JBVVPM010000058.1:0-11876 GCF_055811255.1 Bradyrhizobium sp. MI1.11
GCTGCCGCGTCCACCGCAAGCCCGGCTCGCGAACGTGACGACCACAAGATCGCCCCTCAAGGATGAGCCGGGATGAGTGACACATACGCCAAAACCGAATTTCGGTAAAGTGGAATATTTTTGGGCATAAGGATTGACAGCCGCGCGACACAGGCGCGGTCCCGTAGCCCGGATGAGCGAAGCGATATCCGGGGTTTTCGCTAGCTAGCCGCACTAGCGGTCCCGGATGTCGCTTCGCTCATCCGGGCTACAGGCTGCGAGAGGCCCTCTTCCAGGCTCACCCCGTCGGGGTGCCCTGCTTCCACTGGCCGCCGGCGATCTTCGCGGCGGCGATCACGGCTTGGGTCCGGCTTTCGACGCCGAGCTTCTGCAGGATCGCGGAGACATGCGCCTTGATGGTGGCCTCGGAGACGCCGAGCTCATAAGCGATCTGCTTGTTGAGCAATCCCTCCGAGAGCATCATCAGAACCCGGACCTGCTGCGGCGTCAGCGTCACCAGCCGGTCGCGCAGGCGCGTCATGTCGGGATCGGCGACCGCCGACAGATCGGTGTCGGCGGGAACCCAGACGTCGCCCTCCATCACCTTGAGGATGGCGTCGCGCAAGGTCTCGACGCCGAATCGCTTCGGAATGAAACCGGAGGCGCCGAAATCGAGCGAGCGGCGGATGGTGGCGCTGTCGTCGGACGCCGAGACGATCACCACCGGAATGGCCGGATATTGTGCGCGCAGATAGATCAGGCCGGAAAAGCCGGAGATCCCGGGCATCGAGAGGTCGAGCAGGATCAGGTCGACGTCGGAGGTCTGTTCCAAAAGTTTGGTCAGATCCTCGAACGATCCAGCCTCGTCGATCCTGGCCGAGCTCAGGACGCCCGCCACCGCCTGCCGCAGCGCGGCGCGGAACAATGGATGGTCATCGGCAATGACGAGATGGGTCGAGGGAGCGTTCATCGTTCTCTTGCTGGCAATCGCACCGGGCCAGTAGGCCGGCGCAGGGCCTTGGTCAATTGTTTCCCGACCAGCCGTGGCATGCAAGTGGACATTATCCCTTTGCGGCAACGGGGTTAATCCACAGGCCGGCACTATGTTGCCGGATGGAACGGCCGCGGCGTCAGGCGAGCGTCAGTGCGAAAGGCCGAAAGTCGTATTGGGGCGGGTTTCACGCCAATGTTACCTTGGGGACAAGGCTTGGGTTGATCCGGCATGACCGGACATCCAGGGCGCGAGGAAACGATTTTTCGGGGAGCGACTCAACATGTCGACATTGGCTGTGTCTCAAGCAGGCGCGGGAGGGATGACGAAGGACGAACGGTTCGTCATTCTCGCCTCCTCGCTCGGTACCGTCTTCGAGTGGTACGATTTCTATCTCTACGGTTCGCTGGCTAGCATCATCGGCGCGCAGTTCTTCTCGGCCTATCCGCCGGCAACCCGCGACATCTTCGCGCTGCTGGCCTTCGCGGCGGGCTTCCTGGTGCGCCCGTTCGGGGCAATCGTGTTCGGCCGTGTCGGCGACATCGTCGGCCGCAAATACACCTTCCTCGTCACCATCCTGATCATGGGTCTGTCGACCTTCATCGTCGGCCTGCTGCCCAATGCGGCGACCATCGGCATCGCGGCCCCGATCATCCTGATCGCGCTGCGTCTCGCCCAGGGCCTGGCGCTCGGCGGTGAGTATGGCGGTGCGGCGACCTACGTCGCGGAGCATGCTCCGAACGGCAAGCGCGGCTACTACACCTCCTTCATCCAGACCACGGCGACGCTCGGCCTGTTCCTGTCGCTGCTGGTGATCCTGTTCACGCGCTCCGCGCTCGGCGAACCCGACTTCGCGGCATGGGGCTGGCGCATTCCGTTCCTCGTCTCCGTGCTGCTGCTCGGCGTCTCGGTCTGGATCCGGCTCCGCCTCAACGAATCCCCGATCTTCCAGAAGATGAAGGACGAGGGGAAGAGTTCGAAGGCCCCGCTGACGGAAGCCTTCGGCAACTGGCAGAACGGCAAGCTCGTGCTGCTGGCGCTGCTTGGCGGCGTGATGGGCCAGGGCGTGGTCTGGTACACCGGCCAGTTCTACGCGCTGTTCTTCCTGCAATCGATCCTCAAGGTCGACGGCTACACCGCCAACCTGCTGATCGCCTGGTCGCTCCTGCTCGGGACCGGCTTCTTCATCGTGTTCGGCATGCTCTCCGACAGGATCGGCCGCAAGCCGATCATCCTCGGCGGCTGTCTGATCGCGGCGCTGACCTTCTTCCCGATCTTCAAGATGATCACCACCAACGCCAACCCGGCGCTGGAAAAGGCGATCGAGTCGGTCAAGGTCGACGTCGTGGCGGATCCCGCAGGTTGCGGCGACCTGTTCAACCCGGTCGGCACCCGCGTCTTCACCTCGCCTTGCGACACCGCGCGTGCCTACCTGTCGCAATCGTCGGTCAAGTACTCGACCACGCCAGGTCCGGCCGGCTCCGGCGTGAAGGTGATGGTCAACGGCAAGGAAGTTGCCTACGCCAACGCCAAGGACGGCAATCCGGCAGTCCTCGCCGCCGTGCAGGCAGCCGGATATCCGAAGGCCGGCGATGCGGGCATCGTGAAGATGGCGCATCCGTTCGACATCTTCCGTCCGCAGGTGGCGGCGGTTGTCGGACTGCTGTTTGTCCTGGTGATCTTCGTCACCATGGTGTACGGCCCGATCGCCGCGATGCTGGTCGAACTGTTCCCGACCCGCATCCGCTACACCTCGATGTCGCTGCCCTACCATATCGGCAACGGCTGGTTCGGCGGCCTGCTGCCGGCGACCGCCTTCGCCATCGTGGCCTCGACGGGCGATATCTATGCGGGCCTCTGGTATCCGGTCATCTTCGCGTCGATTACCGTCGTGATCGGCTTGTTCTTCCTGCCGGAGACCAAGGACGTCGACATCAAGTCGACCTGATCGACGCAGATCGAGATCAACACCAACCGGCCGCGGTCTCCGCGGCCGGTTTTGTTTTGAACTCCAGATTCTTTGTTTTGACGCGTTTTCTTGACGCGAACCGGCAGCCACTTCGCTCGAAAACGCGCTACTGATTGCTGCCGAGAAATTGCAGCACCACCTCGCGCCGATGCGGGCGGGCGCGATGCTCGATCAGATAGATCCCCTGCCAGGTGCCAAGCGCCAGCCTGCCGTTCAGCACCGGCACCTGGAGCGATGTCCCCGTCAGCATGGTTTTGATATGCGCCGGCATGTCGTCCGGCCCTTCGGTGTCGTGAGTCCAGCCCGCATCTTCATCGTCGGGCGCGAGCCGCGCCAGCACCGTAGTGAGGTCGACCAGCACCGACGGGTCGGCATTCTCCTGGATTGTCAGAGACGCCGAGGTGTGACGGATGAACAGCGTGAGCACGCCGTCCCGCGCATGAACGTCGGCGATGAACCGCGCCGCCTCGGCGGTGAGGTCGCTGAAGCCGCACCCCGGCGTCTGCACGGTCAGCAGCGAAGATGCGATGGTGGTGGCCGGCCCTGACGACGGCGCCGAGCGCGAGATGGATTTGGCTGATGTCATCATCATCACTCTCAATTCGGAAAGCTGCCGTAGGGTGGGCAAAGCGAAGCGTGCCCACCGACTCACTCAACGGAGACGCAAATGGTGGGCACGGCGCTTCGCGCCTTTGCCCACCCTACGGCATCTCACCACGCGCTAAATCTTCCCCGAGACGTCCTTCTGCACGCGGTTGGCCATGTCGATCAGGCGACGCCAGGCTTTTTCCAGGAACGACATCACGCGATCGACGTCCTGGTCGCTCGGCAGCGGGATCTCGATCCTGCGCTCGCCCTCGGCGGCCCTTGGTTCTCGTGCTTGCGGCTCCGCCTTCTTGAGCGGATCGGTTTTCGGCAGCGCCTCGTCGATCTTGCCTGACACGGTCGGCCCCGCCGCAAGCCGTTCCTTCAGCATCTCGACTTCGGCCTGGAGCCTGCCGATCTCGGCGTCGAGCGCGGTACGTTCATCGGGTACGGCGTAGCAGGCCCAGCCGGCGCCGCTCCGGGTGCAGGTCGACACGGTGCCGGTGCGGCTGTCGAGCCGCAGCACGCCCTCGGGGATGGGGGTCATGCTGTAGCGGCCGTTTTCGCTGTCGGGCGCGGATTGCGCGGCAAGGCAGCCGACGCTGATGGCCATCGCCGCGGCGAACGCCGCCGCCGCAAGCCATGATGCTGGGGATGAATTCGCTGGTCTCATCGCGTTCTCCGCCACGACGCGCCGGTCGCACGTCCAAAGATGGCGCTCATAAAGGTGGCACGTCTCGCAAATGCTACACCCCGGCGAGGCGATCCGCCGCCCAAAACGCGCCTTTGACATGAACGATCGCGAGGCCCCCTTTGATCCCGGCAGCCGGGCGAAATGGCGACTGCGTTCGCCGATCAAGCGGAGACCTGCTGCGGTGCGGCGTCACGCTGTGTGCAGCGCTGCCGCTCGCGCCGATATTTCCAAATAAATCAGATACATAACGGGAATGGACACAATCGTGACTTGGCTTGACTTGATTATGGGCCATCAGTATGGTCCGCGCGGCTTTTGAGGGTGGCGGGCGCAATTTCCATTCAGCCGCGCGTTTCGGGTCTTCGTTGCATGACACAGGGCACGGGACACGGCGAGAATGGAGATCGCGATAGATCGCCCGAGGAAGCTGCGCTTTCCGATCGGCTCGGAAATCTTGATCAGCGGTTGTCCGAATTTCGCGGCCGCCACGTCAAGACCGAGCAACCCGCAGGTGACGGTGAAGACAGAGCGGCCAGAGCCTCGGCGATGGCGCTTGGTTTCCGGTTATCCTCCGAGTTGGTCGCCGGGGTCGTTGTCGGAGCGGGGATTGGCTGGGGTTTCGACCGCTTGCTGTCGACGTCGCCTTTCGGATTCATCGTGTTCCTGCTGCTGGGCTTCGTCGCCGGCGTGGTGAATGTGGTGAGAACGGCAGGCGCGGGTCAAAACAGGCGCGGTGGTTCTTAAGCGATCCACTCCAGGAGAGGAATGATCGTGCCGGCTTGAGCCGGTACGGGCCGGGCCCGACCGGCAGACCGAGACCCGCCGGCATCGCCCGGCAGACCAAGAGATGCCGCGCTGATGAAAATCGATCCGATCCACCAGTTCAACATCGAGCCTCTCTTCACCCTGGGCCATATCGGCAACCACACGATCGCCTTCACCAATTCGTCGCTCTATATGCTGGTGGCGGTCGCGATCATCTCGATCCTGATGCTCGCCAGCGGCACGCAGCTGGTTCCCGGGCGCCTGCAGTCGGTCGCCGAGATCTCCTACGAGTTCGTGGCCTCGACCATCCGCTCGACGGCCGGCTCGGAAGGCATGAAGTTCTTCCCGCTGATCTTCTCGCTGTTCATGTTCATCTGCGTTTCGAACCTGGTCGGCATCATTCCCTACACCTTCACGATCTCGAGCCATCTGATCGTCACCGCGGCCCTCGCGCTGCTGGTCTTCTTCACGGTGCTGATCTACGGCATTGCCAAAAACGGCCTGAAATTCTTCTCGATCTTCGTGCCCCACGGCGTCCCCGGCTACATCCTGCCGCTGGTGATGTTCATCGAGATCCTGTCGTTCTTCCTGCGGCCGGTCTCCCACAGCGTCCGTCTGTTTGCCAACATGCTGGCCGGCCACATCGCGCTGAAGGTGTTCGCGGGCTTCGTCGCCATGCTCGGCTTCTCGCTCGGCGCCCTCGGCTGGGTCGGCGGCGTGCTGCCGCTGGCGCTCACGGTCGCGCTTTACGCTCTCGAGATTCTGGTCGCATTCCTGCAAGCCTATGTGTTTGCGATCCTGACCTGCATCTACCTCAACGACGCCATTCATCCGGGACACTGAGCGGTCCGGGGAATTTCCACCCAAAACCCAATCTTTCTTCCAAGGAGTCTAAAATGGATCCGGCAGCAGCAAAACTTATCGGCGCGGGCATCGCATGCATCGGCATGGGCGGCGCGGGCGTCGGCGTCGGCGTGATCTTCGGCAACTACCTCGCCGCAGCCGTTCGCAACCCCTCGGCCGCTCAGGGCCAGTTCGGCAATCTGATCTTCGGCTTCGCCGTGACCGAAGCGCTCGGCATTTTCTCGCTGCTGATCGCGCTGCTGCTGCTGTTCGTTCCGCTCTGAGGACGATTTTCGCGCCGCTTCAGCCGAAGCGACGCGCATGACAGCAACAGGAGTACTCCATGGCTGAAAGTCATGGCGGCGCAAAAGGTCCGGCGGCGGGCGCTCACACCGAGGCTGACGGTGGTCACCACGGTGGCGGTTTTCCGCCGTTCGAGAGCAGCACCTATGCTTCGCAGCTGGTGTCGCTCGCGATCTTCTTCGTCGCGCTTTACGTGATCGTGTCCAAGCTCGCTCTGCCGCGCGTCGGCGGTGCGATCGAGGCGCGTCAGAACAAGATCGAGGGCGACCTCGCCGAAGCGCAGAAGCTGAAGGACCAGTCCGAAGCGGCGCTGAAGGCCTATGATAGCGAGCTTGCTTCGGCACGCTCGCGCGCGCAGGCCATCGGCAACGAATCCCGCGACAAGGCGAATGCGCAGGCGGACGCCGAGCGCAAGGCTTTGGAAGAGCAATTGGCGGCCAAGCTCGCCGAGGCGGAGAAGACCATCGCCTCGACCCGTGCGACCGCCATGAGCAACGTCCGCGGCATCGCGGCCGATGCGGCAGGCACCATCGTGCAGCAGCTCACCGGCGTGGTTCCGGATGCGGCATTGGTCAATGCCGCCGTTGATGCGTCCTTGAAGGGTTAATCGATATGTTCTTCGATCCTGAAACCTGGGTCGCCATCGCCTTCGTGATCCTGATGGTCGGGTTCGGCTATCTCGGTGTCTTCAAGAAGGCCATGACTGCGCTCGACCATCGCGCCGATCGCATCAAGGCCGAGCTCGACGACGCGACGCGCCTCAAGCAGGAAGCCGCCAAGGTACTCGCCGACTACAAGGCGCGCACCGCCTCGGCCGAACGCGAGGCCGCCGACATCATCGCCAACGCGAAGAGCGAAGCCGAGCGCATCGCCACCGAGGCCAGGGCCAAGGTGGAAGATTTCGTCGCTCGCCGTACCAAGACCGCGGAGGGCAAGATCGCGCTCGCCGAGGCCCAGGCGGTGGCCGATGTCCGCGCCGCAGCCGCCGAAGCCGCCGTCCAGGCCGCCTCCACCATCCTGTCGCAGTCGGTCAGGGGCCAGGTCGCCGACGATCTGCTCGCCAAGGGCATCACCGAGGTCAGGCAGAAGCTGAACTGAGGGGCTTCGCCTTCACCCATCAAAAAGCCGGTGCGATGAGCGCCGGCTTTTTTGTTGGTATGGCTTCTTCCCGTGTCCCGGACGCGGCGCAGCGTGTAACGCTGCTCCGCAGAGCCGGGACCCATGCCTCACACGATAACGCTGACCGCAACATGGGCCCCGGCTCTGCGTCGCACCGCTGCGCGCCTGCGCCGCGTCCGGGGCACGAGACCGCCCTACTTCTTCTTCACCCGCGCCTTCGGCTCGGGCGACAGCGCCTGCGGATCGAAGCCGACATAGAAGATATAGCTATCGGCGTCCTTGGCCGAAGGCATCGGATAGACCAGATCCTCGGCCACGAAGGTGAACGGCACGCTGCCGCCCTCCGACATTCCGACCGTGGTCCGGTAGGCCTTGGAAGCGATCACCTTCTCGCCGACGCCGCCCTGCACCACGGCGACGCGCAGCGGCACCTCGACGGTCGCAGGCGCGCCGGCGGGACCGGCAATGACGCGGCCCTGGATGCCGATCCGGGCCGTGATATCGCCGCCATTGCGGGCGCATTCGCGCGCCATCTTGGTGATGGTGGCCTGAAAGCGGATCTCGTTGCCGACGGCCGGCTTGCCGGTGGCACCGACCGCATAGGTGGAGGCTCCGGCACGCACCGTGACCTGCGGGCAGTCAAGATCGTCATCGGCCGCCGGCTGGCCTGGCGCAGGTGCCGGCTTGGGTTGAGCCGGCTCGTCCGACTTGCCGCCGAACAGGCCCTTGAATCGATCGGTCAGCGACTGCGCCGCAACCGGCGAGACGGAGACGAGTGCAACCGACAACGCCAGCGCGACCGCCGCCCCCCGCCGCAACGCATTCCGCGATGACCGAAGCTCCTGCACCATCAACACCCACACTCCATGACAACATCACGGCCGATCACCGGCCGGGTTGCGCCGTTATATCGTCAAAACCGGCGAACCCAAGGCAGGCACACAGGAGACTTTGGTCACATCAACGAACGGCTCAGCCGCGGAAATCCTCGTGCAGCAGGCCGAACAACAAATGGTCCTGCCAGACCCCGTTGATACAGAGATAGCGGCGCGCCAGCCCCTCGCGCGAGAAACCGCACTTCTCCAGCACCCGGATCGAGGGCGCATTGGTCGGGATGCAGGCCGCCTCGACCCGGTGCAGATTGAGCTCGCCGAACAGCGTCGGCAGCAGCACACGCAGCGCGGCCGTCATGTAGCCGCGCTGAGCGTGGGGCTTCCCGACCCAATAGCCGATGGTGCCGGCCTGGACGATGCCGCGGCGGACATTGGCGAGCGTGATGCCGCCGACCATGGCGCCGTCGAGCTCCCGGAAGATCAGAAAGGGATAGGACCGGTCCGCGGCGATGTCCTCGGAATAGCGGCGCAGGCGACGGCGGAAACCGGAGCGCGTGAGATCGTCCGACGGCCAGATCGGCTCCCAGGGCGTCAGGTAATCGCGGCTGGACTCGCGCAGATGGGCCCACTGCAGGAAGTCCGACATCTGCGGCGCGCGTAGCAACAGGCCGTTGCCGCGCGGCGCGAGAGCGGCGGGTCCACTGGATGGCAGGCGAAAGAGGGCCATGGTGATGCTTCCCGGGGGCGGATCAACCCGTGCGCGGCTCCTAATGCAGCCGCGCCTTGGCGCGTGCCCGGGTCAATCCTTCCGCAAAAGACACCGCCGTGTCCAGACCCCTGCCACTGCCTAATGCGACAACCGCAGGGCGGCTGCGCGAAAGCAGTGCACGCGCCGCATCCCGGGTCGATTCGACGCTGACGGCGTCGATCCGGGCCACCAGCTCCTCGGCGGTCTGGGGCCGGCCATAGGCCAGCACATGCCGGGCGAGCTGCTCGGCACGGGACGAGCAGCTCTCCAGCGCCATCAGCAGCCCCGCCTTCATCTGCGCCTTCGCCCGCGCGATCTCGACCTCGGTCAGGGTCTCGACCGAATCGTTCATGATGTCGACCACGACCTCCATCATCTCGGGCGCGTCGGCCGGATCGGTGCCGGTGTAGAGGCCGAAGAAGCCGGTGTCGGTATAGGGGGCGTGGAACGAGTAGATCGAGTAACAGAGGCCGCGCTTCTCGCGCACCTCCTGGAACAGCCGCGATGACATCCCGCCGCCGAGGATGTTGGTGAAGACCTGGAGCGAGAACAGCGACAGATCGGTCTGCGGCACGCCCTCCAGCGCCAGCGTCAGATGCGCCTGTTCGAGCTCGCGATGCACCACCTTGGTGCCGCCCTTGCCGAACTGCGCGGGTTGCGGCTTTGGACCCGCTGTCCCCTCAAAACTGGCAAAGCGCTGCTCGACCTCGGCGACCACCTGCTTGTGATCGACCGCCCCGGCGGCCGCCACCACCATGTCCGGCCCGCGGTAATGCGTCGACAAATAGTCGCGCAGCGAGTCGCGGCTGAAGGCACGCAAGGTCTTCGCGGTGCCGAGCAGCGAGCGGCCCATCGGCTGGTCGGGATAGCAGAGCTCGTTGAGGTGCTCGAACACGACGTCGTCAGGCGTGTCCTGCGCCGCGCCGATCTCCTGCACGATGACGTTCTTCTCGCGCTCGAGCTCGTCGGGCTCGAAGGCCGGATTGGCCAGGATGTCAGCGAGCACGTCGAGCGCGAGCGGCACGTCAGCCTTCAGCACCCGCGCATAATAGGACGTGGTCTCGGTCGAGGTGCCGGCGTTGAGGTCGCCGCCGACCGCCTCGATCTCCTCGACGATCTCGCGCGACGAGCGCTTCGTCGTGCCTTTGAACGCCATATGTTCCAGGAGATGCGAGATGCCGTGCTCGTTGGGCTTCTCGTCGCGCCCGCCGACGCCGGCCCAGACGCCAAGCGCCGCGGTCTCGAGATGGGGCATCTTGTCGGTGACGACGGTCAGGCCGGACGCAAGCTTGGAAATCTCGACGCTCATCCGGCAACTCCCTGTTTCGCGGCGCGGCTGACCGACAGCACGAACCGCTCGACCTCGGCCTGGTCGTTCTTCATCACCTTCATGTGTTCGGATTTGGTCATCAGACCATCGAGCCAGGCCGGCAGTTGCGGCCGCTGGCCGCAGGCCGCTTCGACCGCATCGGGGAATTTGGCCGGATGCGCGGTGGACAGCACGATGCTGGGAACCGTCCTGTCCGTGGTGTCGCGGTCGGCGACCGCAAGCGCGACCGCAGTGTGGGGGTCGACCAGTTCGCCCGCCTCGCGCCAGGCGGCGCGGATCGCGGCCGCGGTCTCGGTCTCGTCAGCCCGGCCTGCGTCGAATCCCTCGCGGATCGCGGCCAGCGTCGCATCGGGCAGCACGAAGCGGCCGGATTGCTTCAGCGAATCCATCAGACGGCGCACGCCGGCGGCATCGCGCCCGCCAGCTTCGAACAGCAGCCGCTCGAAATTCGAGGAGATCTGGATGTCCATCGACGGCGACGCCGTCGCGTGGACCTCGCGCACCTCGTAGATCCCGGTCTTCAGCGTGCGCGCCAGGATGTCGTTGACGTTGGCGGCGATGCCCAGGGTCCGCACAGGAAGACCCATGCGCTTGGCGACATAGCCGGCAAAGATGTCGCCGAAATTGCCGGTTGGCACGACGAAGTCCACCGCGCGCGCGGGTGCGCCGACGGCAACGGCGGAGGTGAAATAGTAGACCACTTGGGCGACGATGCGCGCCCAATTGATGGAATTGACACCGGACAGCGAGATCGCATCGCGGAAGCGATGGTTGTTGAACATCGCCTTCACGATGGCCTGGCAATCGTCGAAATTGCCCTCGACGGCGAGCGCATGGACGTTGGCCGCGCCCGTCGTCGTCATCATCCGCCGCTGCACCTCGGAGATGCGGCCATGCGGGAACAGCACGATGAGATCGACATTTTCGAGCCCTGCGAACGCGTCGACCGCAGCACCGCCGGTGTCGCCCGAGGTCGCGACCACGATGGTGGTGCGCTGGCCGCGCTTGGCGAGCACGTGGTCCATCAGCCGCGAGATCAGCTGCATCGCCACGTCCTTGAAGGCGAGCGTCGGACCGTGGAATAGCTCCAGCACGAACTGGTGCGGCGCCATCTGGCGCAGCGGCACCACCGCCGGATGGCGGAAGGTGGCGTAGGCCTCGTTCGCCATGCGGCCGAGCTCGGCGTCCGAGATCTCGCCGGCGACGAAGGGGCGGATCACCTCGACCGCGACCTCCCAATAGGGACGACCGAAGAAGCCGGCGATGGCGTCAGGCGAGAGTTGCGGCCAGGTGGCCGGCACATACAGGCCGCCGTCGCGAGCGAGCCCGGTCAGCATCACGTCGCAGAAGCCGAGTTCGGGGGCCTCGCCCCGGGTCGAGATATAACGAGTCAAACTGCCCTCCAAAGGCCGGCCGAGCCTGGGCTCGATCCGCAAGCCTTTGATTTTACGAAACTACTTGTTAACAGCCAGAGGCTTTGGGCCACCATAAAGTGTTTTGCGGCATCAGGAAACCGCTTCGCGCCTGGGGCCATTCAAGGAAAAAGGCTGCCAACGAAAAACGCTGCCAACGAAAAGGGGGGGGGGCAATCCCCCCCCCCCCCCCCCCCCGTCCTCCCCCACCTTGCGCGGCCACTTGTTGCGCCGCGCCCGCCCGCCCACGACCGCGCCGACGGGTGCGCCGTCATAGAGGCGTTCCGCTGCCAGCCGCCCCGCAT
>NZ_JBVVPM010000058.1:11886-48833 GCF_055811255.1 Bradyrhizobium sp. MI1.11
TATTGTTTTGTGCTCAACCGCCACCCGGCGGGGCGGGGGGGCCCATACAATTAAACCCCCCCCAAACAAAACCCCCCCCCACCAAACGGGGCGGCGCCACGCCCCCCCCCCTCTCTTGGAAGGTCTGTCGTTGTGTGCAGACCGGTTTGGCCTCTTGGGGTCACCGACCCGCAAAAACTGTTCGCGCAAGCTTTCGTCGGCTGTCACGACATCGTCAAGGGACAAAACGGGATGTGCGAGAAAATGTTCCTGTTTTTCCCGACACGCTTCGGCGCGGGCAAACGTTCGCGAGCGGTCTTGCGTCACGCACTGCCATTATATCCCGAACGATCGGACAGTTCGGGAACGAACGATGGCTGCGCTCATTGTGTCGGCGGATGGTATCGGCGCTATCCATGCATTGCCCGGCTGAGCGCCGAGACCGGTCCGCCCGCCGAACCGGCAGCATCCTGGAGCAGCCGGTTCGGCGCCCCGGGCGTCAGTTCATCCCGATTTCCACCGCGATCCGGATCAGGTCGGAATGGTTCTTGGCACCGAGCTTCTGCTTGAGCAGGGAGGTGGTGTTGGCGACGGTCTTGTAGGAGATACCGAGCGCCTCGGCGACCTCCACGATCTTGTCGCCTCGACCCAGCAGGCGAAGAATCTCGAGCTCCCGCGGCGTCATCTGCGAGGCAGGATTGGCCTTGATCGCCGCGCCGGAAAACGTCACGGCTTCCGCGAGCTGCGGTGAGATGAAATTGTCGCCCGCAACCACCTTGCGCACCGCCTTGAGCAGGATCCGGGGATCGTCGCCCTTTGAGACGTAGCCCTGCGCCCCAAGCTCGACCGCCCGCACCACGAAGGCCGGATCGTCGTTCATGCTGAACATGATGATCTTGGCGTCAGGATCGTCCTTACGAATGCGCCGCATCAGTTCAAAGCCGGAGACGTCGGGCAGGCTGATGTCGATCACAGTGACGTCGGGCCGCTTGCTGACATAGGCGCGATGCCCGGATTTGGCGTCGGTCGCCTCGTCGATCCGGATCGAATGGTCGGTGGCGAACAGGGTGCGGCAACCGGACAGCACGACGGGATGGTCGTCGACAATCAGGACGCGGGTCGCCGGCTTGGCAGTATCTTGCATTGTAATTCTCTAGTTTTTCGACTCATAAACCGACGGGAACAAATGGAAAGAGCAAAATCCCCTGACGCGCGTTAGAATTGACCTAATGTGGCAACGCTTCTCGTTCAGGACCCAACTGTTTCTGCCGCTCGGCTTGAGCTTCCTTGCCGCGCTGATCATGGGGGGCGTGCTGCTCCAAACCTTCGCGACCGGCCAATTGGCGGACGAGAACGAGCCGGGGCGGCGTTCGATTCAGACCATTGCCGCCGCGCTCAACAATACCCTGCGCACCTCGAACAACCCGCGGCAGACGCTCGACGCCTTTGTCCATTCTCTGGACACCTCCTCCGATATCCAATTCCGTGCCGTGGAGACGGGTCCAGCGTCCTCAGCGAGGGGCGGCCTGCGCAAGCCGCATGGCGTACCGCAATGGTTTGTCGACCTGCTCACCATTCCAGACATGGACGCGGCAGCTGCGGTGACGATCGACGGCCAGCGTGTCGGCGATCTCGTCTTCCTGCCGGACCTGTCGGCTGACCTGTTCGAGAAGTGGATCGGCTTTCTCGCGCTGACCATCCTCGTTGCCGTGCTGATGGTGCTCACCGGCACCATTGCCTATGTTTTCGCGGGATCGGCCCTGCGCCCGCTGCAAGATCTCGGCGAAGGACTCACGCGGATGCGGCGCGGCGACTACGCAACGCCGATCCCGGTCAGAGGACCGCCGGAAATCCGGCAAAGCTGCGAGGAGGCCAATGCGCTGGCCGAAACGCTGGCGCAATTGAGCCAGGACAATCGCGACCTGCTGCATCGGCTGGTGTCGCTCCAGGACGACGAGCGGCGCGATCTCGCGCGCGAACTGCACGACGAACTCGGTCCGCTGCTGTTCAGCATCCGCGCCGGCACGATCGCATTGGCCGACGCCTCGCCCCCGGCGGGAAATCCCGGCAGTTCGGCGCAGGATGTGTTGCAATCGGTCGAGGCGCTCCAGCAGACCAACCGCCGCATCCTCGACCGGTTGCGACCGCTCTACATCGAGGAATTGGGTCTGGAGACCACCGTGCAGACGCTGCTCCGGAATTTTCGCAAGCAGGCGCCGTCTATCGACCTGACGGACACGATCGATCCGGATCTCAACGCGATCGGCGGGCCGCTGGCTCAGACCGTCTATCGCGTGATTCAGGAGGCGCTGACCAACGTGCTGCGTCATGCCGGCGCCAGCAATGCCCATGTGCAGGCGACCTTCGCCGGGGAGACGGTCGTCATCGAGATTTCCGACGATGGCGGCGGCTTTCCCGAAGGTAATGTGTTCGGCCGCGGCCTGACCGGCATGCATGAGCGCGTGCGCGCACTCAGCGGATCGCTGTCACTGCTGCGCGTGGACGACAGGACTTATGTGCGCTGCCGCCTTCCCGCCGAGCCGGCACGCGAGGCGCCGGTCACCGGCTAGAGCCTTTTCGAGCGAAGTGGATACCAGTTCGCGTGAAGAAAACGCGTCAAAACAGAATCTGGTGTTCGGTTCTGACTTAATCAGGACGGAAACTCTAGCACGCCCAGCCAAGCTGCGCGTTCTGTCGCGCCGGCTCGCACAGCGTGGTGCGGATCTTGCCGTCCGGACTAAAACAAAACGAGGCGCGGAAGCGTAGCGCGCCGGCGACGGAATATTCGAGATCGACGCCGTGTGGCGCAGGATGGATTTCCTCCAGCCCGAAACCGACCGACGAGAAAGCGCTGAGCCGCGGCTGCCAATAGGCTTCGAGCTCGCTCCGGCCGCGATAGCGCTGCGTGCCGTTGCACGTGCATTCGACGTGGGCGTCGTCCGCATAGAGGTCGAGGAGCGCCGCGAGGTCGCCCTTCCTGCAGGCATCCACCCAGTCGACGACAATTCCCATCTGGTCGAAATCGCTCACGCTGCAATCCTGTCGGCCGCGGAAAAACGATGGCGGCTTAGGACCACACTCGTGAATGTGCGCTGAATGGTAAACCCCGGGCGATACCGGGTTCCCTGGCAGGGCTGTCGCATATGAAGAAACATATTCGACTGCGGCCATCCTTCGAGACGCCCGCCTGCGGCGGGCCCTCAGGATGAGGGATGAGTATGCGGCAGCATTTCAACGCGGATGGATGCAGCTGAGCCTCATCCTGAGGAGGCCGCGAAGCGGTCGTCTCGAAGGATGAGGCGTTCGCTCTGGCGCCGCCGAGACGTCATATGCGATAGCCCTGGGTTTCCTGAGTGGATCTACGGAGCTCAGCCCCGTCGCCGCCCTCTTGCCCAAACGGCGAAGGCGATGAGCACGGCGCCTGCAAGCGTGAACCAGGTGATGGCGTATTGCAGGTGATCGTCCTTGAGATGCACGTCGAGCGGCCCCGGCCGCGGAATGCCGTTCTCGGGCGCGGGCTGCTCGAGGTCGACATAGAACGGCGCAACCGCGCCCCAGCCCAGCGCGCTCGCGATCGCCACGTGATCGCGCACGAACCACAGCCGCTTGTCGCGGTTCGCCGCCGGGGTCAGCCAGCCAGGTGCCTCGGGGAAGCGCAGATAGCCGGTGAACGAGACCGCCTGCCCCGTGACGAGCTTCTTGACCGCGCGATCCTCGACGCTGCGATCCTGCATGGTATTTTCGACGAAGCCCGCATCGATCACCACCGTCTCGCCGCTCGGCAGCCGCGCCGGCAGGAACGCCCAGGTGCCGGGGCCTGACGCATCCTTGCGTACGGCGGATCCGGGGGAATAGACCATCGCATCGGGCAACGGCGCATAGGTCGCGGTAAAGCTGACACGGCGGAATTCATCGCGCGCGGGGCTTAGCGCGGCCCATCGCGCCGGCGGCGGCAGAGCGACCGGTGCCTCCGCGAGACGCTCGGTGAGTGCGGCGATCAGCTCGTGCTTGGCGATGCGGCGCTGCAATTGCCAGATACCGAGCACGATGCAGACCGCAGTCAGGAATAGCGTGAACAGCGCGAAGCCGGCCACGCGGGGCTTGCGCGCGGTCTCGTTCATTTCGCGCGGTCGACCAGCCGGCCCGGTGCCGCCTTATGGTGGAATTGCAGCGCGATCAGCAGCGACTTCATGGCGCGCAACGGCAGCAGGGTGGTCGCAAGGATCAGCGGCAGCCACAGCACCGCATGCAGCCAATACGGCGGCTGGTACTTGACCTCGACGACGAGCGCGCAGCCGACCACGATCGCACCGGCCAGCATGATGATGAAGATCGCCGGACCGTCACCGGAATCGATGAAGGCGTAGTCGAGGCCGCAATGCTCGCAGGACGGCGCAAGCGTCAGGAAGCCCGCATAGAGCTTGCCCTGGCCGCAGCGCGGGCATTTGCAGGCAAGCCCGCGCAGCGCGCTCTGCAGGACGGTGGCTTGCGGTTCGGACGTGTCGTCGGCTTTGTTCATGATGACAGGGTCTATCACAGTTTCTGCCGAAACCCCTGCGCGCAGAAAAGCAAAAGGGCGGCCCCGGGGCCGCCCTTTCTCGATCCGAAGTCAGCCCGCTCAGTGCGCGCCGTGGGCCATGGTCTCGGCGCCGTGTCCCCAGACATAGATGCAGAGGAACAGGAACAGCCAGACCACGTCGACGAAGTGCCAGTACCAGGCGGCGAACTCGAAGCCGAGATGCTGGGTCGGCGTGAAGTGGCCGGCATAGGCGCGGAACAGGCACACCAGCAGGAAGATGGTGCCGACCAGCACATGAAAACCGTGGAAGCCGGTCGCCATGAAGAAGGTCGCGCCGTAGACGTTGCCGCCGAAGGAGAATGCCGCGTGGCTGTACTCATAGGCCTGCACGCAGGTGAAGAGCGCGCCGAGCACGACGGTGAGGATCAGGCCATACTTCAGGCCCTGGCGATCGTTCTCGAGCAGCGCATGGTGGGCCCAGGTCACCGTGGTGCCGGAGGTGAGCAGGATCAGCGTGTTGAGGAGCGGCAGATGCCAGGGATCGAAGGTCTCGATGCCGTGCGGCGGCCAGGTGCCCGGCACGGCGCAGGCGCCGGCCGCAGTCCCGAGACCACAGCCGAACACCGCATCGCGGGTGGCGTGGACGGCGTCGGCCGGGAATAGCGCCGCGTTGAAATAGGCCCAGAACCAGGCGACGAAGAACATCACCTCCGAAGCGATGAACAGGATCATGCCGTAGCGATGATGCAGCTGCACGACGCGGGTGTGGTCACCCTTGTACTGGGCTTCCCTGATCACGTCGCCCCACCAGCTCGCCATGGTGTAGAGCACACCGACGGTGCCGACACCGAAGATGATCGGCGCAGCCGAGAACATGTGGTGCATCCAGGTGATCGCGCCGACCGCCATGATGAAGGCGGAGATGGAGCCGACGACGGGCCATGGCGAGGGATCGACCAGGTGGTAGTCGTGATGCTTGGTGTGCGCCGTTGCCATTTGCGGTCTCGCTCCTCAATCCCGTGCCTGTCAGGCACTTATCCCCTTATGTCCAACCCCGGCGCGTGAGCCCGGAGATCAGAGATTTCCTTTGCGTTTGTCGTCTTCGCTGGCCGCGAGCGGCTTCACCACCGGATCCTTCACCGGATAGAACGTGTAGGACAGCGTGATCGTGTTGAGACCGTCGTTCTCGTGGTCGTCGGTGATCGAGGGATCGACGTAGAACACCACCGGCATCTCGCGCTTCTCGCCCGGCGCCATGGTCTGTTCGGTGAAGCAGAAGCAGTTGATCTTCTGGAAATAGGATCCGACCGTCAGCGGCGCGACATTGTAGGCGGCCTGGCCTGCGGTGGTCCGCGCGGCCTGGTTGGTCACCGTGTAAAAGACGGTCACGACCTGGCCGATATTGACCTCGATCTCACTCTGCTCGGGCTCGAACTTCCAGGGCAGGCCGGGCGCGACGTTGGAATCGAAGCGCACCGCGATCTTTCGTGCGATCGGACCGCTGGCCGGCGCCGAGGTCGCGACCTGGGTCGTGCCGTTGAAGCCGGTGGCGCGGCAGAACCAGTTGTAGAACGGCACCGCCGCGTAGGAGGCGCCGACCATCAGCGCGACCACGCCGCCGCAGATCGAGGCGACCACCACGTCGCGGCCAAGCCCTTTGGAAGGCCTGCGGCCTTTGGCGGCCGTCCGGCTCTGATCCTGCGATATGGTCGGCTTCTGATCCATGTTTCCTACATCGGCCGGACGAGCACGGCCGGCCCCTTGACCATGGTGACGGCGAAGAACAGCACCACGAGCACACCGAGCGCGAGTGCGATCGCGATCGAGCGCTGACGACGGCTCTTCTTCTGCGCCTCGGTGAGGACGATTCCATCTATCTCGGGTTTGTCGGCCATTCCCGCGATCATGCGCCCCCTACCATCGCCGCAAGCGCCCGGAACACGACCTCGGCCAGCAAGGTCGCAAACAGCGCGAACAGATAAAGGATGGAGAACGCAAACAGCTTGCGGGTCGCGCGCAGCGATTGGCTGCGCTCGCGACGGACATAGACGTTGATGGCGAACGCCAGCATGCCGGCGCCGAGGATCAGCGAGACGATGCCATAGATGGCATCGAAATAACCAAGCGCCCAGGGCGCAGCAGCGACCGCGATCAGCACGATAGTATAGAGCAGGATCTGAAGCCGGGTTGCGTCGGGGCCGGCGACGTTGGGCAGCATCGGAATGCCGGCGCGCGCGTAATCGTCGGAGCGGAACAGCGCCAGCGCCCAGAAGTGCGGCGGCGTCCAGAAGAAGATGATGGCGAACAGCAGCAGCGGCTCGACGTCGACCGTGCCGGTGACCGCGGCCCAGGCCACCACTGGCGGCAGCGCGCCGGCGGCACCCCCGATCACGATGTTCTGCGCGGTCCAGCGCTTCAGACCGATCGTGTAGATCACGACGTAGAAGAAGATGGTGAAGGCGAGCAGCGCGCCCGCGATCCAGTTGACCAGGATGCCGAGCGTCATCACCGAGAAGAAGGCGAGCGTCATGCCGAAGGTCATCGCCTCGGGGCGGGTGATGCGGCCGCGCGGAATCGGCCGGTTCGCCGTGCGCGACATCTTGGCGTCGATGTCGCCTTCGAGCGCCATGTTGAGCGCGCCGGACGCGCCGGCGCCGACGGCGATGCAGAGCAGCGAGGTGATGGCCAGCACCGGGTGAAAATGCCCGGGTGCCATCGCCATTCCGACCAGCGCGGTGAAGATCACCAGCGACATCACCCGCGGCTTCAGGAGCGCGATGTAATCGCCAACCTCCGCTTCGGAGATGCGGGGATTGATGTCGACGGCGTTGTGGTCGAGGACGGACACTAGACTGACTCGCTTGGTTGTCGAGCCGCGGCGCCCGTCACGGGCGCCGCGAGCATTTGCTTACTGCACGCGGGGCAGCACTTCGAACTGGTGGAAGGGCGGCGGCGAGGGCAGCGTCCATTCCAGCGTGGTCGCACCTGCACCCCACGGATTGTCGCCAGCCGGCACCTTCTTCGCGAAGGCGTCGATCACGCAATAGAGGAAGATCAACACGCCGAAGCCGGAGATGTAGGAGCCGACCGACGAGACCAGGTTCCAGCCCGCGAACGCGTCGGGATAATCGACATAGCGGCGCGGCATGCCCGACAGGCCGAGGAAGTGCTGCGGGAAGAACACCAGGTTCACGCCGATGAAGGTGACCCAGAAGTGCGCCTTGGCGAGCCCTTCATTGTACATGTAGCCCGACATCTTCGGGAACCAGTAGTACCAGCCGGCGAAGATTCCGAACACCGCACCGAGCGACAGCACGTAGTGGAAGTGCGCGACGACGTAGTAGGTCTCCTGGAGCACGCGGTCGACGCCGGCATTCGCCAGCACCACGCCGGTGACGCCGCCGACGGTGAACAGGAAGATGAATCCCACCGCCCAGATCATCGGCGCGCGGAACTCGATCGAGCCGCCCCACATCGTGGCGATCCACGAGAAGATCTTCACGCCGGTCGGGACCGCGATGACCATCGTGGCGGCGACGAAATAGGCCTGCGTCGCCGAGGACATGCCGACCGTGTACATATGGTGCGCCCACACCACGAAGCCGATGCCGCCGATCGCGACCATGGCGTAGGCCATGCCGAGATAGCCGAACACGGGCTTGCGCGAGAAGGTCGAGACGATCTGGCTGACCATGCCGAAGGCGGGCAGGATCAGGATGTACACTTCGGGGTGACCGAAGAACCAGAACAGATGCTGGAACAGCACGGGATCGCCGCCGCCTTCGGGGTTGAAGAACGTCGTGCCGAAATTGCGGTCGGTGAGCAGCATCGTGATCGCACCGGCGAGCACCGGCAGCGACAACAGCAGCAGGAACACCGTCACCAGGATTGACCACACGAACAGCGGCATCTTGTGCAGGGTCATGCCCGGCGCGCGCATGTTGAAGATGGTGGTGATGAAGTTGATGGCGCCGAGGATCGAGGAGGCGCCCGCCAGATGCAGCGACAGGATCGCGAAATCGACGGCCGGGCCCGGATGGCCCGAGCTCGACAGCGGCGCGTACATGGTCCAGCCGGCGCCGACGCCGTTGGCGCCCGGCTCGCCCTCGACGAAGGTCGACATCAGCAGCAGCGCGAACGAGGCCGGCAGCAGCCAGAACGAGATGTTGTTCATGCGCGGGAACGCCATGTCGGGCGCGCCGATCATCAGCGGCACGAACCAGTTGCCGAAGCCGCCGATCATCGCGGGCATGACCATGAAGAAGATCATGATCAGGCCATGGGAGGTCACGAACACATTGTAGGTGTGCGTCTCGTGGAAGATCTGCACGCCCGGATACATCAGCTCGGCGCGGATCGCGATCGACATCGCGGCGCCGATGACGCCGGCGATGACCGCGAAGATCAGGTACATCGTGCCGATGTCCTTGTGGTTGGTCGAATAGACGTAGCGCCGCCATCCGGTCGGATGGGCGTGCTCGTCATGTCCGTGGTCTTGCGCGTGATCGCCGTGTGCCGCTGCGCTCGTTGCCATTTTCTAATCCTGCCTTGCGTCCCGATCGGACCTCTGGAGGTCCCGCCCTTATGTCGCTTTCAGTTTCCTCGAACCCTTCGCCCGGCGCTCACTGCGTCGGGCCGGCCGTGGAGGCGTAGGTGCTGGTGCCGCCGCTCGCGTACTTCTTCTTCGCCGTCTCGACCCAGGAGGCGAACTCCTGGTCGCTCACCACGCGGATGGCGATCGGCATGAAGGCGTGGTCCTTGCCGCACAATTCCGAGCACTGGCCGTAGAACATGCCGGTCTTGGTAGCCTTGAACCAGGTCTCGTTGAGCCGGCCCGGAATAGCGTCGATCTTGACGCCGAAGGACGGCAGCGCAAAGGCATGAATCACGTCGGCCCCGGTCACCTGAACCCGGACCACCTTGTTGACGGGCACCACCATCTCATTGTCGACGCCGAGCAGGCGGGGCTGCTTGTCCTGGGCCATCAGCGAGTCGAACTCGAACTTGCCGTTATCAGGATAGGCGTAGGACCAGTACCACTGCTTGCCGGTCGCCTTGATGGTCAGATCCGCCTTCGGCACGTCGAGCTCGAGGAACAGGAGCCGGAACGACGGCACCGAGATACCGACCAGAATCAGCACCGGAACGAGCGTCCACGCCACCTCGATCAGCGTGTTGTGCGTGGTCCGCGACGGCACCGGATTGGCTCGCGCGTTGAACTTCACGACCACGATCACGAGCAGCGCCAGAACGAACAGCGTGATCAGCGTGATCAGCACGAACAGGAAATTGTGAAACCAGACGATGTTGTCCATCACCGGGGACCCGGACTGCTGCAGCGTCCACTCCCACGCAGCCGGTTGCCCGAGCTCGGCAAATGCCGCACCGCCCGTCGCCAGCGTCAGACCCGCTACGGCCAATCCCAGCAAGTGCCGGCCCACCGGGCCCATCGACATCTTCATGCCGTTCGCGCTCCCCTAACGAAATCACCCCAAGTGCATTCCCCTATTTTCGGGAAACGCTTTATTCGATCCCCCCGTCTGACAAACCGCCGCGCAAGAATACCTCTAAGAGGAATTGGGGCCAGATCGCTAGAACGCCGAAATCAAGCCTCTCAAACCATAATTCTTGATCTATCGCAATGCAGTCTTGAGCCTCGTCTGTCAGCCATCACCCGCAAGATATTTCCTAGTAACATCAGACAAAAATACCATTTCCCGGGATGCTGCCGCTTGACAGCGGAATTGCCCGCGGTAGGCACTGGCGGACAGCCGCACAGGAACCTGATTCGTGCGGGCGACGACGGCCGGGGCGGCGTGGAATTTGCTTGCGAATCGCCTTCAAGACGCCGTCATTCCCGTATCAGTCCGCCTGACGCGAGCGACCCAGGCGAGCAGAGGGACCGACCCGATGGGGTTTTCGAGATCCATGGCAAGGCGGGCTAAAAGCCAGGCTGGCGGCCTCACGATGCTGGCTGCCCTGCTGGCGGCGGTCGTCGTCCTGGCGCTTCCGGGCCTCGCCCATGCGCAGGGCGCGGTGCGCTCCGTCCATGGCGACTGGCAGATCCGCTGCGACACCCCGCCGGGCGCCCAGTCCGAGCAATGCGCCCTGATCCAGAGCGTGGTGGCCGAAGACCGCTCCAACGCCGGCCTGACCGTAATCGTCCTCAAGACCGCCGACCAGAAGAGCCGCCTGATGCGGGTCGTCGCCCCCCTCGGCGTTCTCCTGCCCTCCGGCCTCGGCCTCAAACTCGACAACCAGGATGTCGGCCGTGCCGGCTTTGTCCGCTGCCTGCCCAATGGCTGCGTCGCCGAAGTCGTCATGGACGACAAGCTGCTCGGCCAGCTCCGCACCGCCAAGACCGCGACCTTCATCATCTTCGAGACCCCGGAAGAAGGCATCGGCTTCCCGCTCAGCCTGAACGGGCTCGGCGAGGGATATGACAAGCTGCCATAGGCTCTAACGGCCTAATAAATCTCAAGGCAGGCAGTGCTGTCATCGCTCTCGAAAGACT
The DNA here is from genome assembly GCF_055811255.1 of Bradyrhizobium sp. MI1.11. Taxonomy (NCBI): domain Bacteria; kingdom Pseudomonadati; phylum Pseudomonadota; class Alphaproteobacteria; order Hyphomicrobiales; family Nitrobacteraceae; genus Bradyrhizobium; species Bradyrhizobium sp. MI1.11. Next base: position 22,899 of record NZ_JBVVPM010000058.1, read on the forward strand.
CAATCGTCCGCGCGTGCCGGCGAAGCAGAGCCGCAATCGTCGCGGTCGTTTGATTGCCCGCCCGAAGCCAAATCACTTTGGGTGGAGAGCCCAACAGGCCCGCCAGCTCGGCAAAATCGACGTCCTAGGTCACAATCGCGAAACCATTTGCCTTCGCAAACTCCCAAAGCGCACCGTCGGCGACTTCGGACAGACCATGAGACCGGACGTGACTCGAATCCGGAAAAAGGTCGTCGATCATCTGGCAAAGTTTGAAGCTGAGGTTCTGATCGAACAGCGCCTCATATCGGTGCGGTCACCAATCGCCTCTCGCGGTCGGCGGCATAGGCCAGGCAAGCGCGGATATCGTCCTCGGTCAGTTCGGGGAAGTCGTCGAGGATTTGAGCGTGGGTCTGGCCAGCAGCCAGCCAGCCGAGCACATCTGCCACAGCGATCCGCATGTGGCGGATGCAGGGTCGCCCACCGCGTTTGCCAGGTTCAATCGAGATGATATCTCGGTAATTCATGAAACTAGCATAGCACCGATCGGCATCCGCGTCAGGGCCCCTTACTCCCGTGCCAATCCTATCGTTTCCGTAATGTGACGGCCAAGCCCCTCGCGGAACTGCCGGGAAACCATTATCTTGCCTCACATCCCCCGATAATGGACGGACGCATGACCAACCCTGCCACAACCTCCCTGCTCGACCGCGCCAATCTCGACCGCGACCAGGTTCGCAACGAGCTCGCGCGCGGGCTTGCCGGTGCCGACGACGGCGAATTGTTCCTGGAATACAGCCAGACCGAAGCGCTGATGTTCGACAATGGGCGGCTGAAGCAGGCGACCTACGACACCTCGCAGGGTTTTGGCCTGCGCGCCGTCAAGGACGACGCGGTCGGCTACGCGCATTCCTCCGACGTCTCGCTGCCGGCGCTGATTCGCGCCGCGGACGCGGTCGCGGCCGTGCGCGGTGGTTATTCCGGCAACTTCGCCGCGCCTCCAGCACATACCAACGTGCGGCTTTACAGTGACGACAATCCGCTCGATGCCCCCGGCTTCGAGACCAAGGTCAAGCTGCTCGCCGAAATCGACGCCTATCTGCGCGACAAGGATCCGCGGGTGCGGCAGGTCAGCGTCAGCCTGGGCGCGACCTGGCAGGTGGTCGAGATCCTGCGGCCCGACGGCGAGAGCTATCGAGACATCCGCCCGCTCGTGCGCGTCAACGTCTCCGTCGTCGCCGGTCAGGGCGACCGCCAGGAGAGCGGCAGCAAGGGTTATGGCGGTCGCGCCGGCTACGCCGAATTCATCGAAGCTAAGTCCTGGCGCGACGCCGCCGACGGGGCGCTGCGCGAGGCCCTCGTCAATCTGGAATCGATTCCCGCCCCCGCCGGCGAGATGGATGTCGTGCTCGGGGCCGGCTGGCCCGGCGTGATGCTGCATGAGGCGGTCGGTCATGGCCTCGAAGGTGACTTCAACCGCAAGAAGACGTCTGCGTTTGCCGGTCTGATGGGCCAGCAGGTCGCGGCCAAGGGCGTGACCGTGGTCGACGACGGCACCATTGCCTCGCGCCGCGGCTCGCTGTCGATCGACGACGAGGGCACGCCGACCAACCGCACCGTGCTGATCGAGGACGGCGTCCTGGTCGGCTATATGCAGGACCGCCAGAACGCGCGCCTGATGAATATGAAGCCGACCGGCAACGGGCGCCGCCAGGGCTATGCCCATGTGCCGATGCCGCGCATGACCAATACCTACATGCTCGCGGGCGACCGCGATCCGGCCGAGATCCTCGCGTCGGTGAAGAACGGCGTCTTCGCCGCGAATTTCGGCGGCGGTCAGGTCGACATCACCTCGGGCAAATACGTGTTTCAATGCACCGAGGCCTACAAGATCGAGAACGGCAAGATCGGTGCGCCCTTGAAGGGCGCCATGCTGATCGGCAACGGGCCGACCGACCTGCATCGCATCCGCATGATCGGCAACGACCTCGCGCTGGATACCGGCATCGGCACCTGCGGCAAGAACGGTCAGGGCGTGCCGGTCGGCGTCGGCCAGCCGTCGCTGTTGATGGAACGCATTACGGTGGGTGGAACAGGCGGATGAGCGTCGAGAAGATAACTGTCACCACCAAGCGGAAGGGCAGCGGCTGGGCAGGCCAGCTCGTGCAGCTCGCGGGCATCGTCGCGGCGGTGTTCATCGCCAAGGGTGCGCTGGCCGAGCCGTTCTACGTGCCGTCGGGCTCGATGGAGCCGACGCTGTTGATCGGCGACGCCTTGATCGCCTCGAAATTCCCCTACGGCTACGGCACCTCGTCGCTGCCGATCCAGATCAACCTGCCTGAGAGCGGCCGCGTGTTCGCGGAGACGCCGAAGCAGGGCGACGTCGTCGTCTTCCGCTGGCCCGGCGACCGCTCGCAGGCCTGGGTCAAGCGCGTCGTGGGCCTGCCCGGCGACCGCATCCAGCTGCGCCAGGGCCAGCTCTTCGTCAATGACCGCCCCGCCGAGCTGAAGCCGGACGGCGTTGGCGCCGCCGAGGACGACAATGGCGGCAGCGAACCCGCCTATCGCTATGTCGAGACGCTGCCGAATGGCGTCTCGCACCTGATCTTCAAGATGCGCGACAACGGTCCGCTCGACAACACGCAGGAAGTGACGGTGCCGGCGGGCCATCTCTTCGTGCTCGGCGACAACCGCGACAACTCCGCCGACAGCCGCGTGCCCCTGCGCTCCGGCGGCGTCGGCATGTTGCCGATCGACAATCTGGTCGGCCGCGCGGATGCCGTGCTCGGATCCTGGGATCTCGGCATCCGGGGCCAGCCGGTGTGGACCTGGCTGTCCGGATTTCGCATGGCGCGGTTTTTCACCGCCGTGCATTGAAGGCAGGAACGTCCTCACCTCTCTCCTGCATGCGGGAGAGGGAGTGCAATAGTGATGGTCCGCGACGAATTTCTGGCTCTCGCCCTGCGAAATCCGTTGAACGCAGCGATCCTCGATGAAATTCATCGCCTCGCGCTGCCGGATGCGTGGCTCGTCGCGGGCTGCCTGGTGCAGACGGTGTGGAACGTGCTCACGGGCCGCCCGATCGATCACGGCATAGCCGATTACGACGTGTTCTATTTCGATTCCGACACCTCATGGGAGGCGGAAGACGCGGTGATCCGCAAGCTGCACGCACAGCTCGCGCATCTCGGCCCCAAGGTCGAAATCCGCAACCAGGCGCGCGTGCACCTTTGGTATCCCGGCAAGCACGGTCTGCCCTATCCGCCCTTGATGCGCGCGACCGACGGTATCGACCGCTTCCTCACGGAGAATACGCAGGTGGGCATCCGCCCTGCCGGAGGGGATTTCGACGTCTACGCGCCGCACGGGTTCGACGACGTCGCGAAGCTGATTGTGCGACCCAATCGGACGCCGAATTTTTCCGCCGCCAATTACGCGGCGAAGGCGGCACGCTGGAAGACGCTGTGGCCCGAGATCACGGTGATCGCGGCGGAGTGAGATGTCCGCTTTACCCTCCTCGTCATTACGAGGAGCGAAGCGACGAAGCAGTCCAGAGTGCCGCCGCGGAAGCAATTCTGGATTGCTTCGCGGAGCCTGTCATCGGGCCGCGCTTCGCGCGGACCCGGTGGCTCGCAAGGACGGTGGTGAGAGCTGCATGCTATCTCACCACGCCCGACGTGAACCCCGCCTTCCGCCGCGGCGGTTTGATTTCCTTTTTCAGGAAGCAGCGCGCTTCGCGTCCGGTGTAGCCGGGGCGGGCATAGGTGAAGGCGCGGCATTTGTTGTCGGCGGTGCAGGCGGCCTTGCAGGCCTCTTCGCCTTCGCCGTCCTTCATCTCGAAATTGCGCAAATCGCCGCCGGGGCGGTCGATCGAGGTCTCCACGCCTTCGACGCGCGGCTCGATCACGCCGGCGCCCCGCACACCGGAGATGCAGCAGCTTCCCGGCACGCGCGCAGGCACCGTGTTCTTCAGCCAGCACACGGCCGAGCCGCCTTCGACGTCCGGATAGCTGAAGCTCCACGAGCGGCACCGGCGGTCGCGCTCGCACAGCAGCGCGCAATCCTCCGGATCGCCCGACGTGACCGGGGTGCTGAAATAGTCTCCGCCCGGCCGGTCGAACGCCGTCTGGGCGCGCGCAGGCCAGCTCGCAAACACGAGCGAAAGCAGCGCGGCGCAGGCCGCGACGCTTGCCAGGACGCGTGCCATGACGGCCAGGCGGCCCTTCCCCATCGGAACAGCTTTCGAGTTATTGACGACGCTCGGGTTTTTCAGCCGGCCATTTGATCGCCGCAAACCTGTACGGGCGATGAACGGCTCAGCTCCCGACCGCTCGTCTTGTGTCCTAGAACGCGTATTCCGCGTAGGCTGGTTCCACCGAGCCGTTCCAGGGACCCTTGAACTTGTCGAGCATCTCCTCAGCCGGCGTGCGGCCGGAATCGATGATGCGATCGAGCGGCTCCAGATGCCTGGTCTCGTCGCGGCCGAGCTGGTCGATCCGGCCGCGCCGGCGCAAGCCGGCATGTGCCAGAACGAGGCACTCCTTGGCGATCTCGAACAGATAGCGGTCCTTGATCCGCGACTTGAAGCCGAAGCGCGGCACGTCGTCGCGCAGGGCCTGACGCTCATGCGCGCTCCAGTGCTTCACAAGGTCCCAGGCGGCATCCAGCGAGACATCGTCGTAGAGCAGCCCGGCCCAGAACGCTGATAGCGCCGGCAGACGGCCCCACGGGCCACCATCGGAGCCGCGCATCTCGAGATAGCGCTTGAGCCGCACCTCCGGGAAAATCGTCGAAAGATGGTTGGCCCAATCCGACAACGTCGGACGTTCCCCGGGCAGATTGTTGTTGCGGCCATCGAAGAAGGCGCGGAACGAGGAGCCGGAGACGTCGATGTAATCCTCGTCGCGCTTGACGAAATACATGGGCACGTCGAGCGCGTAATCGACATAGCGCTCGAAGCCCATGCCGTCCTCGAATGCCCACGGCATCATGCCGGCGCGCGCATTGTCGGTGTCGCGCCAGATCTCGGACCGGAAGGAGAGAAAGCCGTTCGGCTTGCCCTCGGTAAACGGGGAGTTGGCGAACAAGGCGGTTGCGACCGGCTGGAGCGCGAGCGAAACACGCAGCTTCTTGACCATGTCGGCTTCGGAGGAGAAGTCGAGATTGGTCTGTACCGTGCAGGTCCGGTACATCATGTCGAGGCCGTACTGGCCGACCTTCGGCATGTAATTGGTCATGATCTTGTAGCGGCCCTTGGGCATCACCGGGATGTCGGCGCGCGACCAGGACGGCGTCATGCCGAGCCCGAGGAAGCCGATGCCGAGCGGCGTTGCGATCTCGCGCACCTGCGCCAGATGCGCCATCAGCTCACTCTGGGTCTGGTGCACGTTTTCGACCGGAGCGCCCGAAAGCTCGAACTGCCCACCGGGCTCCAGCGAAATCGCGCCGCCGCCGGTGACGTCGTAGAGGCCGATGATGTTTCCCTTCTCCATGATCGGCTCCCAGCCGAGCAGGAGCTTCATGCCTTCGAGCAGCGCGCCGATACCGCGCGGGCCCTCATAGGGCACCGGGCGGTGGCCTTCGAGCGTGAACGGCGTCTTCTCATGCTCGGTGCCCATGCGGAATTCGGACGGGTCCTTGCAGCCTTCCTCGAACCACTTGACGAGTTCGTCACGCGATTGCAACGGCGTCATATCGATCTGGTCTCGCGCCATATCAGACTCTAATCAAAAGCGCTTCGATCGAACGCGCGTGGGTGACAGGGATGGTCCGCGCAGCCACCGGCTGCACGGACGAGCTGGTTTGCCGCGCGATCATCGCAACGGCGTGGTTTCGTTGACGTGGGCAGGCGGCAGTTTCATCTCGCCGCACGAGCAGCCCAGACGGTCGAGCAGACCGCTGAGCTTCACGGCATCCGCATCGGACAGCTTCGAACCGACATATTTCTCGATCGCGGCCGAATAGGCGCCCCACATCCGCTTCTGCAATTCGCGCCCGGCTTCCGTGATCTCCACGAACTGGCCGCGCTTGTCGATCTTGCATTCGCGCCGCGAGGCGAGGCCTTCGTCGACCAGGCGGTCGATCAGCCGCGATGTCGAATATTGCGGGATCAGCATCTGCCGTTCGAGTTCGACCGGCCGGAGCTCGCCCGAGGGCGCCCGTGACAGTTCGAGCAGCGCGTCATACCATGCCAGCGGTGGGAAGCCGGCCTTCTTCAGGTCCTGCTCGACGCAATTGAGCACACGGCTCTGCACCCGCATCAAGCGGATCCAGGCGGAAGTCGCCTCGGTCGATGGTTTGCGTTTCATGGTCCCGCTCAAGCTCGTCGCCCGTCTCTTACCCTATTCGATGCAGCTGCATCAATCTTGACTATTTCAAGCAGATGCATGTAGTCGTTCTTTCGCCTGAACCAAGCAACAAGAGGAGGAAATTCCATGAAATTGTACTATTCGCCCGGTGCCTGCTCGCTATCCCCCCATATCGCGCTCCTGGAAGCCGGCCTGCCGTATGAACTGGTCAAGGTCGATATCCGGGCCAAGAAGCTCGAAAACGGTGAGGATTATCTGAAGCTGAACCCCAAGGGCCAGGTCCCTGCGCTGGGCCTCGATAGCGGAGAGATCGTGACCGAAGGCCCGGTGATTGTCCAGATGATCGCCGATCAGGCCTCGGCCAAGGCGCTGGCGCCGGCCCACGGCAGCTCCGAGCGCTACAAGCTGCTCGAATGGCTGAACTTCCTCACCTCGGAGGTCCACAAGAGCTTCGGCCCGATGTTCGCGCCGACGCTGAACGACGAGGCCAAGGCCTTCTTCAAGGACCGCGTCATGGGCAAGCTGAAATACATCGATAGTCAGCTCGCCGGCCGCGACTACCTCATGGGTAAGCAGTTCACGGTGGCTGACGGCTATCTCTTCACGATGCTGACCTGGGGCGACCGGATGAAGTTCGACCTCTCGGCGATGCCGAACCTTGCCGCCTACAAGACCCGAGTCGCGGCGCGGCCGCAGGTGCAGGAAGCGATGAAGAAGGAAGGACTGATTCAGGCTGCCTGAGGCGCCCATGCGAAAGGCCGGATCGAGATCCGGCCTTTCGTAATTTTCGTCCCGGCTACGGTTCAGAGAATCACGCCGCCGCCTTGTTCGGAGCGAAGCGGCCGTAGAAGGTTTCTCCCTTCGCGGCCATCTCCTCGAGGAGTTTCGGCGGGGTAAAGCGCGAGCCGTATTTCGCCTCCAGCTTGTGACAGAGCTCGACGAACTTCTTCGTGCCCATGAAGTCGATATAGGACAGCGTGCCGCCGGTGAACGGCGCGAAGCCGAAGCCGAGGATCGAGCCGACATCCGCCTCGCGCGGATCGGTGATGACGTGGTCCTCCACCGTGCGCGCGGCCTCCACCGCCTGCACCACCAGGAAGCGCTGCTTCAGCTCCTCGACGTCGAGCGTATCAGGATCGAGCTGCTTGGGCTGCAGTGCGGACAGGCCCGGCCAGAGGCTCTTCTGACCCTTGCCCTTCTCGGGGTAGTCGTAAAAACCCTTGCTGTTCTTGCGGCCCAGTCGGCCCTGCTTCTCGACCATTTCCACCATCAGCTTCTTCTGATCGGGATTGATGGCGTTGGGGCCGAGGTCGGCTTCCGTCGCCTTCATGATCTTGAGCCCGAGGTCGAGCGCGACCTCGTCCGACAGCGAGAGCGGGCCGACCGGCATGCCGGCCATCTTGGCGCAGTTCTCGATCATCGCGGGCGGCACGCCCTCGAGGAACATCTCGTTGCCTTCGGCGACGTAGCGGCCGACGCAGCGATTGGCGAAGAAGCCGCGGCTGTCGTTGACGACGATCGGGGTCTTGCCGATCTGCCGGACGTAGTCGAGCGCGGTCGCGATCGCGAGATCGCCGGTGTTCTTGCCCTGGATGATCTCGACCAGCATCATCTTCTCGACCGGCGAGAAGAAATGGATGCCGACGAACCTGCCCTGGTCCTTGAAGGATTCCGCCAGCGAGGTGATCGGAAGCGTCGAGGTATTGGACGCGAAGATCACGTCCGGCTTCATATGCTCCTGCGCCTTGGCAAAGGTATCAGCCTTGACCTTGCGGTCTTCGAACACGGCCTCGATGACGAGATCGACATCCTTCAATGCGGAATAGTCCGCGGTCGGCTTGATGCGCGCGAGCAGGGCTTCTGCGTCGCCGGGCTTGGCGCGGCCCTTCTTGATCTGCTCCTCGATCACCTTTTGCGCATGCGCCTTGCCCTTGTCGGCGCTCTCCTGGTCGCGATCGATCAGGACGACGTCGAGGCCGGCACGGGCCGAGACATAGCCGACGCTCGCGCCCATGAAGCCGGCGCCGATCACGGCGATCTTCTTCACCTTGGTCGGCGGCACATCCTTCGGACGGCGTGCGCCCTTGTTGAGCTCCTGCATCGACAGGAACAGGCTGCGGATCATCGCCGCCGCTTCCTTCGAGCGCAGCACCGAGGTGAAGTAGCGCGACTCGACACGGAGCGCGGCGTCGATCGGCAGCTGCAGGCCCTCATAGACGCAGCTCATGATCGCGCGTGCGGCCGGATAATTGTCGTAGGTCTCGCGGCGATAGATCGCGTTGCCGGCCGGGAACATCATCATGCCGGCCTTGGAGAACACCGGGCCGCCCGGCAGCTTGAAGCCCTTCTCGTCCCAGGGCGCGACGGCCTTGCCGCCGCCCTTGATCCAGTCCTTTGCCGTCTTGATGAGGTCGGCGGCGGGAACGACGGCGTGAATCAGATTCAGCGCCTTGGCTTTCTCGACCGTGACCGGATCGCCCTTGAGCAGGATCGTCATCGCGTCCTGCGGCGGCACCAGGCGCGGCACGCGCTGCGTTCCGCCAGCGCCCGGGAACAGGCCGACCTTGACCTCGGGCAGGCCGAGGCGGGTCTTGGGATTGTCGGCCGCCACACGATAGTGACAGCACAGCGTGATCTCGAAACCGCCGCCGAGCGCGAGGCCGTTGATCGCCGCCGCCCACGGCTTGCCGGAGGTTTCGATCGAGCGCAGCACCTGCGAGAAGCGCCGGCTCTGCTCGAACAGCATCTGGTTCGCCGCGGTCTCGCCCTGCTCCTTGAAGACCTTTGCGTAGGCCTGGTTCATGCCTTCGAGCATGGACAGGTCTGCGCCGGCGCAGAACGCCTCCTTGGCAGAGGTGATGACGACGCCCTTCACCGCGGCGTCGGCCGTGGTCGCCTTGACGATCGCGTCAAGCTCGCTGGTCGAGGTCTCGTCGAGCACGTTCATCGAACGGCCCGGGATGTCCCAGGTGACAAGCGCGATGCCGTCGGAATCGGTCTCAACCTTGAAGTTCTTGTAAGCCATGCTGGTTGCTCCTCGGTGCCGCAGCCAGTCTTCGGCGCGGCGGTTGACGGTGATCTCGTAGGGTGGGCAAAGGCGCTCTTGCGCTGTGCCCACCATCATTCGCGAAGACAGCAGTGGTGGGCACGCTTCGCTTTGCCCACCCTACGGCAGCTACCCTTAGACGCGTTCGATGATGGTCGCGGTGCCCATGCCGCCGCCGATGCACAGCGTCACCAGTGCGGTCGCCTTGTTGGTGCGCTCGAGCTCGTCAAGCACGGTCCCGAGGATCATGGCACCGGTCGCGCCCAGTGGATGGCCGAGCGCGATCGCACCGCCATTGACGTTGATCTTGGCGTTGTCGATGTCGAAGGCCTGGATGTAGCGCAGCACGACGGAAGCGAACGCTTCGTTGAGCTCGAACAGGTCGATGTCCGACTTCTTCATGCCGGAGCGCGCAAACAGCTTTTCGGTGACATCGACCGGGCCCGTCAGCATCATCGCGGGTTCGGAGCCGATATTGGCGAATGCGCGGATTCTTGCACGCGGCTTCAGGCCGTATTTGCTGGCCGCTTCCTTGCTGCCGAGCAGGACAGCGCCGGCGCCATCGACGATGCCCGACGAATTGCCGGCGTGGTGCACGTAATTGACGCGTTCGATTTCCGGATGCGACTGCACCGCGACGCCATCGAAGCCGCCCATCTGTGCCATCATCGTGAACGCCGGCTGCAGCTGCGCCAGTGACTGCATCGTCGTCGAAGGACGCATATGCTCGTCCTTGGCGAGGATCGTGAGGCCGTTGATGTCCTTTACCGGGACGACAGACTTGTCGAAGCGGCCTTCATCCCAGGACTTCGCCGCACGCTGCTGGCTCTGCACCGCATAGGCGTCGACATCGTCGCGCGAGAAGCCGTATTTGGTCGCGATCAGATCGGCCGAGATGCCCTGCGGCATGAAATAAGCCGGCACGGCCATCGACGGGTCCATCGGCCAGGCGCCGCCGGACGCACCGATGCCGACGCGGCTCATCGATTCGGCGCCGCCGCCGATCACGAGTTCGTGCTGGCCGCTCATCACCTGGGCTGCGGCAAAATTCACGGCATCGAGGCCGGAGGCGCAGAAGCGGCTGATCTGCACGCCGGGGACCGCCTCGCCGAGGCCCGCCTTCAGCGCGGCAAAGCGCGCGATGTCGGAGCCGGCTTCGCCGACCGGATCGACTACGCCGAGAATGACGTCATCGACGGAATCTTCCGGCAGGTTGTTGCGGTCCTTGAGCGCCTTGAGCGGCACGGTCGCGAGCGCGAGCGCGGTGACTTCGTGCAGCGCGCCGTCCGCCTTGCCGCGGCCGCGCGGGGTGCGGACGTGGTCGTAGATGAATGCCTCAGGCATGACGCCCTCCTGATGTGATGATCTTCTGGTCTTGATCTGGTTTTGGACGGGTCGCAGCGAAAGCAGCTTCAGAACGCTTCCGCCGGCAGTTCCATGATGGTGGCGCAGCCGGCCTGGATGCGCGCGAGATTGGCGGCGGTCTCCGGCAGCATCCGCTCCATGAAGAAGCGGCCGGTGACGAGCTTGGTCGAGAGATAGGGCGTCGTCCCGCTCTCGGCAATCTTGGCCTGCGTCACCTTCGCCATCTTCGCCCACATGTAGCCGAGCGCGACGAAACCGAAGAGATTCAGGTAATCGGTCGCGGCGGCTCCGGCATTGTCGGGCTTCGCCATCGCGTTCTGCATCAGCCACGTCGTGGCCTGCTGGAGATGGCCGAGCGAAGCCGAGAGCGGGGTGATGAAGGGCTTCATCGCCTCGTCGCCGCCGTTCTCCTTGGCGAAGGCCATGACCTCGCCGAAGAACGCCATGATGGCGCGGCCGCCATCGCGCGGCAGCTTGCGGCCGACGAGGTCGAGCGCCTGGATGCCGTTGGCGCCTTCGTAGATCATGGCGATGCGGGCATCGCGCACGAACTGCTCCATGCCCTGCTCGGCGATGTAGCCGTGGCCGCCATACATCTGCTGCGCCTGCACCGCGTTGGCGAAGCCGTAATCGGTGAGAAAGCCTTTCAGGACGGGCGTCATCAGGCCCATGTGATCGTCGGCGGCCTGGCGGTCCTTGGGATCCTCGGAGCGATGGGCGACGTCGCTCTTCAGCGCGGTCCACATCACGAAGGCGCGCGCGGCCTCGTTGAAGGAGCGGATCGACAGCAGCGTGCGACGCACGTCGGGATGGACGATGATCGGATCGGCCGGCTTGTCCGGCGCCTTGGCACCGGTGAGCGAACGGCCCTGGATGCGATCCCGGGCATAGGCGACCGCGTTCTGATAGGCCACTTCCGACTGCGCGAGACCCTGCACGGCGACGCCGAGGCGGGCCTCGTTCATCATCACGAACATGCCCTGCATGCCCTTGTTCTCTTCGCCGATCAGCCAGCCCACGGCGTTGTCGTAATTCATCACGCAGGTGGAATTGCCGTGAATGCCCATCTTGTGCTCGATCGAGCCGCAGACGACGCCGTTGCGCTGCCCCACCGAACCGTCGGCATTGACCATGAATTTCGGCACCACGAACAGCGACACGCCCTTGATGCCGGCGGGCGCGCCCTCGATACGGGCCAGCACGAGGTGGATGATGTTGGGCGCGAGGTCATGCTCGCCGGCCGAAATGAAGATCTTGGTGCCCGTGATCTTGAAGCTGCCGTCGGCCTGCCGCACCGCCTTGGTGCGGAGCATGCCGAGGTCGGTGCCGCAATGCGGCTCGGTCAGGTTCATGGTGCCGGTCCACTCGCCCGCCACCATCTTCGGCACGTAGGTCTGCTTCTGCTCCGGCGTGCCGTGGACGATCAACGCCGCGGTCGCGCCCATGGTGAGGCCGCCATACATCGAGAACGCCATGTTGGCGGAGATCTGGAATTCGTTGACCGCCTGGGAGAGCGTCACCGGCAGACCCTGGCCGCCGAACTCGGTCGGCGCCGACAGGCCGAGCCAGCCGCCCTCGGCGACCTGCTTGAACGCCTCCTTGAAACCCTTTGGCGTAGTGACGCTGCCGTCATCGGCGCGCTTGCAACCTTCGAGATCGCCGACGCGGTTGAGCGGCTGCAGCACCTCTTCGGCGAGCTTGGCGGCTTCGCCGAGAATGGCTTCACGCACGTCGCTCGACGCATCGGAGAAGCCGGCCAGATTGTCGTAGCGGTCGATCTGGAAGACGTCGTTGAGCAGGAAGTTCACGTCTTCGACGGGGGCTTTGTAGATCGGCATGGTGGTCTCCCGGCAGGCCTTGAAGTGATGATGCTGGCTTAGGATTGAGCGGCGGCCAACTGCTCCGCCATCAGGCGATGCAGCATGTTGATGGCCTTGAGCGGCCGCACCATCACCTTGAAATGCGTGATGCGTCCCTCGCCGTCGAAACTGATGATGTCGACGCCGTTGATCTCGATGCCGTCGATGATGGTCTTGAATTCGAGCACGGCGCCGCTCTCACTCTTCCATTCGCCGACATAAATGAAGCCGGGACCGCCAAGCACCTTCTCGGCGCTGGCCAGATATTTGAAGGTGATGTCGCGGCCGCGCTGCGGCGCGTGCACGACGGGGCTTTCGAAGATCGCGTCGGGATGGAGCAGGTCCCAGAGCGCTGCCTGGTCATGCGACTTCATGTAGCCGTACCAGGACTCGAGGCCGGTCATTCAGCTGCCTCCCTAAAGGCTTCGGCAAAAAACGCGAAAACAACCCCATGCACAGTAGCGCGAAGGTTGATTCCATTGGGGTTTTCGGGGCGGTGTTTGCCCTCGTTCTTGGATCACTTCATATGCACATTGACGCATATGCGCCGATGCGCATAAAGTCAAGCCAATTGGTTAAGAACAGGAGGACCGGGTCATGGCTTTGGGCGACGCAATCCTCGCATGCCTGACGGAACGTCCGATGACGGGCTACGAGCTCGCCAAGACATTCGATTCCTCGATCGGCTTCTTCTGGAAGGCCGACCACCAGCAAATCTACCGCGAGCTCTCCAAGCTGCGCGACCGCGGCTACATCCAGGGCCGCGAGGTCGTGCAGACAGGCAAACCCAATAAACTGATCTATACGCTGACTCCGGAGGGCCGAACAGCGCTGCGGCACTGGGCCGCGCGGCCAAGCACGCCCCCCTCCATCAAGGACGACCTCCTGGTGCGGCTGCATGCGCTGGACAGCATCGGCCTCGAGCCCATGCGCACTGACCTGATGGCCCGGCTCGAGCACCACCGCGATCGCCACGAGAACTACGAGCGCATCCTGAAGAAGCGCTTTCCCGAAGGGGCGGCGTCCGGCGTGCTCGACCTCGGTAACCTGCTGCTGCTTCAGCTCGGCGCCCGGCACGAGCAGATGGTGGCCGATTTCTGCGAAGAGGCGCTCGAGGCCCTGTCGGCGATGAGCGCAAGCGGCACCGTGGTGCCGCTGGAGGACGGCAAGCGCGAGGGCAAGGGCTGAGCGAGTCGACCATTCCAGCCCAGTTTGATGTGTCAGCTAATGTCTCCGAACACCTGTCAGTGATCTGTCCGGTCTAAACAGAAGGCGGGCGATCCAGCATTCCAGAGGCTGCGCGGCTGAATCGAGGGGCTGCGGCGTACTGGATGCCCCGCTTTCGCGGAGCATGACAGCGGTGGGTGTCGCACACCGCTGGCCAACTTTAAGACACCGTCAACGGGTTCCTTAACCCGTTATTTACCGTAACAGACAAAAGTCGGTTTTCGAGGCAGACGACCCACGCGAAATTCGATTGTCTTTGCAACGGGCACGCGTGGGGAGGCTGGAGGCGCCGGGTGAGGCGCCGGAGTCGGGACCGGACAGAGTCATGAATTCGCGCGTATCGTGGAGTGTTGACGGCATCGATCCCTCCGTCCGGGAGCGGGCCGAAGCTGCTGCGCGTCGCGCCGGCATGTCACTCAACGATTGGCTGAACTCCACGCTCGGCGAGACCGCCCCGCCGAACTTTCGCGGACTTTACGATCAGCGTCCGCAAGCCCAGCACGTCCCGAGTCAACTGCCGAGCCAAGTCCCGAGTCACGTGCCGAGCCAGGAAAGTCGCGAAGTCGCCGACATCCACCAGCGGCTCGACGCCATCACCCAGCAGATCGAACGGATTTCCAAGCCCGCGCCGCGGCAAGATCCTTCGCGACAAGATACTCCGCGACCAGACGTCTCGCGCGAGCAAGGCGTTGCGCGCCAGCTCAACGACGCGATCTCGCGTCTCGATGCCCGGCTATCGCAAATTTCGAAACCGCAGCAGGCTCCGGCACCGCGGCAGGCACCCGTTGAAACGCGCCAGCGCCAGGCCGATGCGGTCGAGCGTGCGGCAGCGCAGGTCTATCGCAGCTCACCGCCCCTGAGCCCCGCTTCGTTCGACGTCGCGGTCGCCGAGATCACGGCACGGCAGAGCGAGCTCGACGGCTTTACGCCCAGGCAGATGCCGCCGCGCGCAGCACCCTCGATCGCGCCTGCGGCAGCTCCTTACGCGCCCCCCGCACCGCCTGCCTACGCTCCGCCGCCACCGCAGCCGGGGCCGGATTTCTCTGCGCTCGAGCGCCATCTGCTCAAGATCACGAGCCAGATCGAATCGCTCCAGCGCCCCGACAATACCGAGCAGGCGATCAACAGTTTCCGCAGCGAGCTTGCGGAGATCCGCAACGCCATCACCGAGGCGATGCCGCGCCGCGCGATCGAATCGATCGAGAACGAGATCCGCTCGCTGCATCGGCGCATCGACGAGACCCGCTCCAACGGCACCGACGGTCAGGTCCTGTCCGGCATCGAGCACGCGCTGTCCGAGATCAAGCAGGTGCTCCGCACGCTGACGCCGGCCGAGCAGCTCACCGGCTATGACGAGGCGATCCGCAATCTCGGCGCCAAGCTCGATCTGATCCTGCGCGCCAATGACGATCCCTCGACGGTCCGCCAGCTCGAAGGCGCGATCTCGGCGCTGCGCGGCATCGTCTCCAACGTCGCTTCCAACGAAGCGCTGGCCCGGCTCTCGGATGACGTGCAGCTGCTGTCGTCCAAGGTCGACCAGGTCACCCGTGCGTCCGGCCAAGGCGACAGTTTTGCGGTGCTGGAGCAACGCATCGCGGCGCTCACCGCGGCTCTGGAAACGCGCGAGCGCCCTCAGCCATCCGAGAGCAGCGAGCATCTCGAAAGCGCGATCCGCGCCCTGTCCGACCGTTTCGACCGCATGCAGGTCGGCAACGACTCGGCTTCGACCTTTGCTCATCTTGAACAGCGGGTCTCGTATCTTCTGGAGCGGCTCGAGGCCGCCTCCGATCCGCGCAACGGCAATTTCAGCCGCGTCGAGGACGGGCTGCACGACATCCTGCGCCACCTGGAGCGGCAGCAGGCGACCTATTCGGCGCTGGCCGAGAGCCGCAACTCCACGCCGCCTGCCGAGTCCGGCATGGTCGATCTGGTCAAGCGCGAGCTCTCCGACATCCGCTTCAGCCAGGCCGAAACCAACCGGACCACCCAGGATTCGCTGGAGGCCGTCCACAACGCCCTTGGCCACGTGGTCGATCGTCTCTCGATGATCGAGGGCGATCTGCGCAATGTGCGCACCGCGCCGCCCGCCCCAGCGCCGCAGCCGATGCCGATGGCCGCTCCCATGGCGCCCGCGCCGATGGCGCACGAGCCGCGGCCGCAGCAACAGCAGCACCCGAAATACGATCCGAAGCCCGAGCTGCCCAATCCGGCCGCCGCGCAGGCGGCGCAAGCCGCCTTCGCCGCCGCGCCGCGCGAATTCCATGCCGCCGCGCCGGCAGCGCCGCCGCCGATGCCGATGGCACCGCCGGTTCCGCCACGCGCGATCAGCGAAATCCTGGAGCCGCATACGGCGCCCACGCGCGCCGCGCTCGCGCCCGAACTGCCGCCGGATCATCCGCTCGAGCCCGGCACCCGGCCGGGTGCACGCATCGCCACGTCGTCGGAGCGCATTGCTGCGTCCGAAAGCGCAATCAGCGAAATCCCGGCCGCGCCGAAGGAGCCGGTGTCGTCGTCGAGCTTCATCGCCGCCGCGCGCCGTGCAGCCCAAGCCGCCGCCGCGCAGCCGCCCGAGAAGCCGGCCCGTGGCGCCAAGGCCGCAATCGCCCGCGCCAAGGACAAGGGCCAGGAAGGTGGCTCGACCATCACCTCGAAGATCCGCTCGCTGCTGGTCGGCGCGAGCGTGGTCGTGATCGTGCTCGGCACTTTCAAGATGGCGATGAACCTGCTCGATGGCAGCAGCCCGTCGCCGTCGCCGCAGGCGATGGAGAATTCGTCGCCCGCGCCCGCGCCGCAGGCCCCGCCGCCGGTCGAGAACAAGCCCGCCACGCCCGAGCAGGTCACGCCGTCGATGACCTCGCCGACCCCGATCGGAAAACAGTCGCAGAACAATGCCGCGCCGGGGCCCGTGACGAGCCCGAGCGGCACCGCTTCGGTCGAAATCCCGCAAACCGCGGCGCCAATCCCGCCTGCGGCCTCCAGCGAGGTCACCGGCGCGCTGTCGGGCACGAGCCGTGCGAAACTCGCGATGATCCAGGTGCCGCCGAGCGAAAAGCTGCCTGACGGCATCGGTGGCCCCGGCTTGCGCACCGCCGCGATGAAGGGCGATGCGACCGCGGCCTACGAGATCGGCGTGCGCTTTGCCGAGGGCAAGGGCGTGGCCGCGAATTACGACGAAGCCGCCAAATGGTACGACCGCGCGGCACAGGCCGGCGTGGTGCCCGCAACCTTCCGCCTCGGGACACTCTACGAAAAGGGTCTCGGCGTGAAGAAGGACGCCGACATCGCCCGCCGCTACTACACGCAAGCCGCCGAGCGCGGCAACGCCAAGGCGATGCACAACCTCGCGGTGCTCGATGCCGACGGCGGCGGACGCGGCGCCAATTACAAGAGCGCGGCACTGTGGTTCCGGAAGGCCGCCGATCGCGGCGTCGCCGACAGCCAGTTCAACCTCGGCATCCTCTATGCCCGCGGCATCGGGGTGGAGCAGAACCTCGCCGAGTCCTACAAATGGTTCACCCTCGCCGCCGCTCAGGGCGATGCGGACGCAGCAACCAAGCGCGACGACGTCGCCAAGCGGCTCGACCCGCAATCGCTCGCCGCTGCCAAGCTCGCGATCCAGACCTTCAGCGCCGAGCCCCAGCCCGACGACGCCGTCAACGTTGCGGCCCCGAACGGCGGCTGGGACAGCGCCCCGCAGGCCAACGCGAAGCCGGCGCCGAAGCCGGTTGCGAGCAAGAAGTCGGCGTCGGCGGTGCACTGAGGCCCTCTCCCCTCATGGTGAGGAGCGCGCTCTTGCGCGCGTCTCGAACCATGCAGGCCCGCCTCTTGATCCGGGCCTCGCCCTTCGAGACGCCTGCTGCGCAGGCTCCTCAGGGTGAGGAGCTAAAGCGTCGATGCCGCCGACACCCCCATTCACCACGCCCGAAATTCCTGGTCCCGCCCGCTACCGAATTCCGCTATTGAGGGACGCGGCAATCGTTCTGCCCTCCTGCGAGCATTCCGCGCAATCGATCCGTCTCGCCGGAAGCGTGGTCTCTCGATGCAGCTCTATCTCCCGATCGCCGATCTTCCGGTCAACGTCTTCCTCGTGCTAGCGATGGGCGCGGCGGTCGGCTTCGTCTCCGGCATGTTCGGGATCGGCGGCGGCTTCCTGATGACGCCGCTTCTGATCTTCATCGGCATCACACCGGCAGTCGCGGTCGCTTCCGTCGCAAGCCACATCGCCGCCTCGTCCTTTTCCGGCGCCCTCGCTTATTGGCGGCGACGCGCGATCGACCCGGCGCTGGCGAGCGTGCTGTTATGCGGCGGCGTAACCGGGACGGCTCTCGGGGTGTGGACCTTCACGCAGCTGCGCGCGCTCGGCCAGCTCGATCTGATGATCGCACTGTCCTACGTCGTGCTGCTCACCACCGTCGGCAGCCTGATGTTCTCCGAAGGCCTGCGTGCCCTGATGCGGACCCGGCGCGGCGCGGTGCCGCCGCGACGCACGCATAACTGGATCCATGGCCTGCCGCTGAAGATGCGGTTCAAGCGCTCCAAGATCTACCTCTCGGTCATTCCGGTCGTGATCGTCGGCATCCTGATCGGCTTCATCGGCGCCATCATGGGCATCGGCGGCGGCTTCATCCTGGTGCCGATCATGATCTATTTGCTGCGGGTGCCGACCTCGACGGTGATCGGGACGTCGATGGTCCTGACGCTGGTCACGATGCTGTTTGCGACCCTGCTGCACGCGGTCACTAATCACCTGGTCGACGCCGTGCTGGCGCTGATCCTGATGGTCGGCGGCGTCACCGGTGCGCAGTTCGGCGCCCGCGCCGGCCAGAAGATCCGCGGCGAGCAGTTGCGGCTGCTGCTCGGCCTCTTGATCCTCTCGGTCGGTGTTCGCTTCGCGATCGAGCTGGTGATCCGGCCCGAGGATCTCTTCACCATTCGCGAGCTGGGGGTGAACGGATGATGCGCGCAGCTCTCGCAGTCCTGGTTGTCCTGCTGCTCGGCTCCGCCGCACGGGCCGAGCGCCTGATCGTGTCGGTCTCCAACCATCGCGTCACGGTGACTCCGAACTATTCCGGCGAGGAGCTGGTGCTGTTCGGCTCGGTCGAGAAGGACGCCTCCACGCCCGTCGACCGCAAGAGCTACGATCTCGTCGTCACCGTGATGGGCCCGCGCGCCGACATGGTGACGCGGCGCAAGGAGCGTACCTTCGGGATCTGGATCAACACCGACTACCGCCAGTTTCTGGAGGTGCCGAGCTATCTCGCGCTGTTCGCCAACCGCTCCTTCGATGTCATAACCTCGCCCGAGATCGCGCGACGCCAGCAGATCGGGCTCAACAACGTGCTGCTGACCCAACGCGTCAGCGGCGACTATGCCGATGTGGTGCCGAACGACGCGTTCCGCTCCGCCTTCATCCGCCTGCGCACCCAGCGCGGTCTCTACCGCGAGGATCCGAGCGCGGTGACGTTCCTGACACCGACCCTGTTCCGCACCGGCATTCCACTGCCCGCGGAGGTACCGATCGGCACCTATGAGGTGGAGATCAAGCTGTTTGCCGACGGCGCGTTCATCGGCAAGACCGAGACCGCGTTCGAGATCGTCAAGGTCGGCTTCGAGCAGTTCGTCGCGACGACGGCGCGCCAGAACGGGCTGATCTACGGCCTCGTCACCGCCGCGATGGCGCTGATGACGGGCTGGATGGCGTCGATTGTTTTCAGGAAGGATTGAGGGAACTACGCTCTCTCCTCTCGTCGTCGCCCGGCTTGACCGGGCGACCCAGTATTCCAGAGGCCGGCGTTAGGCCGTTCGCTCTCACAACTACCGCCGCGGCGTACTGGATGCCCCGGTCAAGCCGGGGCATGACAGTTGGGCCTACGGCGCCTGCACCACGGTCGGCACCCCCGGCTCCAGCAATCGCAGCCTTGTGCCAAAACCCAGCACATCAAACGTCTTGCGCAGATCCTCGCCGTTCTGGCGGAAATGCGCCCAACCCTCCGTATGAACCGGCACGATCATCGCATCGGGGAAGGCGCGTGCGGTCTCGATGGTGTCGTTGGTGTCCATGGTGAGATGAAACGGCCCGCGCGTTTGCGCGGCGCCGGCGAACGGCATCACCACGCCGCATTTGAAGCGGCGCGCGACCTCGGCGACGCCGTCGAACCAGGTGGTGTCGCCGCTGATATAAACCGAAGTGGTGTCGGTCCGGCTCGACGACACCACGAAACCGATGACGTCGCCCGACAGCGGCTCGATGCCGGCCGGGCCGTGGCGCGCGGGCGTGGCGGTGATCGTCAGCGTATTGCCGTCACCGTCTTTCAGATGCGAGGTCGCCCATGGCGCGAGGCCTTCGACATGGCCGCCCAGGCGCTTGGCGCCGGCCTCGGTCGTCAGCGCGCGCGGCGCTTTAAGCAGATAGTCGCGGCCGGAATTGTCGAGATTGTCGGAATGCTGGTCGTGGCTGAGCAGGACCGCGTCGACCGGGCCGATTGCGTCGGCCTTCAGCGCGGGTCCAATCGTCTTCTCCAGCTTCACATGCGGCAGTTGATAGGCGCCGGGCGCATCGAAGGTCGGGTCAGTGAGCAGGCGGAAGCCATCGATCTCGATCAGCGCAGTGGGACCGCCGATCAGGGTGATGGAAATGGGCATGATGGACTCCTGTTACGAGACGGATTTTGCGGGCCGCGTCACCAGATAGATGCCAAGTGCGACCGGGATGATTCCGAGCAGATCGCGGGCCTCGACATGCTCGCCGAGCACGAGATACGCGAACAGCATGCCGAGCGGCGGCATCAGGAAATGATAGGCACTGGCGGCCGTCGCGCCACACACTTTCAGGAGATGAAACCAGAGCCAGTACGCCATGATCGAGCCGCCGAGCACGAGGAAGGCGAAGGCGCCGATCAAGCCCAGCGTGAGGTCGATGGCATGAATATCGGCGAAGGTCAGCGCCACCGGCGTCAGCACGATGCCGGCGGCGAGATTCTGCACGCCATTGCCGATCCACAACGAGCCCTTTGGCGCGAGCAGCTTGAACAAAATGGTGCCAGCGACGAGGGAGGCAAGCGAGGCCAGCGTGAACACGATGCCGTGCAGCGAGTCGGTGCCGACAGACAGGCGGTGCCAGACGATCAAGGTCACGCCGATGATCCCGAGCAGGAGGCCGCTCGCCTTGCGCCACGTCATGCCTTCGCCGAGCAGAAGCGCGGCGAGGCCCGCCGTGAACACCGGATTGGCGGACACGATCAGGCCGCCGAGGCCGGCGGAGACCGATTGCAGCCCGGTGTAGCCGAGGCCGAGATAGAGCGCGTTGTTGGCAACGCCGAGCGCGGCGAAGATCGCGGCATCGCGCCACGACAGCGACCAGTCGTCGCCGCGGGCCAGCGTGGCACCGAGGATCAGGATGCCGGCGAGCGAAAAGCGCGCGGCGAGCAGGATCAGCGGCGGGCAATGGGTCACGCCGATCTTGCCGGCGACGAAGGCGTAGCTCCAGAGCAGGCAGAACGCGCCGATGGCGAGCGGCAGCGTATTGAAGCGGCTGCGGGGAACCGAAATCGAGGGGGCGAGCGACATGCGAATCTCCTGAGCCCTCGATCTAGGGAGCCGGGTTGTCATTTGGAAATTAAATGATTAACTTCTAGTCAGTGGATTTTCGAATGGAGGCGCCCATGCTCGATCTGGAGCTCCTGCGCAGCTTCGTGTCGGTGGTCGATGCCGGCGGCTTCACCCGCGCCGGCGAGCGCGTCCATCGCACGCAATCGACCGTCAGCCAGCAGATCAAGCGGCTGGAGGAGGATGTCGGACAGGTGCTGCTGCATCGTGACGGCAAGGATTTGCGCCCGACTGAAGCCGGCGAACGGCTGCTGTCCTATGCGCGGCGGCTGTTGTCGCTTGCGGAAGAGGCCCGCGACGTGCTGCGCCAGCCCGACGGCGAAGGCGCGATCCGGCTCGGCATCCCCGAAGACTTTGCGGCGTACCGGCTGGCGAAACTGCTCGGCGCCTTCTCGCGTTCGCATCCGGGCCTGCGGCTCGATGTGCGCGCCGACCAGAGCAAGAACCTGTCGCGCGACCTCGATCGCGGCGAGCTCGATCTCGCATTGTTCAAGCGCGCAGCCGGTGAGAAGGGCGCAATTGCGGTGTGGCCGGAGCAGGTGCACTGGGTCACCAGCAAGAGCCATCCGATCCACGCGGATGTCGCCTCGGTGCCGCTGACCGGCTTTCCGCTCGGCTGCCTCTACCGCGCCGGCGCCATCCACGCGCTGGAAAGTGCGGGCCGCATCTGGCACATGTCCTATACGTCATCGAGCCTCGCCGGCATCCAAGCCGCGGTCGCTGCCGGCATGGGGCTGAGCATCCTGTCGGAGATGGCGATCCAGTCCGACCACCGCGTGCTGACCGCAAAGGACGGCTTTGCGCCAATCAACCGGACCGAAGTCGCGTTGATGGCCGCGCCGGGTGCAAGCCCCGCGACGCTGCGGCTCGCCGATCGGCTGGCAGAGTTCTGCGATGACGTGCAGGCGAAGGCGGCGTGAACCGTTGCGATAGTCGCGATCTGCGGCTGCGAGACCGGTACGTTCCCTCCCCCCTTGTGGGGGAGGGTTAGGGAGAGGGGTACCACACGGGGACTATCTCGATTCGCACACGCGTTTGCGCGACGCCAACGCGCAACTTTTCCTGGGCTACCCCCCTCCCCTGCCCTCCCCCACAAGGGGGGAGGGAGCGCAGTGTGCGCGTGGTGAGAGGGTTCAGCCCGATCGAAGCGATAGCTAGTCAATAACACCGCGACGCGGCAATCGCGTGCACGCGGCGGTCGCCGAGCAAATGCGCGACAAAACCGTTCTTCGGAAAGATCTTTGCAAACGCAACGTCGCGGATGCTGAGGCCGCCGGCATAGGCGCCGAAGGCGGGCATCACGGCGCGCATCCCATCACAGGCGAAACAGCGGCGCTCCATCGAGCGGCCGCGCGCGGAGACGCGGGCCTTGGGATGGAGATGGCCGGCGATCTCGCCGCCCGCGCCGGTCGGCTCGTGGCGGAAGGTGATCGGGCCGATCGCGACTTCGTCGGCGACGGTGCCGCCGAGATCACGCGGCAGCGCCGGATCGTGATTGCCCGAAATCCAGATCCAGTCGCGGCCGGCCTGCAAGGCGGCGACCGCGTCGCGATCCTCCGCCGACAGGCGTCCATGCGCGGTGCGATCATGAAAACTGTCGCCGAGCGCAATGACGATGCGGGGATCATGGCGGGAGATGACAGCAGCGAGCCGGCTGAGCGTCGCGATGGTGTCGTAAGGCGGCAGCAGCACGCCGCGCATGGCGAAGCTGGAACCTTTTTCCAGATGCAGGTCGGAGACGACGAGCAGGCGCTGCTCTTCCCAGAACAGTGCCCCGGAAAGATCGGCCACGAACGTCACGCTGCTGATGCTGACATTCGAAACGCGCATGTCCTCGTTATCTCCTGAAACCAGCGCGCCTGCCGTCACGTCAAAACCTGCTGTTATCCCATCGCCTCTTTGACCAGCTCATCGGCGGCCTCCGCCAGGAGCTCGTCTCCCGCTTCGCCATAGACTGACTCGCGGCCGATTTCCAGCATCACGGGGACGGCGAGCGGGGAGACGTGGTCGAGTTCCCGGTGGGTGATCCGGCCCTGAATGCGCATCAGCATGTCGCTGAGGCGGCGCAGATCGAGCAGGCCGGTGGCGGCATCGGCCCGCGCGGCACGCAACAGCACGTGATCGGCCTGGTGTTTTCGCAAAACGTCGTAGACGAGATCGGTCGAGAACAGCACCTGGCGGCGGCTCTTCTCCTCGCCGGTGTGACGGCGCGCGATCAGGCCGGAGATGATCGCGCAATTGCGAAACGTGCGCTTCATCAGTGCGGATTCGGCAAGCCAAGCTTCGAGATCGTCGCCGAGCATATCAGGGTCGAACAGCGCATCGAGGTCGATCCTGCCGTCCCGGATCATGGAGGACAGGTCGCCGAGCGCCCAGACCGCGATCGCATATTCGTTGGCGACGAAGCCGAGCGGTCGGGCGCGGGCACGCTCCAGCCGGCGCGTCAACAGCATGCCCAGCGTCTGGTGCGCGAGACGGCCTTCGAAGGGATAGCAGACGATGTAGTGCTTGTTGGCGCGGGGAAAACTCTCGACCAGCAGCTCGCGCACTTCAGGCACACGCGAGACGTCCTTTTGCTGCGACAGCCAGTCGCGCACCTGCTCCGGCAAGGCGCCCCACGCGCGCCCGTCATCGAGCAGGCGGCGGACCCGTTCGGCGAGATAGGTCGAGAGTGGGAACTTGCCGCCCATATAGGACGGCACCTTCGGGTCCTTGTCGTTGGCGCGCGAGACATAGACCTGGTCCTCGACCAGGGTCTCGTAGCGCACCACCTCGCCCGAGAACACGAAGGTGTCGCCGGGGCTGAGGCCCTCGATGAAGGCTTCCTCGATCTCGCCGAGCAACTTGCCGCCGCGCGCGATCACGCCCGTCGACCCGCCTGCTTTTCCTTGACCACCGCCGCGCGATCGCACCAGCCGCACCTTCAGCATGTCGTCCTCGACGATGGTGCCGACATTCATCCGGTAGCTCTGCCGCACCTTGGGATTGGCGACGCGCCAGCGCCCCTCCTTGTCCTGCTTGATGCGGGCGAAGCGCTCATAGGTCTTCAGCGCGTAGCCGCCGGAGGCGACGAAATCGACCACGTCGTCGAAATCCTGCCGCGTGAGATCGGCATAGGGCGCGGCGGTGCGCACCTCGTCGTAGAGTTCGTCGGAGAAAAACGGCTCGCCGCAGGCGCAGCCGAGCACGTGCTGGGCCAGCACGTCGAGCGCACCGATCCGCAGCGGCGGCGTGTCCTGCGCATTCTCCGCGATGGCGTCGATCGCGACGCGGCACTCCAGCACCTCGAAGCGGTTCGCGGGCACCAGCACCGCGCGCGAGGCTTCGTCGAGCCGGTGGTTGGCGCGGCCGATGCGCTGCATCAGGCGCGAGGAGCCCTTGGGCGCGCCGATATTGACGACGAGATCGACGTCGCCCCAGTCGACGCCGAGATCGAGCGAGGAGGTGCAGACCACGCCGCGCAGTTTGCCCGCCGACATCGCATCCTCGACCTTGCGGCGCTGGGCGACGTCGAGTGAGCCGTGATGCAGCGCGATGGCAAGGTTGTCGTCATTCATGCTCCAGAGATTCTGGAACAGCATCTCGGCCTGGCTGCGGGTGTTGACGAAAACCAGCGTGGTCTTGTTCGCCTTGATCAGCTCGTAGATCTCGGGAAGCGCATGGCGGGCACTGTGGCCGGCCCAGGGCAGGCGTTCGCGCGTGTCCATCATTTCGACCAGCGGCGGCGCCGCGCCGCCGGCAAGGACGATGTCGGCGGCCGCTTCCTTGCCGCCGGGCTGCGGCACCAGGAAGCGCGCCAGCGATTCCGGCTCGGCCACGGTCGCCGACAGGCCGATCGCGCGCATCTGCGGCGCCAGTCGCCACAGCCGCGCGAGCCCAAGGGAGAGAAGATCGCCGCGCTTGGACGTCACCAGCGCATGCAGCTCGTCGAGCACGATGCGCTTCAGCGAGGAGAACAGGAACGGCGCGTCGTCTGAGGACAGCAGCAGCGCGAGTTGTTCGGGCGTCGTCAGCAAAATGTCAGGCGGATAGCGTCGCTGCCGCTGCCGCCGCGACGTCGGCGTGTCGCCGGTGCGGGTCTCGATCTTGATCGGCAGCGCCATCTCGGCGACGGGACGCTCGAGGTTGCGCGCGATATCGACCGCGAGCGCCTTGAGCGGCGAGATGTAGAGCGTGTGCAGGCCGCCGGTGCGTTGCAGACTGCGGCCGGTGGAGATCACCGATTTTGCCGAAGCTTTGGGCGCAGAACTCAACTCCACCAGCGTCGGCAGAAATCCCGCCAGCGTCTTGCCGGCGCCGGTGGGCGCGATCAGCAGTGCGGACCGGTCCTCGCGCGCCTTCTCCAGTAGCGCCAATTGATGCGCGCGCGGCGACCAGCCGCGGGCTGTGAACCACGCCTGGAAGTGGTCGGGCAGCAGCGCGGCAGGCTCGGCCGGAGATTTGCGGATGCGGGGCGGCACGGCATCACAGGTAAGCCGTGGGGGTGGGTTCGTCGAGGGGGTGGTCCCGTAGGGTGGGCAAAGCGAAGCGTGCCCACCATGTGCAC
>NZ_JBVVPM010000059.1:0-7678 GCF_055811255.1 Bradyrhizobium sp. MI1.11
GCGCAGCGAAGCAATCCAGTCGGCCGCCGCGGAGGGATTCTGGATTGCTTCCGCCTTCGCTAAAGCTTCGGCGGACAAGTCGCTGCGCTCGCAATGACGATGGGGAGAGGGTGGGGCGGCGCGCCGTTCTAGCCGCCGAGTATCCGCCTGCAAGCGTCGACGAACACCTGGGCGCCGGTGGCGATGTCAGCGTCAGCGGTGTTCTCGGTCCAGTGATGGCTGATGCCGCCGATCGACGGTACGAACAGCATGCCCGCGGGCATGACGGCCGCAAGCATCTGCGCATCGTGGCCGGCGCCGCTGGGCATGCGGATGGATCGTCCGCCGGCCAGGGCCTTGCTCGCGGCTTCGATCGCGTCCTGGATGCCCGCGTTCATCATGGCCGGCGCGCCAGTGCGAATCTTTTCCACGGTGACGGTGCAGGGACCGTTCGCGCTGGCCTCGTCCGCCATGCTCCGCAGCAGTTGCTCCAGCCGCGCGATGACGGAAGGATCGTCGTCACGGATCTGGAACAGCATTTCGGCTCCCCCCGGAATGATGCTGGGCGCGCCGGGATCGAGCGTGATGCGGCCGGTGGTCCAGACCGTGCGCGGCCCGCAGCTATTGGGGAAACGCTCGTCGATCGCGACGCAGAACTTTGCCAGCGCCAGCCCGGCATCCTTCCGTGCAGCCATGCGGGTCGTGCCGGCGTGATTCTGCTCACCGGTGAAATTGATCTGGTATTGCCAGATGCCCACGATGGAGGTGACGACGCCGATCGCAAGGCGACCGCTTTCGAGCGTGTCGCCCTGCTCGATATGCGCTTCCAGATATCCGACATGCCGGCCCGGCTCGGCGGTAATGCGCGGTCGTCCTGAGAGCCCCATGTCGGCGAGCGCGTCCCGCATGGTGCGGCCGCTGGTACGGTCGCGTGCCGCATCAATGTCGGCCTCGGTCACTTGCCCGACATAGGAGCGCGAACCGAGGAAGTGTCCAAAATGTCCTTCCTCGTCGCACCAGGCGGCAAGTTCGACCGCGCCTTCGAGCGAGGGATCGGCATTGAGCACGCGGGCCGCTTCGAGCGCGTAGACGACACCGAGCGGCCCGTCGAGCCAGCCGGCGTAGTTCTGGCTTTCGAGATGCGATCCCGCCAGCAGCTTGGGTCCGGGCTTTGCGCTGGTGCCGAAGACATTTCCGATGCCGTCGATCGCGGCGGTGAGGCCCGCGTCGGGTAGCTTCTGCAACAGCCAATCCAGCGAAAGCTTGTGCGGCTCGGAGAAAGTCGGCTTATGCACCCCGGTCTTGTAGGCGCCGATGGCACGGAGCGCATTGAGATCGGCGAGAACCCGCTCGCCGTTTGCGCGTGAAAAGGTGTCAGGCATGCTCGGCAACCTTCAACGCCTCGGTGCGGATCTCCTCGACCAGCCGTTCCTTCAACTGGACGAACTCGGGCGTGGTCTTGATCTTGTAGGAGCGCGGATGCGGCAGGTCCACGTTGATCTCGGCCTTGATGCGGCCGGGACGCGCGCTCATGACGATGACGCGGCTGCCGAGGAAGATCGCTTCCTCGATATCGTGGGTCACGAACAGCACGGTCTTCTGGTCGCGCTCCCAGATCCCGAGCAGCATTTCCTGCATCAGGGCGCGCGTCTGGTTGTCGAGCGCGCCGAAGGGCTCGTCGAGCAGCAGGATCTTGGGATCATTGGCGAGCGCGCGCGCGATCGCGGTGCGCTGCTGCATGCCGCCGGAGAGTTGTTTTGGCCAATGGTTCTCAAAGCCGGACAGGCCGACCTGGCGGATAAAGGCGTCGGCGATCTTGTTTCGCTCCGCCTCGGGCACGCCACGCTCGCGCAGGCCGAAGGCGATGTTCTCGCGCACCGTCAGCCAGGGAAACAACGTGTAGGACTGGAACACCATGCCGCGATCGGCGCCTGGGCCGGTGACCTCGCGTCCGTCGAGGACCACGCGTCCGCCGGTCGGGCGATCGAGGCCGGCGACGATGCGAAGCAGCGTGGACTTGCCGCAGCCGGAAGGGCCAAGGATAGTAACGAAGTCGTTGTTGCCGATCACAAGATCGGTCGGCTCCAGCGCCCTCGTCGGGGCGTTGCCGTGGCGCGCGGGAAAGGTTCGCGAGACCTGTTCGATCTTGAGGATCGTCATGCGAGCCTCCAGGGAAACAGCCACGCGTTGAACGCCTTGAACAGGAAGTCCGAGACCAGGCCGATCAGCCCGATCACGATGATGCCGAAGATGATCTGGCCGGTGTTGAGCAGCGCCTGGCTGTCGGTGATCATGTGGCCGATGCCGGAGGAGGAGCCGATCAGCTCGGCGACGATGACATAGGTCCAGGCCCAGCCCAGCACCAGCCGCAGGATTTCCGCGATCTCGGGCGCGGAGGAGGGCAGCAGCACACGGCGGATGATGCCGCGGTCGCTGGCCCCGAGCGTATAGGCCGCCTCGACCAGGTCGCGCCGCGTCGTGCCGACGGTGACCGCGATCATCAGGATGATCTGGAACACCGAGCCGATGAAGATGACGAGCAGCTTCTGCAGCTCGCCGATGCCGGCCCACAGGATCAGGAGGGGAATGAAAGCGGAGGCCGGCAGATAGCGCGCAAAGGAGACGAACGGTTCAAGGAATGCCTCGACCGGCTTGTAGGCCCCCATCAGCACGCCGAACGGCACGGCGATGATGGCGGCCAGTACGAAGCCGCCGACGACGCGCCAGATCGTCATGCCGATGTCGAACAGGAAGCCCTGTTTGACGATCAGATCGACGCCTTCCTGCACCATGGTCAGCGGGTTGGCGAGGAACACTTTCGACACGTGGCCGCCGAAGGTTGCCCAGGACCAGAGGGCAACGAACACCACGAAGAACGCAAGGCCGTAAGCCACGCGCTGCCTTGACGTCACGGGATCGAGGGGACGCATCAAACTGTGTATCCGGGTGGTGAACAAGTCTACCGGCCCCGCCGCGAGACGGGGCCGGCGGCTCCTGGGAGATTTACTTGATGTAGCTGGCGTCGAAGAGATCCTCGACCTTCGGCGCGGCCTTGATGATGCCGATCTCCAGCAGGAGGTCGGCGGCTTCCTTGTTGAAGGTCAGGAAATCGCCGGCGAAGAATTTCTGGTTCGCTGCCTTGTCCTGCCAGCGCAGATACTTCGCCGAGTTGCCGAATGCCTCGCCGCTCTGCTTCACGTCGGCGCCCATGATCTCGTAGGCCTTGGCTTGGTCCTTGGCGATCATATCGAGGGCCTCGAAATAGCTGTCGGCGAGCGCCTTGGCGGCCTTCGGGTTCTCGGTGAGGAATTTCGGCGTGCAGCCGAACGTGTCCATGACCATCGGATAGTCGAGCGTGGTGGCGATGATCTTGCCCTTGTCGGGGGCGGCACGAACCGTCGACAGATACGGCTCGTAGGTCATCGCGGCATCGTTCTGGCCGGAGACGAAGGCCTGCGCGGCCGCGGCCGGCTCGAGGTTCACGACGGTGACGTCCTTCACCGACAGGCCGTTCTTCTTGAGCATCCAGGCCAGCGCGAAATAGGGCGAGGTGCCGGGCGCGGAAGCCGCAACCGTCTTGCCCTTCAGATCCTTGATCGCGGCGAGCTCGTTCCGCACGGCCATGCCGTCGGCGCCGTAGCTCTTGTCGAGCTGGAAGATCTGCTTGGTCGCGACGCCGTTGGCGTTCCAGGAGATCCAGGTCTCCACGGTCGTTGCCGCGCACTGGACGTCGCCGGACGCGATCGCGAGATGGCGATCCTTCTGCGGAATCTTCTTGATGGTGACGTCGAGGCCGTTCTTCTTGAAGATGCCGGCCTCCTTCGCCAGCGTCAGCGGCGCGAAGCCGGTCCATCCGGAGATGCCGACGCCGACCTTGACGTCGTCGGCGAGCACGGGGGTGGAGACCGTAAGCGCAATGACTGCCGCAAATACTTTCGAACTACGCATGATTGTCGTCCTCTTGCCGATCGATGGATTGACGTCCTGTTGATCATTGTCAGTCCCAATGGACCGTTGCCCGAAACGTTGCACGATTTGTGCCGACATCGTCCTCTCAACCTCCCTTGAATCGGGCGACAAGGCGGTGAGAGTCACCGGGATAGAGCAGCCGCACGGCGGTGATCGTGCGCGCGCTGCGCCAGGTATAGCGGTCGATCACGAGGCAGGGTGCGCCGACGGCGATGTCGAGCGCTTCGGCCGTGCGATCGTCCGCAACGATAGCGCTGATCGTATGCTCTGCCTCTGTCCATGGAACATGGTGAAGCAGCCATGAGCCGGGTGGCTCACGCGAAAAATCCGCGGTCGCCGCATCCGGCACCGACGCGAGATCGATCAGTCTGTCCTCGACGGCGAAAGGCACGTTGTCGGCGCTGTGGCGGCAGGTGATCGCGACCACCTTGCCCGCCTTCTTGACGCCGAGGCGGTCGCGGTCGGCAGCGGTTGCGGCGCGGAGCTTGCGACCGATCAGCTCGTAGCCGTAAGCGCGCCCAAGCCCGGTGATCTCTGCGCGCATGTCGGCGATCTTGAGCACGGCCGACTGGTGTTGCGGCCGGCGGACGAAGGAGCCGGCACGTCGCCGCCGCTCGATCAGGTCGGCTTGGGCGAGCTCCGACAGCGCCTTGTTCACGGTCATGCGCGAGCAGCCGTAGCGCGCGACCAGTTCGTGCTCGAACGGGATGCGATGGCCCGGCGGCCATTCCCCGGTCAGGATGCGCTTCTCGATGTCGGCGCGGATCCGTTTGTAGAGCGTCGGCTTGTCGGCGGCATCTGTGGCGAGGCTCATGCGACGAGCCTCCGGACCGACGCGTTGAAGCGTTCGCGTGCGGTCTGGCGCAGCCGGTGCCGTCCGCCCTCGACGACCTTGTCGCCGCCGGCCCAGACGCAATCGACCGCACCGCTGCCTGCGGCAAAGATCCAGCCGTCGATGACGGCGTCGCGCGCGCGCCCCGCCAGCGAGGGATGCGTGGTGTCGAGCGTGACGATGTCGGCGCGCGCACCTGGCGTGAGACCGACTGACATCTGTGCTAGTGCCCGCGCGCCGCCTGAAAGCGCATGATCGAACAGGGCGCGTCCCGTCGAGCGGCCTGCGCCGGCGGAGAGCACGTTGCGCTCGCGGTGCTTGAGCCGTTGGCCATATTCGAGCTGGCGCAGCTCGTCGGCGACGCCGACCAGCACATTGCAATCCGTGCCAATGCCAAAGGCACCGCCGGCACCGACGAATTCGCGAGCCGAGAAAATGCCGTCGCCAAGGCTTGCCTCGGTGATAGGGCAGAGTCCCGCGACCGCGCCAGTCTTGGCGAATGCAGTGACTTCTTCATCCGTCGTGTGGGTCGCGTGGATGAGGCACCAGCGTCGGTCGACTGGCGCGTGCTCAAGCAGCCATTGCACTGGACGCTGTCCAGACCAGGCCAGGCAATCCTCGACCTCCTTCACCTGCTCGGCGGCATGAATGTGCACCGGGCCGCCGTCCGCGAGCGGAATGATCGCTGCAAGCTCGGCCGGCGTCACAGCGCGCAAACTGTGCGGCGCGATACCGATATTTGCGCCCGGCAATTGTTCAATCGCCTTGCGCGAGGCGCTCACCAGCGCGGCGAACTGATCAACCGTACAGATGAAGCGGCGCTGGTCGGCATGCGGTGCTGCGCCACCAAATGAGCCGTGCGCATAAAAACTCGGCAGCAATGTCAGTGCAATACCCGAGGCTTCGGCGGCCTGCGCGATGCGTGCGGCCATTTCGCCGATGTCGGCGTAGGGCGAGCCATCGCGGTCATGATGCAGATAATGGAATTCGCCGACGCGGGTAAAACCCTGCTCCAGCATCTCGACATAAAGCAGTGTCGCGACCGCTGCGACGTCGTCAGGCGTCATCGCCAGCGCGAAGCGGTACATCGCCTCGCGCCAGGTCCAGAAGGTGTCGGTGCTGTCGCCGCGCAGTTCTGCGAGACCCGCCATGCCGCGCTGGAAGGCGTGGCTGTGCAGGCTCGCAAGTCCCGGAAGCGCGATGTCGTGGTGTTCGTCCCCGGAGGCCGGGGCCACGCCCGGCGTCACCTCGGCGATCGCGCCGGCGGTGATCACCACCTGCACGTCATTGGCCCAACCCGAGGGCAGGAGCGCGGAGGCGAAATTCAGTCGTGTCATGTTTCCATGCCGGCTGGACAGAACCGCGACACGATTATATGTCTAGACATATAAGTCAAGCATCCCAGGGCGCAGGGGCATCCGCGAAGGGACAGTTGCATGGCAGAGCGCTTCGACCGGATCTGGCATAACGCCTGGCTCGCCACGATGCGGGCCGACCGCCCCGATCTTGGTGAGATCGAGCATGGCGTGATCGCCGCGCGCGCCGGCCGTATCGTCTATGCAGGTGCGCAGACTGATTTTCCGGCGGATGCCGATGCAGCCGAACGGATCGATTGCGGAGGGCGCTGGATCACGCCCGGTCTCGTCGATTGTCACACCCATCTGGTCTATGGCGGCAACCGCGCCCATGAATTCGAGCTGCGCCTGAAGGGCGCGAGCTACGAGGAGATCGCGCGCGCCGGCGGCGGTATCGTCTCGACAGTGGCCGCGACGCGCAAGGCAAGCGAGGCCGAGCTCGTAGCACACGCGCTGCCGCGGCTCGATGCGCTGATTGCCGAGGGTGCCACCACGGTCGAGATCAAGTCCGGCTACGGCTTGGACACCGAGACCGAGATGCGGCAGCTGGCCGCCGCGCGAAGCCTCGGCCGTCAGCGGTCGGTCGCGATCCGCACATCCTTCCTCGGCGCGCATGCGCTGCCGATCGAGGCGGAGGGCGACAAGGATCGTTACATCGATCTCGTCTGCAGGGAGATGTTGCCTGCGATTGCAAAGGCCGGCCTGGCCGATGCCGTCGATGCCTTCATGGAGGGGATTGCATTTTCCGGCGAGCAGACGGCGCAGGTGTTCGAGACAGCGGGGCGGCTTGGACTGCCGGTCAAGCTGCATGCCGACCAGCTCTCGAACCTCGGCGGCGCTGCGCTTGCCGCGAAATTCTCGGCGCTATCGGCTGATCACCTCGAGCACACCGACGAAGCCGGTGCAGCGGCGATGGCAAAAGCTAAAACGGTGGCCGTGCTGCTGCCCGGCGCCTTCTACTTCATCCGCGAGACGCAAAAACCGCCGGTCGAGGCGTTCCGCAAGCACGGCGTTGCCATGGCGCTTGCGACCGACTGCAATCCGGGCAGCTCGCCGCTGACTTCGCTCCTGCTTGCCATGAACATGGGCGCGACGCTGTTCCGGATGAATGTGGCCGAATGCCTTGCTGGCGTCACCCGGGAAGGCGCGCGAGCGCTCGGCGTGCTCCATGATACCGGCACGTTAGAGGCAGGCAAATGGTGTGATCTTGCGATCTGGGACATCGAGTGCCCCGCCGAGCTGGTCTACCGTATCGGCTTCAATCCGCTGCACCGCCGGGTGTGGAGGGGACAATGACGGAGAAGCGCGCGCCGATCGTCGTCAAGCCGGGAACCGTCGGCCTCGATGACCTCGCGCGCGTGCTCGAAGGCGCGTCTGTTGTTCTAGATCCCTCGTTCTGGCCGCGGGGGGGCCCCGGCCCCGGGGGGGGTGGAAGGGGCCCCCCCCCCCCCCCCCCCCGGGGGGGGGGGGAAAAAACCCCGGGGGAACATTGCGGGGAGCGGGATACGCCCGGGCCGCCCCCCCCGGGCCCACGCCACCCACA
>NZ_JBVVPM010000059.1:7688-47902 GCF_055811255.1 Bradyrhizobium sp. MI1.11
CCGCCCCTCGGTCCGCCCCGCGGCAACCGTCGGCCCCCACTTCCCCCCCGGGGGTCCTCTTGGGGGGTTTTTTTTATCTATACCCCGCTTGCGGCCCGCGCGCCCCCGCGCCCGCGGAGATCGTTGCAAGGGCCGCGCGCGCCGACGCTCCCGTGTACGGGATCAACACCGGCTTCGGCAAACTTGCCTCGAAGCGCATTCCGCCGGACCAGACCGCGCTGCTCCAGCGCAACCTCATCGTCTCGCATTGCTGCGGCGTCGGTGCGGCGACGCCCGAGCCCATCGTCCGCCTGATGATGGCACTGAAGATCATCTCGCTCGGGCGCGGCGCCTCCGGCGTGCGCCGCGAGGTGATCGAGCAGCTGCAGGCCATGCTGGCGCGGCGCGTCTCACCGCTGGTGCCGCAGCAGGGTTCGGTCGGCGCTTCCGGTGACCTCGCGCCGCTCGCGCATATGACCGCCGTGATGATCGGCGAAGGGCAGGCGATCGTCGATGGCAAGATCGTATCGGGCCGCGAGGCGCTCGCCGCGGCCGGCCTGCCGCCACTGACGCTCGGTCCCAAGGAAGGGCTCGCGCTGATCAACGGCACGCAATTCTCCACTGCCTACGCCGTCTCCGGCGTGCTGCGCGCATTTCGCCTGGCCCGCGCCGCGCTCGTCACCGGCGCGCTGTCGGTCGATGCGGCGATGGCCTCGACGGCGCCGTTCCGCCCCGAAATCCAGGCGCTGCGCGGCCATTCGGGACAGATCGCGGCCGCGGCAGCCTTGATGGCGCTGCTCGAGGGCAGCGACATCCGCCTGTCGCATCTCGAAGGCGACGAGCGCGTGCAGGATCCCTATTGCCTGCGCTGCCAGCCGCAGGTCGCGGGCGCGGCGCTCGACCTGATCGTGCAGGCGGCGCGGACGCTGATCGTCGAGGCCAATGCCGTCACCGACAATCCGCTCGTGCTGGTCGAGACCGGCGAGATCGTCTCCGGCGGAAACTTCCATGCCGAACCGGTGGCCTTTGCCGCGGATACCATCGCGCTTGCGCTGTCGGAAATCGGTGCGATCAGCGAGCGGCGCATCGCGACGCTGGTCGATCCCGCGCTCAATTTCGGCCTGCCGCCGTTCCTCACTCCCGATCCCGGTATCAATTCCGGCTTCATGATCGCCGAGGTGACGGCGGCCGCGCTCTATGCCGAGAACAAGCAGCGCGCGGCCGCCTGCTCGATCGACTCGACGCCGACCAGTGCCAACCAGGAAGACCACGTCTCGATGGCCGCGCATGCCGCACGGCGGCTGTCCGATATGGCCGACAATCTCGCTGCCATCCTCGGCATCGAGTTCCTGGTCGCCGCCCAGGGCATCACGCTACGCGCGCCGCATGCGACGAGTGCGCCGCTCGTTGCCGTCATTGCGGCACTGCGCGAGCAGGTAGCGCCGCTCGGCGCAGACCGCTACATGGCCGGCGATCTCGCCAAGGCTGCAGCGATGATCGAGGCCGACGCGCTGCCGGCTGCGGCGCTCGCCGTACTTTCAACCGACCCGTTTCCGACGCTTGCCTGACGAGGTGTTCCGCATGAACCGCCGACTGGACAATGACCGCACCATCCGCGCGCCCCGCGGCAGCGAAATCAGCGCCAAGAGCTGGCTGACGGAAGCGCCCTTGCGCATGCTCATGAACAATCTCGATCCCGACGTTGCAGAACGTCCGAGCGAGCTCGTGGTCTATGGCGGCATCGGCCGCGCCGCGCGCGACTGGGAGAGCTTTGACCGGATCATTGCGACGTTGCGCAAGCTCGAAGCCGACGAGACGCTGCTGGTCCAGTCCGGCAAGCCGGTCGGCGTGTTCCGCACCCATGCTGACGCGCCGCGCGTCCTGATCGCCAACTCCAACATCGTGCCGCACTGGGCGACGCTCGATCATTTCAACGAGCTCGATCGCAAGGGCCTGATGATGTACGGCCAGATGACGGCGGGTTCCTGGATCTATATCGGCAGCCAGGGCATCGTGCAGGGCACCTACGAGACTTTTGTTGAGGTCGGGCGTCGCCATTACGGCGGCAGCCTCGCCGGCAAATGGATTCTGACGGCCGGTCTCGGCGGCATGGGCGGCGCGCAGCCGCTGGCTGCGACCATGGCGGGAGCCTCGATGCTGGCAGTCGAATGCCAGCCGAGCCGCATCGAGATGCGTCTGCGCACCGGTTATCTCGATCGCCAGGCCGCCACGCTCGACGAGGCACTTGCGATCACGGCGGAGGCGGCCAAGACGAAGAAGGCGGTCTCGGTCGGTCTGCTCGGCAATGCCGCGGAGATTTTTCCCGAGCTGGTCCGCCGCGGCGTCAGGCCCGATATCGTCACCGACCAGACCAGCGCGCACGATCCGATCAACGGCTATTTGCCGAAGGGCTGGACGCTCGCGGAGTGGGAAGCCACGCGCGCCGCCGACCCCAAGGCCGTGGAGCGCGCCTCGAAAACCTCGATGGTCGAGCACGTCCAGGCCATGCTGGATTTCCATGCGCAAGGCATCCCGACCCTCGACTACGGCAACAACATCCGCCAGATGGCCCAGGACATGGGCCTGAAGAATGCCTTCGATTTTCCGGGCTTTGTCCCCGCCTATATCCGTCCGTTGTTCTGCCGCGGCGTCGGGCCGTTCCGCTGGGCGGCGCTGTCGGGAGATCCCGAGGACATCTTCAAGACCGACGCCAAGGTCAAGGAGCTGATGCCTGACGACAAGCACCTGCACAATTGGCTCGACATGGCCAGGGAGCGCATCAAGTTTCAGGGCCTGCCGGCGCGGATCTGCTGGGTCGGGCTCGGCGATCGCGATCGCCTGGGCCTTGCCTTCAACGAGATGGTAGCGCGCGGCGAATTGAAGGCCCCCATCGTGATCGGGCGCGATCATCTCGACAGCGGCTCGGTGGCGAGCCCCAACCGCGAAACCGAAGCGATGAAGGACGGGTCGGACGCCGTGTCCGACTGGCCCTTGCTCAACGCGCTGCTCAATTGTGCCAGCG
This sequence comes from Bradyrhizobium sp. MI1.11, assembly GCF_055811255.1. Classification (NCBI taxonomy): domain Bacteria; kingdom Pseudomonadati; phylum Pseudomonadota; class Alphaproteobacteria; order Hyphomicrobiales; family Nitrobacteraceae; genus Bradyrhizobium; species Bradyrhizobium sp. MI1.11. The sequence goes on from NZ_JBVVPM010000059.1 coordinate 10,690, forward strand.
GCGCGACCTGGGTGTCGCTGCATCATGGCGGCGGCGTCGGCATCGGCTATTCCCAGCATGCCGGCATGGTGATCGTCGCCGACGGGACGCCGGAGGCGGCGAAGCGGATCGCGCGCGTTCTCTGGAACGACCCTGCCAGCGGCGTCATGCGCCACGCCGACGCCGGCTACGACACCGCGATCGAATGTGCCCGCGACAAGGGGCTCGATCTGCCGAGCCTGCGCTAGTCCAGGCGCGACTCAGGCCACGACCCTGGCTCCGGCGCCGCCAAGGCGCTGGCGTTCCTTTGCGAGATACTCGTCGATCGCGTCGCCGTGCATGGGCTTGGCGAAGTAGTAGCCCTGGATGAAGTCGCATCCCAGCCGGCGCAGGGTGTCGAGCTGAGCGCGGGTCTCGACGCCCTCGGCGACGCAGGCGATCTCCATGTCGTCACAGAGGCCTGTGAGGGACTTGATGATCTTGTGGCTCACTGCATTGTCATTGACGTCGGCGATGAAGCTGCGGTCGATCTTGATCTTGTCGAGCGGGAGCCAGTGCACGTGGCTCAGCGAGGAATAGCCGGTGCCGAAATCGTCCAGCGAAATGCCGCAGCCCATCGCCTTCAATGCCGCGATCGACTGCTGCGCGCGTACGAAATCGAAGGTGACGGCGGTCTCGGTGATCTCGAAATCGATCCGGTGCGGCGGCAACCCGCTCTTCTCCACGATGGTGATCAGAGGCAGGACGCCCTCGGGTGAGCAGATGTCGTGGGCGGACAGGTTGAACGACAGGCGGATGTGGTCGGGCCAGGTCCTGGCCGTCGCGAGCGCGCGCACCAGCAGCGCCTGCGTCAGCGGCCGGATCAGGCCGATGCGCTCGGCGGCGGGAATGAACTCGGCCGGCGAAACCAGGCCGAGGCGGGAGCTGCGCCAGCGCGCCAGAACCTCGAAGCCGGCGGTGTGCTCGCTCATGGCGTCCACGATCGGCTGGAACACCAAGTCCATCTCGGTGCTGAAATCGGCGGTGCGCAGCAAATTCTCGATGACGCCGCGGCTGCGGATCTCGGCCTCGAGCTCGCCCGAGAAGATCACGGTGCGGCCGCGCAGATGGCGCTTGGCGTGATAAAGTGAATAGTCGGCGCATTCATAGAGCGCTTCCGCCGTCGTTGCCGATTGCGGGAATAGCGCGAAGCCGATCGAGCAGGACAGCCCGGTATGGGCGGTGTCGAGCTGGTAGGGCAGCTTGACCTGGTCACCAACGCGTTCGCCGAGCCGCATCAGATTCGCATCGTCAGGGTCGCCGCACACGACGAGGCCGAACTCGTCGCCGCCGAGCCTGGCGAATTCCACCCGCTGCGGGCCGAAGCCCTCGCAGACTTCGCGGATGCGCCGGCCCGCCTCGATCAGAACGCGGTCGCCGACCGAATGGCCGTAATTGTCGTTGATCGGCTTGAAGCCATCGAGGTCGATGATCCCGACCGCGACGCGAACGTTCCTGCGCTCGGCATCGGTGAACGCGCTCGACAGCTCGGCGAAGAAGCGGCGGCGGTTCGGCAGTTCGGTCAGGGAATCGAGGTTGGCGAGGCGGAAGTTCTCGTCCGAGAGGGCTTGGGTCGCCGCCTGCTGCGCCAGCAGCGATTTGCGGCTCGCGACGAGATCGGCGAAGTCGCGATAGTAGATGAACAGCACCGTCACCATCGCCCCCGACACGAGCAGATTGTTGACGGCGATCGCCTTCAGCGTCGGCTCGCCGGTGGCCCAGAAGAACAGCACATAGGGCACGTCGACGACCAGCGTCACGATCAGTGCCGCCGAGCGCAGATGCATCAGCGAGAAGATGCAGCCGATCACGGTCACCGCCATGTAAAAGGCAACCTGGCTCTTGGCGAAGGGGTCGCCGTAAGGGTAGGTCGCGAAGGACCAGACTGTGAAGCCCGCGCCGATCGGCAATGTCATCCAGTTGGTGGCGCGCAGATTGCGTAGGATGTCGGCATCGGTGCGCACGAGGTGCCGTTGGCGCAGCCACCAGAAGGTGCGAAGCGCCGCGAGCGCGGTCAGCACGGATGGCACGATGAGCGTCAACCAGTCCGGCGCCACGCTCACATAGGTATAGGCGACAGCGATCGTGTTGCTCATGAGGATGAAATAGAGCAACGGGATCTGCTTGGAGAAGGCGTCGAATTGCGCGCGCGTGAGGTCGGGGTCAGCGGGCACGCGAAACAGCTGCAACGCGGCGGCGAGATGAGACTTCAAATTGGTGACAGGCATTGCAATACGAGCCCCGGATCCCCTTCAAAACGCTGGGGATGTTGCACGGCGAGGGTAAAGGTCGCGTTAGGCGGGTCTCGCAGGAAAAGCCGGCGAAGGTTGTACGCTACCGGGAGTTTTCCGGCCGCCTGCATTGGTGAGGCCGGGTTAACGATATGTGGCGGCGAAAACGAGCGTATCGATTGCAAAAGACCGCAAAAACGTTGGTGACGCTCTGCTAACCATCGGTGTCGGCGCAGCATTCTGTCGCATCGCCAATGGTGCGAGGCGATCTGCTCGCACACCTCTCTTTGTCGAGGAAAGGTGTGCGGATGCCCGGATGACCGCTATTTCTTCTCGAGCGCGGCGGTCTGCTTGGCGAGCTGCTTGTCGAAATCCTCCGACAGGGTTGTGGCGTAGGCTGCGAGCTCACCCGGCTTGACGAACGGGTTCGGTGCGCCGTCCTTCATTTCGGCACGCTTGGCCTGCATGCCATAGACCTCCGGATGCGGCCCGAGCAGCACGTCGATCTTCATCGCCTTCACCTTGGCGTAGGTCGCACGGTAGTCGTCGACGATTCCGGCATGGGTCGGCTGGCCGACCAGCTTGTTAAGAGCCACCGTGCCGCTACAGAAGAACAGCACCTTGCGGTCCTGATTGCCGTCCTTGACGGTCATTTCCCAGCTCGTGCAGCCCGGCGAGTGGCCAGGAGTCGCATGCGCGGTCAACGTGGTGTCGCCGAGCGTGACCTGGTCGCCTTCCTTCACGGCGCGATCGACCTTCACTGTGGGGAAGGCGAGATCCTCGTTCTTCTCGTCGCCAGGATAATAGCCGCCCTCCAGCAGCGGCTTGTCGCGTTCACCGGCCACGAGCTGTGCACCGGTCTCCTTCTTGATCTCGGCGAAGCCGCCGGTGTGGTCGAAATGCGCGTGCGTATTGAGGATGATCTTGATGTCGGAGACCTTGAGACCGAGCTTGCCAATGTTGTCCTTGATCATGCCGGTGGATTCCGGAAGCGCCGTATCCATCAGGATCAGGCCCTGTGAGGTCTTGATGATGTAGACGGCGATGCCGTCACTGCCGACATAGTAGATGTTGCCGATCAGCTGGAACGGCTCGAACGGCGTGGTCCATTTCTTGGTGACCGCCGCAATGAAATCCTTGACGGTCTGCGCCTGCGCGCCGGTTGCGAGGAACGCCAATGCACAGAGCGCGGCCCTGAGCTTTTTCATCGTTTGTCTCCCAGATTGTTCTTGCAGATTGTTCTTGTCGTCTTGATCGGGCGCGGCCTTCGCGCGGCCGGCCGGCAAGCTACGTCGTGCGAGGTGCGGCAGCAACGGCCACATGTCTGAAAAATGTCGTGGCATGCGCGGAATAACCGTGCCCGTCCGTTTTGAGTATGGCGGCCATCGCTGCAACGCGGCCGGTTGGGGTTTGACCGCGCGCAGTCGGCTCGCCATACTTTGCCCCAAGGCGAGCCAGAAAGACTCGTCGGCATCGGGAGCTGAAATGACCAGATCATCCTCCGTCCTTGCGGGGACGCTGAGTTTCCTCGTCTCCTTCACTTCAATTGCCTACTCGCAGCCGGCCTGCGTCACCCAGAACATGGTGATGCCGCCTGGGGCCAACAGCACCGACAAGGCGGCCCCGTTCTTTATCGATACGACGGGTCTCGATTTCAAGACGGCGCCTCCGACGCGCGATCCATCCAATCCCAATTACCCGCGCGCGACCGAGCTTCCTGACGGAACGCTGCCGCCACCGGGTGCCGAGGGCAATTTTATCATCGGCCCCACCCACAATCCTGCGCCGGAGACGATCGCGAGGGAGGGTGTGCCGCGCGGGACGACAAAATCCTTCACGCTGCCGTCGAAGGAGAGCACCATCTACAATCCCGGCTTGATCCGCGACGACGTCGCCGGCTGCACCAACTCCTCGATCATGACGACCGTCACGGCGCCGGAGGACAAGTCGCACATGATCGTCACCACCAGCCATCCCGGCGTCTGGTCGCGCACCATCGACGTCTATGTGCCGGCGCAATATGTGCGCGGCACCGAGGCGCCGTTCATCGTGGTCGGCGACGGCGGCTCGAACGCCTACAAGGATCTCGCCACTACGCTCGACAATCTGATCGCGCGGCGGCGCGTGCCGCCGATGATCGCGATCCAGATCGGCAATGGCGGGCAGGACGCGCAGGGCAGTCAGCGCGGCCGCGAATATGACGCGGTGTCAGGTACCTACGCGCAGTTCGTCGAGCGTGAAGTGCTGCCGTTGGTCGAAAAGAACGCCGACGTCAAGCTGACCAGAAATCCCGATGGGCGTGCGACCATGGGGCTGAGTTCGAGCGGCGTGGCAGCCTTCACCATGGCGTGGTTCTATCCCGATCTCTATCACCGCGTGCTGGCGTTCTCGCCGACCATGGTCAACCAGCAATGGCCGCACGACCCGTCGCTGCGCGGCGGCGCCTGGGAATATCACAGCGCATGGACGGGGCCGGCCACACCCAATCTCATTTCCAAGGCTGGCGTGCTCACGCCGGCCGAGCCGCCCGGCGTGCCGCTGATCGTCGCTGCGCCGGCCAAGCCGATCCGCTTCTGGTTCTTTGGCGGCGACCAGGACCTGTTCTATCCGAACCCCACCATTCCCGACGGCATGCACGACTGGACCCTCTCCAACGCGCTGATGACCAAGGTGCTGGCCGAGAAGGGCTACCACTATCAGTTTCTGTTCGTGCGCAACGCCAAGCACGTCGACCGCCCCACGATCGCGCAGACGCTGCCGTCGGCGCTGGAGTGGGTCTGGAAGGGCTATCCTATTCCCTAAGCGAAAGGCATAAAGGGTCAGGCGAGAGCGGCCTGGCGTTCCCGCATTGGTTCGCGGACCCGGTCGGGTTTGCCCGGCTCGGCGAGCCGCGTAAAGCTGCGCTGGGTTGCATGCGCGGGTGCTTCGACAATCACGCCCTCGCAAACGATCTGTCCGCCGAGCATCCTGAATTCCAGCTTGTCGTAGCGCGGCATCGTCTCGCCGGGCGCCGGCGGCAGCAGCCCGACGCTCCCCTGGATGTTCAGCGTGGCATCACCGGCGCCGTGAACCCGCGGATTCCACATCCTGATCCCGGTCTCCGCCCAGCGCTGCCGGATCAGCGCGGCGCGGTCGGCGGGTTCTGCGATCTTTGCACGAATCTTCGGTGCGCCAGTGATCTCCGGAGCGGGGGCCTGGAGGGCCGGCTCCGGCGCAACATCCGTGACGACGCTGGGCGTGTCGTCGGCGACTTTCGCGGCGCTGGGGGAGGAATCGCTGTCGATGCTATCCTCAGCGACATGCTCCGCCGAGATTTCGCGATCGGCAAGCGCCACACACGCATCGTCGAGAGTTGAGCGAGTATCCACGTCGACGGTAGCGGAATGCTCGTCGTTGGCGGCGAGAGCGGGGGCATCAACCGGGACGATCTCGACCGCGGCATCGGCGGACGAGGCCTCCTCCGCGACAACGGGCTCACCGCCGTCCGCGAGTTCGGAAGATAGATCGCTGTTGATGATGAGTTCGGGGACGTCGACCGGCTCGCGCACGACCTCGATGGTCGCGACCGACGCTTCCTCCACGACGACCGGCTCGAGGCCCGCCGCCGTCTCCCGGGAGGATTCGTCGCTGCCGCTGATATCGGCTGGCGCTTCCGACGGGCTCTCCGCGATGACAGGGCTGGCGCTGTCGTCTTCGGCCGAAGCCGCGACCGCGGCGTCGCAGTGCGACGTATCCACGCCGATGCTGGTGTCGAGAACCTCCGCGGCTACTGCAATGTCAGCAACAATGGCGGATGAGGCGTCTGCGGTATCAGGCGCGACCGCGATGCTGCCGCCGTGCGGCGCAGGCCGAAGCCGGGTCAACGCCCATTTCACCGCGGGGATGCGGCGCAGCAACGATATCAGTCTCGAAAGCACTGGGAGTTGTCCAAGAGGTACTCGGCTTGAGGCCATCGCTGATTCGCCAGCAATGTAAAAATCCCCGGCTGTCACACTGATGTCAATGTAGGTGGGACCAATTGCAGAACATCCAAGCCTTTAGAGCGCGCGGCTGCGAGTTAGCCGGCGTGACTGTAGTCAAGCTGCAGCCCCGCCAACACGCTTCGTTCGACACCAAGACCTTCGCGTATGACATCGGCGAGCTTTGGCGGCACGAAGACTCTTGGAGAGGGGACGATCGCCCCTCTCCGGACTTCCGATCGATGCAAGCCTACTTTCCGGAGCCCGCGCCGCCGCCGGCCTGGCTGCCCATGTTGTTCGTGTTGCTGCCGCCGGCCGACGGAGTCTGCTTGCCCTTGCTGTCGGCGGCCTCGTTCTGCATGTTCGACGACGCGCCGGTCGTCATGCCCTTGGTCGCGGGGCCCCCCGACGAAGGGCCGACGTCGCCATGGCCGGATGCGCCTGGGGCGGGTTGTGTCTGCGCAAAGGCGCCGCCGGTCGCCAGCGCCATGATGCATGCGGATGCCAAAATGATCTTCTTCATCTGGTTTCCTCCTGGGTTGACTTGAGGACAACTTGCGCGCGGAGCGGACGTTCCTCACAGGGAAGCGTCGCGAGGATCATGACCAAGCACGTTGCGGTGCTTGTCGAGGTTCCCTGTACGGCTCTATCGACGGTAGAGTTTGGAACATCGGGCATCTGGTGTAAGGACGAGGCATGAAAAAGATAATGACTCTCGGAGCGATTCTGCTCTGGTCCACGATCGCAGTCGCGCAGGAGCGCGCCATCACCGTGGCCTCGACGACGTCGACGGAACAGTCGGGGCTGTTCGGTTACTTGCTGCCGCTGTTCTCGAAGGCCGCGGGCATCGACGTGAAGGTCGTTGCCGTCGGTACGGGCCAGGCGCTCGACATCGGGCGGCGCGGCGATGCAGACGTCGTGTTCGTCCATGACAGGCCCGCCGAGGACAAGTTCATGTCCGAAGGGGAGGGCGTGAAGCGCTTTGATGTCATGTACAACGACTTCGTCATTGTCGGGCCGAAGAGCGATCCCGCGAAGATCGCCGGCGGCAAGGACGTGGCCGGTGCGCTGCGCAAGATCGCCGCCGCGAAGGCGCCGTTCATCTCGCGCGGCGACAAGTCCGGCACGCACGCGGCCGAGCTACGGCTGTGGAAGGAGGCAGGCATCGACCTCGGTGCCGCCAAGGACGGCTGGTATCGCGAGATCGGCCAGGGCATGGGTCCGGCCCTGAACATGGCGTCGTCGTCGAATGCTTATCTGCTGTCGGACCGCGGCACCTGGTTGTCATTCAAGAACCGCGGCGAGCTTACCGTCCTGACGGAAGGCGACAAGCGGCTGTTCAACCAGTACGGCGTCATGCTGGTCAATCCGGCCAAGCATGCGAACGTGAAGGCGCAGGACGGGCAGGCCTTCATCGACTGGCTGATCTCTCCTGGGGGGCAGGAGGCCATCGCCGGCTACAAGGTCGGGGGCGAGCAGCTATTTTTCCCCAACGCGTCCCACTAGCAGGAAGGCGACGGTGGACACTGCGACGCTGAGTGCGAGCAGGATCAGCCCGAGCCCGAGCGCCAGCGGCAGGTCGCCCTTGCTGGTCTCCAGCGCGATCGCCGTCGTCATCGTGCGCGTGAAACCGCGGATGTTGCCGCCGACGATGAGGATGGCGCCAACCTCGGCGATCGCGCGCCCGAAGGCTGCTAGAAAGGCCGTCAGCAGCGAGGTCCGGCCCAGCGCGAACAGCAAGCCGATGCTGCGCAACGTCGACAGCCCGTCGATCCGCGCCAGGTCGCCATACTCCGCCCACAGCAGGCTCGCCGGCCGGTGGACGAGTGCAACCACGATCGGTGTTGCGAGCAGCGATTGCGCAATCACCATGGCCGTTGGCGTAAACAACAGGCCGGCGGCCCCGAACGGGCCGGATCGTGACAGCAAAAGATAGAGTGCGAGCCCGACCACGACCGGCGGAAGACCAAGCAAGGCATTGGTGAGGACGATGATGACCTGCCGCCCGCGGAACCGGGTGATCGCAAGCAGCGCCCCGAACGGCGCCCCGATCAGAAGCGCGAGGATGCTGGCGGTGAGGCTGACGCGCACCGACAGCCCGACGATGGCCAGAAGCTCCGCATCGACCTCGCCGATCAGCGTGAACGCGGCGCCGACGGATCGCGCGAAGTCGTTCATCCGTGCCTGAGCTTCGGCGCCCGCCGCGATGTCTCGCGTGCGCCGATTTCGGGACTGCGGAGGTGATTCACGTTTATTTCCCTGAGGGAATCGTCCTGCAAAGCAGGCGGCGGAGCGGTTTGGTAACCCGAATTGGACCGGAAATCAAAGCCTTGCGCAGCATGGCACGAGGTGGCGTTCGGCCTCATCGTTTTGACTTTGCCCGATGCGGGGACCGTCGGGGCTCAGATCAAGCCGCGCAGCACTTCAATAAGCCGGGCACACTCTGCCTCCGTTCCGACCGTGATGCGCAGGAAGTTCTCGATGCGTGGCTTGCCGAAATGCCGGACCAGAACGCCACGCTGGCGAAGCGCTGCCGCGAGATCTGCTCCGCTCCGGCTTCGATGGCGCGCGAAGACGAAGTTGGCGAGCGACGGCAACACCTCGAAGCCGAGTTGTCTGAGGTCGCGGGCCAAGGTTTCGCGGCTCGCGATGATACGGGCACGGGTGTCTCGGAACCAGCCGTCGTCCTCGATGGCGGCGGCGGCGCCGGCGATCGCGAGGCAATCGACGGGATAGGAGTTGAAGCTGTCCTTCACGCGTTCCAGCGCTTCGATCAGCGGTCGTTGGCCGATGGCAAAACCAACCCGCAGGCCAGCGAGCGAGCGCGACTTCGAGAAGGTCTGGATGACCAGCAGATTGTCGTGGCGTGCAACCAGCGGCACGGCGCTCTCGGCGCCGAAATCGACATAGGCCTCGTCCACCACCACCAGCCGGTCCGGCTGTTCGGCGAGCAGCGATGCGATTGCGTCGCGCTGAAGGGCAATGCCGGTAGGAGCGTTCGGATTGCAGAGGAGGATGGCACTCGATGGCCGCCTGTAGTCGGAGATATCGATCCTCATCGCAGCATCGAGCGGCACCTCGTCATGCGTTATTCCATAGAGGCCGCAATAAACAGGGTAGAAGCTGTAGGTGACGTCGGGGAATAGAAGCGGTGGTTCGTGCTTCAGAAGCGCCTGGAAGGTGTGGGCCAGAACCTCGTCGGAGCCGTTGCCGACGAACACTTGCTCGGGCGCCACATCGCAATGGGCCGCGATCGCCTCACGCAGGCGCGTTGCGCGCGGATCGGGATAAAGGCGCAGCCGCTCCACGGCCGCTGCGATCGCCGCCAGCACGCGCGGCGAGGGCGGGTAGGGATTCTCGTTGGTATTGAGCTTAACGATGCCGTCCTGCTTGGGCTGCTCGCCGGGGACGTAGGGCGAAAGCGTGTGGACGACCGGACTCCAGAAACGGCTCATGATCTCCAATCCGAATGTGATCGGGCACAGTAGGGTATACGGGAGCTCCGCGGAAGTGCGCCTGCATTCAGCAATCCCAGGCAAATCTGCACTAGGCTTACTGCCGGAGACGTTCCCAAGCGCGCCCCCTATGCTAGGGTCATCGCACCACCGCCCAGAATGAAAACAAGAACGAAGGCTGGCGCGCCCCAGGGCGCGGAACGGCCGAAAAGAGAGGAACACATGCCGGGTGCAGCCCTTCCCATCGCTCCCTCGATTCCGACCGCGCCCGTGACCTCAGCCGTTCTCGAGCGCTTGCGGGCCATCGTCGGCGACAAAGGCCTGATCCTGGACGAGCAGGACAAGCTGCCCTTCGTGACCGACTGGCGGGGCGAACTGGCGGGGCAGGCCGCGGCGGTCGTGCGTCCGGCCAGCACCGCGGAAGTCTCCGCTGTCGTCAAGCTCTGCTACGACAACGGCATTGCCATCGTTCCGCAAGGTGGCAACACCGGCCTGATGGGCGGTGCCACGCCGTGGCCCATGCACCGCGGCATCGTGCTGTCGCTCGGTCGCATGAACCAGGTGTCGAATATCGATCCCGTCGGCTATGCCATGACCGTGGAGGCAGGCTGCATCCTCGAGACGCTTCAGGACACAGCCGCGCGCCACGACCGCCTCTTTCCGCTCAGCCTCGGTGCTCAGGGCTCGTGCATGGTCGGAGGTAATCTGTCCACCAATGCCGGCGGCGTGCAGGTGCTGCGTTATGGCAATGCGCGAAATCTGGTGTTGGGTCTCGAGGTCGTGCTGGCTAACGGCGATGTCTGGGACGGCCTGCGTGCGCTCAAGAAGGACAACACCGGCTATGACCTCAAGCATCTGTTCATGGGCGCCGAAGGGACGCTCGGCATCATCACCAAGGCGGTGCTGAAACTCTGGCCGGCGCCGAAAGACGTGTGCACGGCATGGCTCGCGATTCGCGATCCCAAGTCTGCTATCGACCTTCTGTCGGAGGCGCATGCTGCTTCCGATGACAATGTCGGCTCCTGTGAGCTCATCAGCCGTGCGTGCACCGACATGGTGCTGCGGCACATTCCCGGCACCCAGGATCCTCTCAAGGCTGAGACCGAATGGTATCTCCTTCTCGAATGGTCGTCGGCCCGGCCACGGCAGGACGGTGGCACGGGCATGTCGGACAGGATGGAGCAGTTCCTGGCCGACCAGCTCGAGGCGGGCCGGGTGCTGGATGCGGTGATCGCGCAAACCGAAACGCAGTCGCGCAACATGTGGCGAATTCGCGAGAGCGTGGCCGAGGCATCGCGCACCGAAGGTCCGGGCTTGAGCTACGACGTCTCGGTCGCGGTCTCAAGGATTCCCGAGTTTATCGACAGCGGTCTCGAGGCCGTGCTCGCAATCCTGCCGCCGATCCGCCCCTATCCGCTCGGCCATATCGGAGACGGCAATTTGCACTTCTCCTTCATGGGTCCGAAGGGCATGGACCGCGATACGCTGTCCCAGTATTCCGCAGCAATCACACGGGCCGTCAACGACCTCGTTACCTCCATGGGCGGCTCGATCTCGGCGGAACATGGCATCGGCATCGAGAAGCTCGACGAGCTCCAGCACTATCGCTCCCGGATCGAGCTCGACATCATGCGCACGATCAAGCGGGCGCTCGATCCCAAGAACATCATGAATCCGGGCAAGGTGCTTCGTCTCGGTTGAGGCGCGTCCACCTCGAGCCCGGTGCTCCCCGCACCCTCGCGCCCTCCGGGGACGGGATGCCGCAGATCGGCCGGGCCAAACGGGCCGGGGCACCAAATCACGCCGTTTCGCGACCGAAAGGCGGCTTTATTCCCGCCTTGGATGCTTTAATGAAGGGACAAGATCAGGTCGCACCCGCCCGGGGGCGGTGCTAGACCCTGATGCAGGAACAATGGGGCGGGGCCGGTAGGGCACGTCCGTAAGGATAAAGGATTTGAGGCAATGATCCAAACCGTTGGCATCATCGGGGCAGGGACCATGGGGAACGGCATCGCGCAGATTTGTGCCGCGGCCGGGCTTTCGGTCGTGATGGTCGATATTTCCGATGCGGCGGTGAACCGCGGGATTTCGACGGTCGGCGGCAGCCTCGAGCGCCTGGTCAAGAAGGAGAAGATGTCGGCGGGCGATCGCGACGCCACGCTCAAGCGCATCACCGGCACCACCGATCGCGCCAAGCTCGTCGATTGCGATCTCGTCATCGAGGCGGCGACCGAGAACGAGGAACTCAAGGTCAAGATCCTGAAGGATCTCTGTGCGACGCTGTCGCCGCGAACGCTGCTCGCCACGAACACCTCGTCGATCTCGATCACGAAGCTCGCCGCCGCGACCGACCGCCCGGACCGCTTCATCGGCATGCACTTCTTCAATCCGGTTCCGGTCATGGCGCTGCTGGAGCTCATCCGCGGCTTGCAGACCTCCGACGACACCCACGCCAAGGCGCTCGATTTCGCCAAGCGCGTCGGCAAGGTGGCGATCACGGCCAAGAACAGCCCCGGCTTTGCCGTCAACCGCATCCTGTGCCCGATGATCAACGAGGCGATCTTCGCGCTGCAGGAGGGGATTGCGACGGCGGAAGAGATCGATGCCGGCATGAAGCTCGGCTGCAACCATCCGATCGGGCCGCTGGCGCTCGCCGATCTCGTCGGGCTCGACACCATGTTGTCGGTGATGGAGGTCTTTTATAAAGGCTTCAACGACCCCAAATACCGTCCAGCTCCCCTGCTCAAGGAAATGGTCGACGCCGGCCATCTCGGCCGCAAGACGGGGCAGGGCTTTTACACCTACGGCGCCTGACAATGGCGCAGGCGGCGGGCGTTGAGTGCTCGCCGCCGGCCCCCGCGATTTGCGCTGCGACAAAGACGCCGCGCGCAATCGGCCTGACAATGTCGAACGGGCGTCCTGCGGGAACAACGGAACGGATAACAAGGGACATGTCGGATCGACTGAAGGCCGAGCGCGAGGCTGCGGCCGCGCGGCGGAATTTGCTGACCCAGGATGCAATCGAGCGCACGGGGATCACCGAAGAGATGATCGGGGAACTCGTGACCCGTTTCTATGGCCGCGTCCGTGAGGATGCGCTGCTGGGGCCGGTGTTCGCGATCGTGCAGAATTGGGACGAGCATCTGGCCAAGCTCCGGGATTTCTGGTCGTCGGTCGTGCTGATGAGCGGCCGCTACCATGGTTCGCCGATGCGGGCGCATATGCCACTGAACCTGGTCGGGGATCATTTCGACCGCTGGCTCGATTTGTTTGAACAGACCGCGCGCGAGGTCTGCCCGCCGCAGGCAGCCGCGCTGTTCATCGACAGGGCGCGCCGCATCGCCGACAGTTTCGAGATGGCGTCGGCGACCTTGGCCGGACGCATCGCTGCGCCGCGTCACGTGCTCCGCTCCTAGAATACAGAATGCCTGCCTGAGAAATGCGCAGCCGCATTGATGGCGCTACGATCGCGCCGAGCGTCGGCGCATTGCACCAATACCGGCAGCATTGATCTGATCTGCAAAATCATCATGCCGGTCGCGTAGCGTGACGTTGCAATTAGAAAAATGCGCGCAAATGCGCGTGTTCGCGTTCAATCAGTGCGAGCATAACCGTGTGATGCACTGCGGGAAAAAATCTTTGCCTTTTTTTCGGCAGAGTTCCAGCGCCTGCTTGTGAACATGTCGAGTGCATCGTTCAACCCATCCTCTTCATCCTCCGACAACACAGCGGAATCCGAAGCTGACGCTTGCACGGAGCAAACCCGGCGGGCACTCTTGAAGAGTGCGCTGGCCACCACGGCGTGCTTCGCCTGTTCCACGCAGGTCCACGCGGGCGAGGATGCGCCCGGCTCCGACGAGCGGCCTCAGAAGGGCGATCTGCTCGTGTTCGCCGAAGGCGATCAGGAGGGAAAGCCCGTCACCGCGGCCGCTCTGTCGGCCGGCGGACCGCCGGTGCATGCCTGGCCGAAAGATCCAAAGACATCGGTCGTGCGCAGCGCCTCGCGCCTCAACGAGATCTTGATCATCCGCCTCGACCCCGCCGAGCTCGACGAGCAGACAAAAGCGCGCGCCGTCGACGGCATCCTCGCCTATTCGGCAATCTGCTCGCATGCCGGCTGTCCTGTCACGGCGTGGGTGAAGAGCGATGTCGGCGACAAGGAAGTGCTCAAATGCATGTGCCACAACTCCGAATACGATCCTCGCGCGGGCGCGCAGGTCGTGTTCGGGCCGGCGCCGCGACGGCTCGCTGCGCTGCCGCTGGCGCTGGCTGACGGCTCGCTCAGCGCCGCCGGAAACTTCGTCGGAAAGGTAGGTGGCGCGCAGCCGGGATGATGGGCGTGCGGGTTGTGCCCGCGTCATGAGAGACCGCATCCGCCGATGGGTGGACGACGGGACGAACGACAAGAATTCAAAACAAGAATTCAAAACGGATGAAAAAGGGGAACGCCATGACCAGGAAGCAGTGGTTACTGTCCGGCTTCGTCACCTTCACGTGTCTTGCATCGACTCTTGCCTCGACCGCCGCCGTATCAGGCCCGATCGAGAACTACGCGCCGGTCACCGCGCAGCGGTTGGAAAACCCGGAGCCCGCCAATTGGATGCTCTACCGGCGGACCTATGACGGGCAGGGCTACAGCCCGCTCGACCAGATCAACACCTCGAATGTAAAGAACCTCACCCCGGTCTGGACCTTCGCGACCGGCGTGGTCGAAGGTCACGAGGCGCCGCCGATCGTCAACAACGGCGTGATGTTCGTTGCGACCCCGATGGGGCAGGTGATCGCGCTGAACGCCAAAACGGGCGACGAATATTGGCGCTACAAGCGGCAGCTTCCCGACGACCTATTCCAGTTGCATCCGACCAGCCGCGGCGTCGGCCTATGGGAGGACAAGCTCTATCTCGCCACCACAGACGACCATGTCGTCGCGCTCGATGCCAAGACCGGCAAGGTGGTGTGGGACACCAAGGTGCAGGACTACAAGAAGGGCCAGTACATGACCCTGATGCCGCTGATCGTCGACGGCAAGGTCATCGTGGGCGGCTCCGGCGGCGAGTTCGGCGTGCGCGGCTATGTCGCCGCCTACGATGCCAAGGACGGCAAGGAGCTGTGGCGGACCTATACCATTCCGGGCGAAGGCGAACCCGGCCACGACACCTGGCAGGGCGAGGACTGGAAGAACGGCGGCGGCTCGGCCTGGATGACCGGCAATTACGACAAGGACACCAAGACGATCTATTGGGGCGTCGGCAACGCCGCGCCGTGGCCCGGCGAGATGCATCCCGGGGACAATCTCTATACCTCCTCGGTGCTCGCGCTCGATCCGAACACCGGCAAGATCAAGACCCATCACCAGTATCACCAGAACGATTCCTGGGACTGGGACGAAGTCGAAGCGCCGATGTTGATCGACCTGCAACGCGACGGCCGCAACATCAAGAGCCTGGTCCATCCGGGACGCGATGCGATCTTCTGGATACTCGAGCGCACGCCGACCAAAATCAACTACGTCGCCGGCTGGCCGTTCGTCTCCACTGACGTCTGGAAGGGCATCGACGCCGAGAGCGGCAGGCCGATCGTCGATCCCGCGCACAAGCCCGTGGTCGGCAAGCGCGTGGAGTTCTGTCCATCGCTCTGGGGCGGCAAGGATTGGCCGTCGGCGGCCTACAGCCAGAAGACCGGCCTCGTCTACGTGCCCGCCAACGAGAATTTCTGCGGTGGGTTCACCGGCGAGAAGGTTCCGCTCAAGCCCGGCGAGCTCTGGCTCGGCACCAAGCCGGAGGACATCGGCCTGAAGACGAAGCCGGGTGCCGATCATTTCGGCGAGCTCCAGGCTTGGGATCCCGCCACGGGCAAGAAGGTGTGGCAGCACAACTTCCCCAAGTCGCAGCTGTTCGGATCGGTGACGGCGACCGCAGGCGATCTCGTCTTCGTGGGCGGTACCAACGACCGCAACTTCCGCGCCTTCAACGCCAAGAGTGGCGAGCTGCTCTGGGAGCAGAAGACCAACTCCGGCATCATGGGCATGCCGGTGTCCTATGAGATCGACGGCACGCAATACATCGCGATCCAGTCGGGATGGGGCGTGGATGCGCAGCGCATCCAGGATGCACTCGTGACCAACAATATCGGCATCGAAGCCAACGTGCCGCAGGGCGGCGTGATCTGGGTGTTCGCGCTGAAGAAGTAAGCTCCGCTGGCGGATCGAAAGAAGCGGAGTGTCAGGGGGCAAATGCGGCGGACGGCAACGTCCGCCGCATTTTGCGTCGGCGTCCTCCCTTCTCCCTTTGCGGCAGAAGGTGGCGCGAAGCGCCGGATGAGGGGTTCTATCCGCGCATCACAATGTGCGAGACTCACGCAGGCATACCCCTCACCCAAGCGGGGTCGTGGCAACCGGCGTCGCTGCCCTCTCCCGCAAGGGGAGAAGGCATATCGCTGCGCTTCGGCGAAG
Source organism: Bradyrhizobium sp. MI1.11 (assembly GCF_055811255.1). Taxonomy (NCBI): domain Bacteria; kingdom Pseudomonadati; phylum Pseudomonadota; class Alphaproteobacteria; order Hyphomicrobiales; family Nitrobacteraceae; genus Bradyrhizobium; species Bradyrhizobium sp. MI1.11. Next base: position 26,804 of record NZ_JBVVPM010000059.1, read on the forward strand.
AAGTAGATCCGACAATCACGGCGTCAAAACGCCGATGCGCGAGATCGCTACTTCCCCTCGCGCTCGACCTTGTCCTTTGCCTTCTGGTTCATCTCGCGAACCTTGGGATCGGGATTGTGCTGCCCGGTGGTCTGGCTGGTCGAGGGCGGCGTGGCATTGGCGTTTGGCAGTGAGTTCTGGTCCGGCGTGCTGGGGCGCGTCGCGGTGGTCGGCGGTGTGGTGTTGCTCTGGGCGTATGCGCCAGTGGCCGTCAAAAGCAAGGCGCTCGACAGCAACGAGACTGCGAGCGCCTTTGAGGTATGGGTCATCGATCTGCTCCTGTCAGATCGATGCAAACGGCGCGAGGCCGCCTTGTGTTCCCGCCTTTATGCTTCCAATTGCTTGCCGAGCGGAAGGCTGCGGATGCGCTTTCCGGTCGCGGCGAAGATGGCGTTCATCAGCGCCGGCGCGAATGGCGGGACGCCGGGCTCGCCCACGCCGCTCGGCGGCGTGTCGGATCCTGGCGGCACGATGTAGACGTTGGTCACAGCAGGGGATTCGTCGATCCTGAGGACCTGGAAGTCGTCGAAGTTCTTCTGCTGCACCTTGCCGTCCTTGAAGGTGATCTCGCCGTATTTGGCCAGACTGAGCCCCATGATCGCCGCGCCCTCGATCTGGGAGGCGATGCGCTCGGGGTTGACATAGGTGCCGCAGTCGATGGCGGTGTCCACCCGCGGCACGGTCAGCTTGCCCTTGTCGTCGACGGCCACCTCGACGATGGTCGCGATATAGCTGACGAAGCTGCGGTGCACTGCGATGCCGAGGCCATGGCCCTTCGGCACCTGACGGCCCCATTCGCCCTTCTCGGCGACCAGCTCGACCACCTTGCGCAGGCGCGCGGTGTCGATCGGATAGCTATCCATCGGTTCGCCGTAGTTCCACATGTCCTTCACAGCAGGCTTGACGATGCGCGGGCTGCCGATCAGCGCGAGCAGCGTCTCCTTCTGGTCGCGGCCGGTTGCATGGGCGATCTCGCCCACCATCGACTGGACCGCGAAGGCGCGCGGGATGTTCGAGACCGAGCGGAACCAGCCGATGCGGGTGAACGCCGCGGCCTCCGGGTTCTCGCAGGAGATGTTGGCGATCTCGAAGGGCATGTCGACGAGGCCCATGCCGAGCTCGAAAGGCGCCTGGTGCTTTGCATCTGCCGCAAACGTCGAGCCGATGCTCGGGGCCACGCTGCGATGGCGCCACGCGATCACCTTGCCGCTTTTGTCGAGCCCCGCCTCGATCCGTTCCACGGAGACCGTGTGCAGGAAATCGTGGCGGACGTCGTCCTCGCGCGTCCACTGCACCTTGACCGGGACGCCGAGCTCCTTCGACAGCAGCGCGGCCTCGAGCGCAAAGTCGCATTTCGACTTGCGGCCGAAGCCGCCGCCGAGCAGCGTGACGTTGACGGTGACATTGCCCTCGGGAATGCCGAGCGTCTTCGCAACGTCCTCGCGCGTGCCGCCCGGGCTCTGCACCGGCGCCCAGATCTCCGCCTTGTCGCCCTTGACGTCGGCGACCGCCACCGGCGGCTCCATGCTGACATGGGCAAGATGCGGCAGATAATATTCGCCGACGACGACCTTGTCGGCGCCCTTCAGAGCAGCCTCGGCGTCGCCTTCCTGGCGCACGACAAGGCCCGGCTTGCGCGAGGCCTCCTCGAGCTCCTTGCGGTAGGCGACGGAATCGTATTTGCCGTTGGCGCCGTCGTCCCAGGTCAGCTTCAGCGCGTCGCGTCCCTTGATCGCCGCACCGGTGTTGCGCGCAATCACGGCAACGCCGCCGAGCGGCTGGAATTTCGACGGCCACGGCCAGCCACGCACCTGCATCACCTTCTCGACACCGGGGACCTTCAACGCCGCGTCCGGATCGAACGAGACCAGCTTGCCGCCGGTCACTGGCGGGCGCGCGATCACGGCATACTTCATGCCAGGCAGCCGGATGTCGGCGCCGTAACGCGCCTTGCCGGTGGTAATGTCGTGGAGATCGACGATGCCGATCTGGCCCTTGCCGAGATAGCGGAAGTCCTTGGGGTCCTTCAGCTTGAGCCCTTCGATGCTCGGCACCGGTTCCTTGGCGGCATCGGCTGCGAGCTCGCCGAAGCCAAGCTTGCGGCTCGTTGCGCTGTGGACGACCTCGTGATTGACGGCCTTGACCTCGGTTGCCGGCACACCCCAGCGTTTCGCGGCGGCTTGCTCCAGCATGGTGCGGGCGGAGGCACCGATCTGGCGCATCGGCATCAAATAATGCCGCGTGCTGCGCGAGCCATCGGTGTCCTGGTTGCCGAACTTGACCTCGTCGCCATGGGCCTGCTCCACCTTGACCCTGGCCCAGTCGGCTTCCATCTCCTCGGCCACGATCAGCGGCAGGCTGGTGCGCACGCCTGTGCCCATCTCGGCGCGGTGAGCAAGGATAGTGACGGTGCCGTCGGGTGCGACCGCGACGAATACGCGCGGATCGACCACGACGCCGTGCGGCATCTTGCCGGCGCCGGTCTCGTAGGCGAACGCCTGGCGCGACATCACGGGCGCCGCGAGCACGAAGCCGCCTGTGATGCCGAGCCCCTTCAGGATGCTGCGGCGCGAAACCTTCTCGACCTTGATGTTCTTCTCGAAGCCACGAAGCTTCTTCGGGTTGTCGATGAAATTCATGTCACACTCCCGTCGATGCGAGATGGACCGCATTCTCGATGCGCTGGTAGCAGCCGCAGCGGCAGATGTTGCCGGACATCGCTTCGCGGATCTGGTCGTGGGACGGCTTTGGGTTGTCCATCAGCAGCGCAGCCGCCTGCATGATCTGGCCCGCCTGGCAGAAGCCGCATTGGGGAACGTTGACTTGGCGCCAGGCCTTCTGCACCGGATGATCACCGTTCGGATGCAGTCCCTCGATCGTCGTGATCTCGCGGCCGGCGACGTCGTTGATCGACGTGATGCAGGCGCGCACGGCTTCCTTGTCGACGATGACAGTGCAGGCGCCGCACAGGGCCTGGCCACAGCCGAACTTGGTGCCGGTCAGACCGGCCTCGTCGCGCAGGAACCAGAGTAGCGGGAGATCCGGGTCGCCGTCCCAGCTCTGTTCCTGGCCGTTGATCTTCACCTTGATCATGATCGTCCCTCGCTCTTCATAAGCTTGTTGATTTCAGATTTTCCAGATGCCGGTCGGTGCAATGTCCGCTGCGCGGCGTCGCATTCCAGCGGTCATCCCGCGCGGGCAGATCCCGGCAGGACTCAGGAATGCCAATGTCATGTCCGGATGTGTTCGATACCTCCCGTCGTGTTCTTGATTATTGAATTTGCGCGGCATCGTCACGTCGCGATCTTAGCAAGGATCGCTTCGGTCTAGCATTCACAGCCAAGTGTTCTCTAGTCAGCTGTTCTCGATGGGAAAAGATTGCAACGAAGGTTTGTCAAAAGCAGGGCGCCGCATCTCGCCGCGCGCATCTCGATATGGGGGACAACGAAAAAAAGCTTCGTCCGCCAGAACACCTGTGCGGACGAAGCAGGATGCCTCAGTCGAGGGAGGGAGAAACGCAAGCGCCGCGCACTTCAAGCGGGAAGTGGTGGCCCTGCGCAGTCATTCAGAGACCAGGACTGAGGGAGCTGACGGCCCCCACACAGGTGCAGTCGAGAAGCGGCGGCATCGCCGCGATCGTCCCGGCCGGCTCCGTCCGCTCGCTGGGTGTGGTGGAACCAGCGAGCGAATGGGGCGCGGCAAACGTCAGGCGGCCTTTGCTCAGGCGGCCTTGGCTTTCGCGACGTGGGTCGCGATCGCGTCCATCAGCGCCGGCGACAGGCAGTCATAGGGCTCAAGTCCAAGCTCCTTGAACCGAGCCCGTATTCCGCCCATCTGCTCCGGCTTCACGCCCGATTCGATCACCGACGAGACGAAGGCGGCGAATTGCGGCGCCTGCGAACCCTGCTCCTGGAACAGTTCGGGGTGAATGAAATCGAGGCCGTAGAACGGGTGACCCTTGTTCTCGATGCGGCCGTACATATGCGTACCGCAGGCCTTGCACGCGTAGCGCTGGATCGCCGCCGATGGATCGACGATCTGGAGCTTGTCGCCGTTCTCGAGCACGGTGACGTTCTGGCGGGGTACCACGGCGACGACGGAGAAATTAGCGCCCTGCGGTTTCCAGCACTTGGTGCAGCCACAGGCATGGTTATGCGCGACGTCGCCCTTGACGGCGACCTTGACCTGATGGTCGCTGCATTTGCATACGAGCGTGCCGCCGGCGAAGCTGCCGCTGCCCTGTTTGATGCCGTTATCGATCGAGGGATGGAGTGCAACAGTCATGGGTCGATCCTCCTTGGGGTGACGCTTTTCGAGCTAGAACACGACGACTGAACGGATCGATTTACCCTCATGCATCAGGTCGAAGCCTTTGTTGATGTCTTCGAGCTTGAGCGTGTGGGTAATCATCGGGTCGATCTGGATCTTTCCGTTCATGTACCAGTCGACGATCTTCGGCACGTCGGTGCGGCCCCGCGCGCCGCCGAAGGCGGTGCCGCGCCAGTTTCGCCCGGTGACGAGCTGGAACGGGCGGGTAGCGATCTCCTTGCCGGATTCGGCAACGCCGATGATGATCGAGGTGCCCCATCCACGATGGCAGGCCTCCAGCGCCTGGCGCATCACCGTGGTGTTGCCGGTGCAGTCGAAGGTGTAGTCGGCGCCGCCGTCGGTCAGGGTCACGAGATGTGGGACGATGTCGCCGGTGATCTTCTTGGGATTGACGAAATCGGTCATGCCGAACCGGCGTCCCCATTCCTCCTTGGAGTCGTTGATGTCGACGCCGATGATCTTGTCCGCGCCAGCCATCTTGGCGCCCTGGATCACGTTCAGGCCGATGCCGCCGAGCCCGAACACGACCACGTTGGAGCCCGGCTCGACCTTGGCGGTGTTGACGACGGCACCGACGCCGGTGGTGACGCCGCAGCCGATGTAGCAGCTCTTGTCGAACGGCGCGTCCTCGCGGATCTTGGCGACCGCGATCTCCGGCAGCACGGTGAAGTTCGAGAAGGTCGAGCAGCCCATATAGTGGTAGATCGGCTTGCCCTTGTAGGAGAAGCGGCTGGTACCGTCGGGCATCACGCCTTTGCCCTGCGTCGCGCGGATCGCGGTGCAGAGATTGGTCTTCTGGCTAAGGCAGCTTTTGCATTGCCGGCATTCCGGCGTGTAGAGCGGGATGACATGGTCGCCCGGCTTCACCGAGGTCACGCCAGGACCGATCTCGCGAATGATGCCCGCGCCCTCATGGCCCAGGATCGACGGGAAAATTCCCTCGCTGTCGAAGCCGTCGAGCGTGTAGGCGTCGGTATGGCAGATGCCCGTCGCCTTGACCTCGACCAGGACTTCGCCGACCTTCGGTCCTTCCAGATCGACTTCGACGATCTCGAGCGGCTTCTTGGCTTCGAAAGCGACGGCGGCACGTGTCTTCATCTTAAGCTCCTCAAATTCCAGCAGGGCGCCAAGAACCAGGTCCTGGTCGGGCTCCGCTCGTTCACTTCTTGCCCATGCACGAATCTTCGTTCTTGGTATAGGCGTCGTTCTTGTCCTCGTGCTTGCCGGGTCTTGTGCGGCCCCAGGCCTCGTTGGATCGGGCGCGCAGATAGACGTAGAGATCGTCCATGTAGCAGGCGACGTTCGGGTTATCGCCGAAAGCCGGCATCACGTTCTCTGCGGCAGTCGAGATGTTCTTGCGGCCGGAGGCGACGACGCCGAGAAAGTCGGCATAGCTCATCGTCTTCAGCGAATCCTTCAGCGCCGGGGCGTAGGTCGAGCCCATGCCATCCGGGCCGTGACACACATGGCAGTCCGAGTGATAGCGGCGGTATCCGGAATAGGTGTACCAGTCGACGGATCCGTCGGTGATCTTATAGGTTGGATTGCCTTCCTTGTCGGACCATTCGCCGGTTTCGTTCTGCTTGACGGCAGTCGGATCGCCTGAGCCGTCCGCGACGGCAATTCCCCCGGACGCGACCAAGAACATCGCAGCAATGGCAGAGCAGATTTTACGCAAGAGATTTTCCTCGGAAGGCATTCGGTGAGACGAGCCGGCGCGTGGAGTTGATCCACGCGCCGGAGCGATGCTGAGAGGCCTAGTTGGGCAGCGAGAACACGGTCAGCGTTCCGCCGAGTGCCGTGTAGTTGCTGAGCGCCGCGTAGCCACCGACTGCGCCGAGACCGGCGGTCGGATCGGTCAGGCCTGCCGCCAGACCGATACCGGCCCAGCCGCCCACGCCCGAGAGCACTGCGACATACTGCTTGCCGCCGTTCTCATAGGTGGTGACGTTGCCGATGATGCCGGAGGGAGTCTTGAACTTGTAGAGCTCCTTGCCGGTCTTGGCGTCGACTGCCTTCAGGTAGCCTTCGAGCGTTCCGTAGAACACCACGTTGCCTGCGGTTGCGAGCGCGCCCGACCAGACCGAGAACTGCTCCTTGTTCGACCAGACGATCTTGCCGGTCTTGCCGTCCCAGGCGATGAAGTTACCCATGTGGGTTTCACCCTGCGGCGGATACATCGAGAGCGTCGCGCCCACATAGGGCTGGCCCGCAGTGTAGCTCACCTTGAACGGTTCGTAGTCCATGCAGACGTGGTTGGTCGGAACGTAGAACAGCTGCGTGTCCGGCGAGTAGGCCGCCGGCTGCTCGTCCTTGGTGCCGAGCGCGGCCGGGCAGATGCCCTTCACGTTGTGGTCCTCGCCCGCCTTGTCGGTCGAAGCGGTGTCGAGCACCTTCGGGCGGCCGTAGGTGGCCGAGTTCTTGTCCATATCGACGCCGGAGGTCCAGTTCACCTTCGGATCGTACTTTTCGGCGACCAGGAGCTCACCGGTGGCACGATCGAGCGTGTAGCCGAGGCCGTTACGATCGAAGTGCGTCAGCAGCTTGCGCGGCTGGCCGTTGATGGCCTGGTCCGAGAGGATCATCTCGTTGACGCCGTCATAATCCCACTCGTCGTGGGGCGTCATCTGATAAACCCACTTGGCTTGGCCGGTGTCAGGGTTGCGAGCCCAGATCGTCATCGACCATTTGTTGTCGCCGGGACGCTGCTTCGGATTCCAGGTCGAGGGATTGCCCGATCCGTAGTAGACGAGGTTCAGCTCGGGATCGTAGGAGATCCAGCCCCAGGTGGCGCCGCCGCCGATCTTCCACTGATCGCCTTGCCAGGTCTTGAGGCTGGAGTCCTTGCCAATCGGCTTGCCGAGCGCGGTGGTCTTCTCTGCATCGACCAGGATTTGATCATCCGGTCCTTCGGAGTAGCCGCGCCAAGCCAGCTTGCCCGTCTTGATGTCGTAGGCGGTCATATGGGCTTGAACACCGAACTCGCCGCCGGAGATGCCGATCAGCACCTTGTCCTTGACGACCATGGGGGCCGAAGTACCGGTCTCGCCCTTGCTGGCGTCGCCGTTCTTCGCGGTCCATGCCACCTGACCGCTCTTGGCATCGAGCGCGACGAGCGTGGTGTCGGCCTGATGCAGGAAGATCTTGCCGTCGCCATAGGCCAAGCCGCGGTTGACCGTGTCGCAGCACATCACCGGGATCACATTCGGATCCTGCTTCGGCTCGTACTTCCAGACGATCTTGTTCTCGTTGGAAAGGTCAATAGCGTAGACCTTGTTCGGGAACGGCGTGTGGACGTACATCATGTTGCCGATGATCAGCGGGCCGCCTTCGTGGCCGCGCAGCACGCCGGTCGAGAAGGTCCAGGCGACCTGGAGCTTGCCTACGTTTTGTGCGTTGATCTGGTTCAGCTTGGAATAGCGGGTGTTGGCGTAGTCCCCCGTCGGCATCACCCAGTCTTTCGGGTTCTGCGACATCTTGAGCACTTCGTCGTTGGCCGACGCGCTGCCGACGGCGAGGGCCGCCGCGGAGCCAAGATAGGCCGCGAGTAGTACCTTGCGCATAGTCATTCCTCCATTGGTCTCGTTTATTGTTTCCGAAGCATTGCTTAATCGCCGGGCTTTTCGTCCGGCGTCTGCTCGTGCAGGGCGGTCACGATTGGGACCAGAAACGATGCTGTGGTGTTTCCTCCTCCTGATGAGAGCCACGGGTCCACGTGCGGAGCGGCCCGTTCTTGTTGTTCCTGATGCAATCCCTAACGACTTCGTTATCGGGAAACTTGCCCAAGAGAGAAGCTGGTTTGCTTGACAGCGCACGGCCGCGAAGATTTTGATTTTGCAGTAGCGAATTCAGCGGCTTCCGCAGCGCTTTGGGACCGTCTCCCACGCTTAGGTTCCCCTTGACGGCGCTGCAACTAAGGCGGAGGATTAACTTACAAGGGTGGCATTGGAACGACGGCGCTCGTTCTGGAAGATCGCTCAAAATCGAGGTAAACGTCACGCAATCACGGTTCAGGGCTCCGGCAGCGCGGCTCGCGATTCGCGTCAAATCTCCGGATCAAACCAGTGGCTGGATTAATGTCCGACACGATTCACACGCTCTCGACGACGGGAATGACGCCGAAACGTCAGATCCAAAGCTGGATCGACGGGCTGACGAGCCTGTGCGGGCATTTCGACGTCGATCCGCTCGAAGCGTCTTCGCTCGAAGGCCGCATCGACTACACCAGCGTCTCGCGCCTGAAGCTCTGCCAGATCGAGGTCAGCCAGCATCGGATTGCGCACACGCTGGCGCGCGCCAAGGCCAATGAACACCCGTATATCAAGATCCACTTCCAGACTTACGGTGTGTCCTATTTCGAGCAGGAAGGCCGCCACATCGAGCTGAACCCGGGCGACATCATCGCCTATGACGTCTCCTGTCCGCATTCGATCATCAGCCCCGCTTTCACGCGCCACGACGTGGTGATCGTGCCGAAGGCGCTGCTGCGCGACCGCGGATTCCCGTCGCAGCGAATGCCCGCCTGCAAATTGACCTCACGCACCGGGACGGGGCGGATCGCCCATGATTTCGTCCATGCGACCTTCGACGAGGCGGCGAAGCTGTCGGCGAACAGTGCGGTCGGCGTCGCCGATTCGCTGATCGACCTCTTGCTGCTGCCGCTGCGCGAGGCCGACACGATGCTCGATCGCGTCGGGCCCGAAGCGACCTATGTGCGCGCGCAGTTCTTCATCCGCGAGCATTTGCGCGATCCGGATCTGTGCATCGACCAGATTTCAGGCGAGCTCGGCTGCTCCAAGCGTTATCTGCACATGCTGTTCTCGGAGCGCGGCACCACGGTGAGCGACTACATCTGGCAGGCGCGTCTTCAGAATTGCCGCCAGGAGCTCGAGGCCCACGCCGGCAAGACCATCACCGACGTCGCATTCTCCTGGGGCTTCTCCAGCTCATCGCATTTCAGCCGGGTGTTCCGGAAATATTTCGGCGTGGTGCCGTCCTCGATCCACAAGGCGCAACAGGGCGCGGTTGCGGCGGACGAGCACTAGGCAAACGCCAGGTTCGGCGTCGACGACAGCGGTTGCCCCTCACGCGCCCGCGATGTCTCTCACGCCGATATCGCGATGTAGGGAATGCTTATCAGGAGAGCGGCGAGCAGCACCGCGTTGCCCAGCATCCCGCTCCAATGCAGCCGGCGCAGCCGACGCGGGGCCTCGGCATCGCCGGCGTCCGTGGCGCTGAGCTGCTCGTCCATCCGCTGCATGAACCCGCGGCGTCCGTAGATCGCCAAGGCTGCAAGGAGGCCGACGCCCATCGCTGCGACCAGACGACCGTCGAGCAGGAAAGCTACTGCTCCGATAATTCCGGCAACGCGCATCACCAGAAAATGGGCATTGAACATTCCGCGCAAAAGCTGGGCGACGGGCTGGATATCCAGCTTCACCAGTAGGAAGGCCGGAGACGCCAGCGTGAAATAGCCCATCGGAAACAGCAGGATGATCATGACGGCTACGGCAACGCCATCCGGTGTCATGGGATCGGCCTTTCTCGTCCGCGCCGGTGAGACCTTCCCAGCAGCGTCGCACAATCATAGCGGGAAAATACGTTTCCGGCACTAGGCTTTGGTCGGATGTTGCGCCGCGAAGGGCGTCTTGTCTCCCGGTTCAGGAGGGCTCGAGGCCGAGCGACCGCGCGCTCTCGATCCAGATCGGCAGCTCGCGCTGATATAGGGCGTTGGTGTCCTTGAAGCCGATCGCGGGTTCGAGCACGAACGTGTTGAGAACCTCCTTCACCTTCGGGTCGTTGTTGGCAGCGACGCAAAGCTCCGCCAAGCGGTCGACGACCGGTTGCGGTGTAGCCTTCGGCACGGCCCAGCCGGAGAAGCCGCTAACGGTGAAGAATTTCGACGTCGCGCCCTGCTCGGGGAGGGTCTTGATATCGGGGATGGCGTCGACCTTCTTCGAATGCACCGCGAACACGGTGCCACGGTCGCTCTGCAAAACCGACTGCGCTGCCGTGTAGCTGCCCATGGCCACATCGAGCGTACCTTCCAGCATGCCCGTCCACATCGGGGCTTCGCCGCGATAGTGGATCGGCTCGATGGCAAGGCCATACTGTTTGTTGAGCTCGTGGACCGTCATATGCGGAGCCGAGCCCGCACTATAGGTGCCGAAGTTGACCTTGCCGCTTTTGCGCGCGAAGGCGACGAAATCCTCCAACGTCTTGACGCCGGTTTTCGGGTTCGCCACCAGCAACAGGCCGGCGCCCGGAATGACGCTGACGAGCGTCAAATCCTTGTCCATGTCGTAGCCGGGAGTCTTCATCACCACCCGGTTCATGATGTAGGTGGTCGAGATCGAGCACAGGATGGTGTGGCCGTCGGGCTCCGCGCGGGCGACCTCCGCCGTCCCGATCGCGCCCGCGGCACCGGGCTTGTTCTCGACGACGACGGTCTTTCCAACCTGCTTGGCAATGAATTCACCATAGGCGCGCGCGAGCAGATCGGTCTGTCCGCCGGCGGGATAGCTGCAAATCATGCGGATCTGCCGCGATGGCCACGCAGCCTGCGCCGAGGCGCCGCGCGAGACGAAAGGCATCACGAGTGTGGTGGTGCCGGCGGCGATGAAGTGGCGGCGATCGAGTTTTGCGGACATGATTCTCTCCCGGGTTGTCGCCGACGGTACTGCATCGGGTCGCCTCTGCCATGGGTGGCTGGCGAGACAGATTGGCGCATTCGACGGGCCGCGCTGTGCCTATTCGGGCGTCATCCGGACAATCGCACTTTTCGCATGACACGCAGCCAGACGATTTCAGTCAGGGCTACCGCAAGCAAGCCGAAGGTGCCGCCGATCAGCACGTTGACGATGCGCTCCTCCGCGATGCCGCTGGCGCTGCCGGCGAAGGAAGCGGCCAGCGCGATGAAGAAGCAGCGCAGGCCGAAGCCGACGATGTAGCGGGAGAACGCGATCAGCGTGAGGGTGGCCGCGAGAACCGCGAGCGCATAGCCGACGCGGCTTTGCGGCAGCACCATGCCGGCGAGGAAACCGAGCGGCACGCCGGCGACGGCGCCAATCGCCCGCTGCTTCAGCTTGCCGGTCGAAGCGGCGAGATCGCCGACCACGACGCTTGCGGCCGACCACATCACCCATTGGCCCTGCGCGAGCTCGAGGATCTCGACCAGCGCCGCCGCAGCGAACACTGCAAGGGCGGTTGCCGCCGCGGGCACAAACCACTCGGCCGCGGGCGCTCCGAACGAGGTCGCGGCATCGCCGCACCGTCGCTGGTCGTAAATCCGGATGGCGCAGACCAGAGCCAGCGCGATCGGAGAGGACACGATGATCATGCCGGCATGGCGCAGGGCTTCCGAGGCGCTCACGCCCTCCCGCACCTCGCAGGCGAGATACACGGCGGGGATGAACACCCAATTCCCGAGCGTGCGGAAATGTTCGCCATGGCGTGTCACCGCGACCGCAAGGAATCCGGCGAGCGCCGTCAGCACTGCGAATAGCGGCTTGATCGGGGCGGCAAGGAAGAGCGCGGCAAAAGTGAGGAGGATGGCAATGTAGTAACATACGATAACCTTCGGCGGCAGGTGCAGCCGTAGCGCCGGAATGAGCAGCGAGACCGCGACCAACCCGAGATTCAGCAGCGCCGTCTCGCGCGCGACGAAATAGGCGGCGACCATCGGGCCGACGACGATCAGCGCCCGCACCAGCTCGCCGGTCTTGATTTCGCGCGAGAGCAGATCGCGCAGGCCTGCTGCGGAAGGATTCACGATGCCACCAGATTGCCGAATGAAAACGGCGGTATCATAGGGTGCAGAATGTCGCCGAGCCAGCGATGGTTGTAGTGGGCCCATCGCCGACCACTTTATCCGTCATTCCGGGAGCCGGACGCTCCGGTCACCGCTGAATGATCTTCATCCAGACGTCGCCGAGGATTGCAGGCTCCTGCGGCGGCAGATAGCTCAGCCCCGCCTGCCTGCCGAATTCGGCGATCTTGCCCTCGGCGGCAAGCCCGCTCAGCGCCTTGTTGACGGCGTCGATCAGCGCGGGATCGCTGGCCAGCCCGACATAGCCGCGATTGGCCCCGATCGGATAGTAGTAGCCGGACGCGGTGATCGCCGTATCGGGGTGCGCGGCGCGATGGGCGTCGAGGCGGCCGAGGTCGATCAGCGTCGCGTCATAGTCGCCACGGGCAAGTGCGCCGAGAAGATCATCGCGGCCGGGGACGAGATGCGTGATGTCGTCGATCAGGCGCCCCTTGTCGAAGGTCATGAGGATCGCATCGCCGAGCGAGCCGCTCTCGATGACCAGGCGCAGGCCGGCGAGGTCGCCGATGTCGCCGATCTTGCGACCCCGCGCCTTGGGTCCGAGCACGACTGTCATCGGCGAGTAGACATAGGGCTGGCTCGGCGCGAGCACGCCGAGCGCGACGCGGCGGCGTCGGTCGTCGCGGGTGGCGCCGGCAAAATCCGGCAAGCGCGCCGTTTTCATGCCGGGCTTGACGAGGGAGTCCGTCGTCAGCGCATAGCCGCCGACGAGCGAGCAGCGCCCGTCGGACAGCAGCGCATTGGCCTCGAGCTGCGGGCTCGAATCCTCGTCCAGCTTGCTCTCGAACCACTGGATCGTCAGCGGTCGTCCGAGCCGGTCGGCGATCGCCTGCGCCAGCAGCACGTCGAAACCAGAGTCCGGCTTGCCCTTGTGGTGCACCGACAGCGGCGGCCGGTCCTCGTCGAGGCAAATCCCGAGCGGATCGTCGGCCGCGCGTGCAGCCGCGGCCGCCGCCGCGAGGATCGCGGCAATGCTCCAAGCGGCCAGCCAGCGCCTCATGGTTTTCTCCGGCTCGAGATGAAGGCCCAGAGATTCCCGATCTCCTCGTCGCTGAGAATGTCGGCCCAGGGCGGCATCTTGTTGTTCTTGCCGTTCTTCACGGTGGTGACGAAGCGCGTCTTGTCGTCGGGGAAGGCGCGCAGGTCCGGCGTGATGGTGCCGGGGTTCATCATGTTGGGGCCGTGGCAGTGCGAGCATTTCTCGGCATAGGTCGACTTGCCGTGGTCGATCTGTGCCTGCACGGGATTGCCGGTTGAATCATCCGCGGCACGAACCGTCGCCGCAAGCGCGACCGTCAGCACCGCGACGGTGGCGAGGGTCGCCACCGTCTTGTGAGATAGCTTTCTCAGCATCGTGCCGTGGTTATTGCTTGACCGCAAAAACCCAAAGCGAGCCGCCGGGCGGGACTTTGGCCAGCCGTTCGTCGCCGGAGAACAGCGAGTAGACGCCGCCATAGCCGCTCGTCACGGCGACATACTGCACGCCGTCCTGCTGCCAGGTCACCGGTTGTCCCTCGATGCCCGAGCCGGTCTGGAACTGCCAGAGCTTCTTGCCGGTGTCGGCATCGAAGGCCTCGAACTCGCCGGTCAGCGCGCCCGAGAACACGACGCCGCCCGCGGTCGACAGCACGCCGGAGAAGCGCGGGATGTCGCTTGGTGCTTCCCACTTCGCCTTGCCGGTCATGGGATCGATCGCCTTCAGATGACCGCGCGGGCCGTCACCCCATTCCCAGAGATCGGTGAGGTCCATGCCGAGATACCATTCACCCTGCTTGAAAGTGGCGGGTTCGGTCTTGTACCTGCCGCCGAAGGCGAGCGTGTTGGCATAGGCGAGGCCGGTCTGCGGATTGAACGACATCGGCTCCCAGTTCTTGCCGCCGAGGATCGACGGGTAGACGGTCACCTTCTTGCCCTCACGCGCGTCCTTCGAGACGTCGGTCTCGATGGGACGTCCGGTCTTCATGTCGATTCCCGTCGCCCAGTTGACCTTCACGTAAGGATTGGCCGCGAGCAGCTTTCCGTTGGTGCGGTCGAGCACGTAAAAGAAGCCGTTGCGGTTGGCATCCATCAGCACCTTGGTCGGCTTGCCCTCGACGTTCATGTCGGCGAGGACCATCTCGGCCACGCTGTCATAGTCGAACGGATTGTTCGGCGAGAACTGGTAGTGCCACTTGATCTTGCCGGTCTTGGGATCCATCGCCAGCACGGAGCAGGTGTAGAGGTTGTCACCCGGGCGCACCGCCGAGTTGAACGGTCCGGGATTGCCGATACCCCAATAGACCGTGTTCAGCTCGGGATCATAGGAGCCCGTAATCCAGGTCGAGCCACCGCCGAGCTTCCAGGTATCGCCCTTCCAGGTGTCGCTGCCGGGCTCATCGGGGGAGGGGATCGAATGGGTGCGCCACAGGTGCTTGCCTGTTGCCGGATCCCAGCCGTCGATGAAGCCGCGGGTGCCGAACTCGGCGCCGGAGATACCGGTGATCACGACGCCGTCGGCGACCAGCGGCGCCACCGTCATCGAATAGCCTTCCTTGATATCGGCAGCCTTCTGCCGCCACAGCTCCTTGCCGTCCTTGGCGTCGAGCGCGATCACGTTGGCGTCGAGCGTGGTGCGGAACACCTTGCCGTCATAGAGCGCGGCGCCGCGATTGATGATGCCGCAGCAGACGATGCGCGGCGTTTCGGCAGGATACTCGACCTTGGATTTCCAGATCTGCTTGCCGGTCTTGGCGTCGACCGCCATCGTCGCGTTGTGCGACGTCACGTAGATCACGCCCTGGTACACTAGCGGCTGCGATTCCTCGCTGCGATCATCGTTGAAAGAGTAGTTCCAGACCGGGACAAGGTTCTTGACGCTGTCCTTGTTGATCTGGTTCAGCGTCGAGAAACGCTGGAGATTGTAGCCCATTCCGTAATTGAGAACGTTCGATGTATCGGTCGCACCCTTGACCAGCTGCTCGCTGGTTTGTGCATTTGCACAAGTCGATGCAAGCATGACGAGGCTCGCGGCCATCGCAAAGCGTTTCATCCGTTCCTCCCAATGTGCGCGCCTATTGACGCTGCGGCAGCAACACTCCGCCCGAATGCAAAACGCGTCAATACGAAAGTCGTAGTTGCGACGCCGATCTGGTGGGCGGCGCGGGACGCCGGTCACCTGACGGAGAGCTGACAAGCAACTCTCACTTGTGCGCAGGCGCTGAAGAAATTCCGCGGCATGGAGCAGGGCGCGTGCGCCACGGCAATGGTCGGGCCGACGGGTTCCGCAAGTTGTACGGGCGTAGCCTGCAATTCGGGGCTTGAACCGAGGCTCGCTTGTGGACTTATGTCGTTTCGATCCGGCTCGAATCGGAGCTCTTGGTCTGGGAGGTTTTCATGATATCGCGTCGCTCTGTTGCACTTGCGCTCACGATTGCACTGATGTCCGGTCCGGCATGGTCGGCCTCCGGCAACGCGGTCAAGACGTTCGATACCGACAATGACGGCACGCTCGACCTTGCCGAGGTGAAGAAGGCGGCGACCGCGTTGTTCGCCAAGCTCGATCCCGATCATGACGGCACGCTTGACGCCCGCGAGTTGCGCGGACGGTTAACGGCGAAAGAACTCGCCGCCGCCGATCCCGATCGCGACGGGACTCTCACGCTCGACGAATATCTCTCCGTGGTGGAGCAGCGCTTCAACGCGGCGAATCCCGACAAGGATGGAACGCTGGATGCCAAGGAGCTGAACTCGCGCGCCGGCCGCGCGCTGCTGCGCTTGTTGCAGTGAGCGCCGCGCCGCTTGACTGGGAGCGAAGGCGAGTTGCCCGAGAGAGAAGTTTGCAAGCGCGATGCGACAGTTCGCTGTGTCGACGGCGCGATTCCCGACTTGCGCTGTGCCTGACGCAGCCCTAGGTTTTGGCCGGCGCGATGTCGCGCTCAATCCCTTGGGAGTCCCCGAATGGCCTGGAAAGCTCCGAAGATCGTGGAAGTGTCGGTCGGCATGGAAATCAACATGTACGCCTGCGCTTTGCGCAAGTAGGACCACAAGTAAGACTGCAAGTAAGACTTGCGACCTGCCGCGGCTTCGATGGCAACTACCATCGAAGCCGTGGTAGTGTCGGGGATGCGCGCGAGAGCCCTTACATTCTGGACCATAGCCGCCTGCACCGTCGCGCTCGCGCCGGCATGCGTCAGCGCCGAAGAGGGCTTTGATACCGAGCACATCTTCGGCTTCATGATCGGCACCGATGTCGGCAATCCCGGCGAGCGCGAATTCCAGACCCAGACGACAGGACGATTCGGCAAAGGCGGCGGGACCTATCGCGCCCTGTCGCAGGAGGTCGAGATAGAGATCGTGCCGCTGCCGAACTTCCGCATCGAGGTCGGCGGCACCGCCACGCTGCACGACATCACCGGCGTCCCCGATATCGGCGACCGCCGCCAGTTCAATTTCCAGGGCGCTTCGCTTGACCTGCGCTATCGCCTGCTCGATCGCGAGCGCGCGCCATTCGGGTTGACTGTCGCCGCCGAACTCCATGGCGATCGCATCGACGAGACTTCCGGCGCAAAAGGGCGGATGTACGGTACCGATTTCACGCTCGCCTTCGATCGCGAGCTGATCCCGAACTTCGCCATCGGCGCGCTCAACCTGATCTATCAACCCGAATGGGCGCGTTTCGAAATGGCGGGACTGTCCGAAAAGAGTTCGACCATCGGCGCGGCCTTCGCCGGCCTCGTCCGCGTGCGGCCCGATGTGCTGCTCGGCGGCGAGGTGCGCTACTTCCGGCAGTACGAAGGCATCGGCCTCGGCGAGTTCGCAGGACAGGCCCTCTTTGTCGGTCCGACTGCTTATTTCCAGCTTTCCGATCGCTCGCGCCTGACCATGAGCTGGAGCATGCAGGCCTGGGGCCGTCCGGCCGGATCGGGCGGCAATCTCGACCTCGTCAATTTCGAGCGCCACCAGGCGAGGCTGGTGTTTGGAGTTAATTTCTAGCGCTCGCGCCCCGGTTGCGGGGAGAGGCGATGGGGCAATTTCCGCTCGATTTCGCGTGGCCGGATTGAAACTTCCGGCTCCTCGGAGCGTAGCCTTTTGTGCTATTCTTCATCGGCTCTGCGAGGATCCCGGCATGAACCCGATCGACCTGGTGGTGACTGTGTGTGCGTTGCTCTCGCCTGCGACCTGCGAGGAGCAGCATCTGGTGTTCAACTATGCGGGGTCGCCGACGCAATGCGCGATGGCTGCGCCGCCCTATATCGCGCAATGGGTTGGCGACCATCCGAAGTGGCAAGCGGTGCGGTGGCGCTGCGAATATCCGCACCCGAACGATAAGGCGTGAAGAGCTGCGCCGCCTTCCCGGTCGCGACTGGCTTAGGTCCTCATCCTGATGAGCTTGCGAAGCAGGCGTCTCGAAGGATGGCCGTAGGTGACAGACGGGCCTGCATGGTTCGAGACGCGCGTTCCGCGCTCCTCACCATGAGGCGAAACGCTCGTAACGCAGCCCGCGTTATTTGCTGCAGTCCTTCAGATCCTTGTCGGCGATCGAGAACACCGCATCCGCCTTGATCTCGATGTCGCGCACGATGCACTGCCGTGCATTGGGATAGCTGACCCTGGCATCGTAGCGGCCGGGCTCGACGCCGGTGATGCGCAGCCGCTCGTCGTGATCGACCTCCTTGTCCTTGTCGTTCAAGCACTGGTTCGGCCCCCACTCGGTCTTCCCGGCCGGCGAGAGCTGGAAACCGGAGATCGTCTCCGTCGTCAGATTCCAGAGCCGGATACCCTTGCCTTTGGCCTGCGCGAGCGCCGCGCCGGGCATCGCAACCAACAGGATGCCGATCGCAATCAGCGTACGCCGCATGATGACCCTCCCGCGAAGATGTCGTTGATCCAATTGACCATGAGTTCTCATTTCGATTCAAGCTGCAACGCGGCGAGCTCGGCCCTGATCTTGCCGAGCTCGGCCTCGCTGCGCTCCGCGCGCGGGATGGCAATCGGCACCTCGCGCACGATGCGCGCCGGTCGCGGCGATAGCAAGAACAGGCGGTCGCCGAGCCGGATCGCATCATCCAGGCTGTGGGTGACGAGCAACGTCATCACCGGACGGCGCGCCACCAGCGTCGCGATCTCGTCGCGCAAACGGCCGGCGAGTGCGTCGTCGAGCGAGGCGAGGGGCTCGTCGAGCACGAGCAGGTCAGGCTCCACCGCAAAGGCGCGGGCGAGCGCGACGCGCCGGGCGAGGCCCAGTGACAATTCGCCTGGAAAATGACTGCGATGCGCGTCCAGCTCCAGGATCCTGAACAGCTCGGCGAGCTTGGCGTCGGTCACATCGGGTGCCGCAAGCCGTACATTCTGCTCGACCGAGCGCCATGGCAGCAGCCGCGGCTCCTGGAAAACCATGCCGATCCGCGCTTCCGGCGGGCGCGAGACGTGCCCCTCGAAATCGCGGTCGAGCCCGAGGATGATGCGCAGCATCGTGCTCTTGCCGCAGCCGGAGGGACCGATCAGCACGCCGACCTCGCCGGATTGAAGCGCGAATCTGACCGGCGCGAGCACCTCCTGCGTCCCGCCCGCGGCACTCTTGAAGCTCTTGCCTGTGATATCGACCTCAAGCCGCACGGGGTCGCCATCGTGTTGCGCGGGCTTCGAACGGTTGCACCAGCGCGGTCTCGATCACGAGCACGACGGCGGCGAAGGTCAGCGAATAGGCCAGCAGCCGCGGCGTGTCGAACAGCTGGAAAGCGACGCCGATCTCGAAGCCGACGCCGTTCGGCCGGCCCAGGAGTTCGGCGACCAGCACGATCTTCCACACCAGCGACAATCCGGAGCGGGCTGAGGCTGCGATATAGGGTGCCAGTTGCGGCAGCACGACGTGGCGGAACGCGCGCCAGCGCGGCATCGCGAACACGCTCGCCATCTCGTCGAGCGAGCGGTCGAGCGCGCGTGCGCCCTCGCGCAGGGTGACGATGGCGGTCGGCAGCTTGTTGATCGCGATCGCCGCGATCGCTGCGGCCTCGGTGAGGCCGGCCCAGATATAGGCCAGCACGATCACGACCAGCGCGGGCAGGTTCAGGAGCAGGATCAGCCAGGGATCGCCGAGCCGGTCGGCGAGCTTCACCCGTCCCATCAGATAGCCGATGGCGCTGCCGAGCGACATCGCCAGCACGAAGGCGAGGCTCACGCGGGCGAGCGTGGCGCCGAGATGCAGGAACAGCGCGCCGCTCGATGCTTCCGCGATGACGACGTCGAGCACGGCGGACGGAGAGGGCAGCTTTGCGGCGCCGACGAACAGGGCGGCTGTCCACCAGATCGCGAGCAACAGGGCAAACGACAGAAGACGCAGCACCTCAGTCTCCGGCAACTGCGTGATAGAACGTGCCGGGATCGAGCTCGGCAGCGGGGCCCACGAGGTCGCGTCCGCCGGTCTCGGCCAGCACGCGATAGAGCACGCGCGCGTCCTGTTCTTCGTCATCGATGCTCCGGCGCGGAATGCCGTCGCGATATCGCTCGCGATAGGTCTTCAGCAGGGTGGCATCGCTCGTGCCGGTGAGCGGTGCGATCTTGTCCCAGGCTGCATCCGAGGTCACCAGCAGCTGCTTGGCCTTGCGGGTCATCGCGATGAAGCGCGCCACCGCATCGCGATGACCTGCCGCCCAGCTTTCGTCGAAGACATAGCCGACTGCGGAGACCGCGCCCTTGGCGCCGAGTTTTGGCAATATGTCCTCGATGCCGGTGAGGCGTCTAAAGCCCTTGGCCTCCAGCTGTGCACAGAAATTCCAGAAGTTGAGGCTCGCATCCATCTCGCCGTCGAGCGCCTTGGCGGCGATCAGAGGCGGAGCACCATAGACGATGGTCGCCTCCGATTTCAGGTCGATGCCGTCCTGCTTCATGCGCGCCTGGAGCAGCTGCCAGCTCTTGTCGATGGGACCGCCGCCGACCGCCAGCTTGCGGCCCTTCAAATCAGCCAGCGACTTGATCGGCGAGGCGGCCGGCACCATCACCGCGCCGAGCGCGCTGGAATAGGGATAGAAGGTGAGCTTGGCGCCGAGCGTGCGCTCGCGCGACACCCACAGCCAGTCGGACAGGATGATGTCGGCATTGCCAGCGCGCAGGGCGATCTTGCCGGCCTCGGGGCTCGCAAGCTCGGTGACGTCGAGCGACAGGTCGGCCTCCTTGTCGAGGCCGCCGGCGCGGATCGCGGCCAGCTCCCAGGAGAATGTTCCGGTCTTCTGCACCGCAAGGCGAATCGTATCCGCGGCGCGGCCGGGCCCGGCTAGTGTCAGCGCCAGCGTCGTCGCGAGCGCCAATGATCGACCAAATGCTCTCATCACCTTGTGAGCCGTTTCCTCTGGTAGGGTGCTTTTCAGGACAATACGCATAGCATAGCTTCCGTCGCAACCAGCGGGAGGACGCTCATGAATCTGGCCGGACAGCTACGACCGATTGTCGCCGCATTGGCGGTGTGGGCTGCGACCGCGCTCGGTGCACAGGCTGAAGAGGCCAATGATTATCCGACGTCGGCGCGTGCCGAGTATGTCTATGGCTGCATGAAGGCCAATGGCGAGAGCCGGCAGGCAATCGAACAATGTTCCTGCTCGATCGACGTGGTGGCCTCGATCGTGTCCTATGAGCGCTACGTCACCGCCGAAACCGCGCTCAGCATGTCCCAGGTCCGCGGCAATCTTGGCGTCCAGTTCCGCACCTCGGAGCAGGCGAACTCGGCCGTGAATGATTTGCGGCGAGCACAGGCGGAAGCCGAGGTGAGGTGTTTCTAACACTTTCTTCCTTCTCCCCTTGTGGGCTTGTTGCGTAATCCGTCAATTGTGATTCTCTAAGGCAAAGCCTTGGAGGATGACGATGGCGGTGAAGCAGACGGGGCAGCCGAGTTTTATTGAGGCTTGGCTCCCGAAGGGAGCAGGTGCCAATGC
>NZ_JBVVPM010000060.1:0-47578 GCF_055811255.1 Bradyrhizobium sp. MI1.11
CCGATATGCCATCCCCAGATCCTCTTCAGATGTCTCTTAGAGAATCGCAGATTCGCGATTTACGCAAAGCCCTCGCAAGCGGGAGAGGTGAAACAACAAGCACCCGCCTCAACTATGAAACCTCAGCCCATCGACGATCTTGTCGATCACCTTGCGCTCGGCGCGCACGGCGAGACCGACGAGGTTGAGATCGGTCCGCGCCACCGCCCTCACCGCTTCGCGGTTGGCAGCATCGTGCGTGGTCTTAAACATGTCCTCGGTATAGACCGCCGGCTTGACGCTGCGCGTCAGCGCCCGATCGAGCGCACGCGTCAATGCGGGACCGTCGGCGCCATAGATCAGGATCGGCTGACCGATCAGCGCGTGATATTTCGTACCCGACGCGTCCTCATAGGGCTCGCCGATGCATTCCGGAAAGGCCGCGGCAATGCCGCTGGTAAGGAAGGCCGCGACGTTGAGCTTCTGCCAGGCCTGAAGATCGGTGCGGATCACGACGGCGATCTTGGTATCGAACTGCATGCAACTCCTCGACTGTCATTCCGGATTCGACGCTACGCACCATCGGAATGACGGCAACAGGAATCAACCCTTCGCGTCGCAGGCCCAGGCGCGGATCACGCATTCCTTGCCGCCGTATTTGTAGCATTCGCGCGTGGCGGCATTGAGCGTGGCCGAGATCTTCGGCTTGACGGCATAGCCATAGGCGCCGCAGGGATTGGAAAGATCGACCGACATCGCGGCGCAGGCGCGCTTCATCGTCACGGTCGTGCAATCGCCCTTGCACTGCTTCTGCGCCGCCGCACGCGCATCGTGCTCGGCGCCATAATCAAAGGCCTGGCCATAGGCGCCGCACTTGCCGACCGCAAATGCTCCGGCGGCGTGCGCATCCGTGATATGGCGAGCGCCCGCGACGTAGACGGACAGCGCAAAGAAAAACATCGCGCAACGGCGCGCGACGACGTTCGAAGCCATGAAAAACCCCTCCCCCCAAGGCAGGCGAAGGCGACTCTAAGCGTCGGTCGTTTCCACTTGGTGAACGCGTGGTTGAAAAGCCGCGCCGGAATAGCGGCATGAATATGCACTTTATAGTTGTGTTTTTCAATCGCGTTATTTAAGGTCGTGAAGCTCAGAGAGCCGGAGGAAGCGACCATGCGCCACATCAATGCAATGCTGTTCGGAATGCTCGCGTCGGCCTGTCTCGTCGGACCCTTGCCCGCATATGCGCAGTCGGTGAACTGGACCTGGACCAACCAGTATGGCTCGACCCTGGCCATCACCAACGTCAACACGACGACAGGTGCCATCACGGGGACCTATACCAACAATGCTGCGAACAGCTGCGACGAAGGCAAGCCGCAAGGCGTGACGGGTTGGCTGGCCTACGGTAGCACTGGCACCGCGATCAGTTTCTCGGTGAACTTCCTTGGCTGCGGATCGACCACCGTGTGGACCGGACAATTGAACAATTCATCGGGATTCCAGGGATTGTGGTATCTGTCCATCGCAGAAGCCGTCGCGTGGAACGGCATCAGCGCGGGCGCCGACACGTTTACGTTCAACACCGGCGACAAGACCCTGTTGACGAAGAGCGGTGTCGAGCTGAAGGCCGGGGTCGAGAAGCTATCGAATACGAAGAAGTAGGCGAGCCGCGGACATCGGCGCTGTGCGCCTTTGCCCACTTCTACGGCAGCGTCAGCCCCGCCGTGCCGCTTCCAATGCCTGCGGCGTGTCGATGTCGAGAAAGGCGCTCTCGCCGTCGACCGGCACTTCGGCGACCGCCTCGGTGTGCTTCGCGATCAGGTGACGCGCGCCGACATCGCCGTCGAGCGTCATCAACTCCTTGAAGAAGCGGCGCGACCACAGCACGGGATTGCCGCGGCGGCCCTCGCTGACGGGCACGACGATGAGATTGCCGCGGTCGGGTGCGAACGCGTCGATGAGACGGTCGATCAGACCGGCATCGATCAGCGGCATGTCGCCGAGGCAGACCACAGCGCCGTCGCAAGCTTCGGGAACGGCCGCGATGCCCGCCTTGACCGAGCTTGCGATGCCGCCGGCGAAATCCGGATTCTTGACGATACGCACCTTCAGACCTTGCAAGGCTTGCTCGATCAGCTCGGTCTGATGGCCGGTGACGACGATGACCTCCGATGCTTTCGAGGCCAGCGCCTGCTCGGTCGCAATCCGCACCAGCTTCTTGCCGTCGAGCTCGGCCAGTAGCTTGTTCGGCCCACCCATCCGGGTCGAACGGCCCGCTGCGAGCACGATGACCGCGACGTGGTTGTTGCCCTCGATCTCCGGTTTTGCGCGCGGCTGCGGGCGCGTGACGATCTCCATGAGGAGGCCACCGACGCCCATGCCCATCAGCTCGGACCGCGTCACCTTGATGCCGGCCAGCAGCCGCATCAGTACCCAATCGAACCCGTTCTCGACCGGCGAGCGCGCGCAGCCGGGCGCGCCCAGCACCGGCACGGTGCCGGCCCGGGCAATCAGCAGCAGATTGCCGGGATCGACCGGCATGCCGAAATGCTCGATCTCGCCGCCGATTTCGGTCACGGCCGCAGGGATCACGTCGCGGCGGTCGGCGATCGCAGATGCCCCGAACACGATCACGAGCTCGGCGCCAAGTCCCAGTAATTCCTTGATCGCAGCCGAAAGCGCCTGCTCCTCATGCGGGACCCGCCGCTCGGCGATGATGCCGGCGCCGGCCGGCGCCAGCCGCTCGGCGGTGACGCGCAACGTCTTGTCGATCACCTTGGAGGACAGGCCGGGCAGCAGCGTCGAGACCACGCCGACACGCTTGATGACGTAAGGCGCGATCTTCAGAACGTCGCGACCCGCGGCCTTTACCGCGGCATCACGCAAGTTTCCTTCGACGCCGAACGGGATGATCTTGACGGTGCCGACCATCTCGCCCTCGACCACCGGCTTGAAGGCCGAGAGCGTGGCAAAGGTAATGGCCTCGTCGATATTGTTGATGCGATCCACCGCGGCGCGATCGATCACCAGCACGCCCGGGCGCGCGGCGAACAGATTGGCGCGACCGGTGAAGGCCCGCTCGACATGAATGCCATCACCACCGACGGCGAGCGCGATGCTGGCAGCCGCGATGTCCTCGGAGACATCGCCCTCCTCCATCCGCACCACCACGATTTCCTGGATGCCGGCGCGCTCCAGCGCCTCGACCTCGGTGGGCCCGATCGTCGTGCCCTTCTTCAGCACCAGCGGTCCCTGGCGCAGGGTGTGGACGGTCACCCCGCCGATCGCATCCCTGGGGCTCGCTGGGCCGAACTTCATGCGGCTTCTTCTTTTTCCTTGGGCGGCAGCCGAAGCACCGCCGTGATCTCGGCCATGATCGACACCGCGATCTCGGACGGCGAGACCGCGCCGATCGCAAGCCCGATCGGCGCGTGGATGCGCGCGATGTCGCTCTCCTTGGCGCCCTGCGCCCGCAGCCGGTCGCCGCGCTTGGCGTGCGTCTTTCGCGAGCCGAGTGCGCCGATATAGAAGCAGTTGCGCTCGAAGGCGTGCAGCAACGCGGGGTCGTCGATCTTGGGATCGTGCGTCACCGCGACGAATGCCGTGTAGGCATCCACATTGAGCGGCGGCAGCGCCGTGTCGGGCCATTCCGCGACCAGTGGAACGTCGGGGAAGCGCTCGGGGCTCGCAAAGGCCGTGCGCGGATCGACCACGGTGACGTCGTAGCCGAGCGAGCGCGCCAGCGGTGCCAGGGCCTGGCTGATATGGACGGCGCCGACGATGACGAGCTTCGCGGTCGGGGCATAGACGTTGAGGAAGAGCTTCTTGCCGCCGGCTTCGACGCTGGCGCTTTTGCCCATGCGAAGCTGCTTGTCGAGTTCGGCGCGCAGGGGATCCTTACTGAAGTCCTCGGCCTTCACCAGGCGCTGCTCGCCGCTTTCGGTGTCGGTCACCAGGATCACCGGGCGGCGGGCGGCGCGCTCGGCATTGAGTTCGTGCAGGATTGCGAGCTTCACGGCTAGCCGACTTTCTCGACGAAGACGCGGATGGTGCCGCCGCAGGACAGCCCGACATTCCAGGCAGTCTCGTCGGCAACGCCAAACTCCAGCATCCTGGGCTTGCCGCTCTGGATCACATCCATGGCCTCGGTGACCACGGCGCCCTCGACGCAGCCGCCGGAGACGGACCCCAGGAACGTGCCCTCGTCATTGATGACGAGGCTCGAGCCCGCCGGACGCGGTGCCGAGCCCCAGGTCTCCACCACGGTGGCGAGCGCGACGCCACGACCGGCCTTCTGCCAGTCCTCCGCCGCCTTCAGAATATCCTCGTCGCGATCGAGCATGGCTACCTCTCAGGCTGCGGAGCGGATCAGGCTGCGGTGATGCGGCGGCAGCGGCCCGGAGAGTGTGATGATCAGCTCCTGGATCGAGCTCAAATTATGTACCGGACGGAATTCGTCAACGTGCGGGAGCATCATTTTGATGCCCTGCGCCTTGGCCTCGAAGCCGCCGAACCGCAGCAGCGGGTTGAGCCAGATCAGCCGCCGGCAGGAGCGGTGCAGCCGGTCCATCTCGAAGGCCAGCTTGGAATCGGCCTCCCGCTCGAGCCCGTCGGAGATCAGCAGCACGATGGCGCCCTGGCTCAGCACGCGCCGGGCCCACAATTTGTTGAAATTGTGCAGGGACGCCGAGATCCGGGTGCCGCCGGCCCAGTCCTCGACGGAGGCCGAGCAGCTCGCCAGCGCCTCGTCGGGGTCGCGCTGGCGCAGCGCCCGGGTCACGTTGGTGAGGCGAGTGCCGAACAGGAACACCGAGACACGTTTTCGCGCGTCCCCTATGGCATGCAGGAAATGCAGGAACAGTCGGGTGTACTCGCTCATCGAGCCCGAGATGTCGAGCAGCGCCACGATCGGCGCCGGTTTCTCGATCCGCCCGAGGCGATGGATGTCGATGATGTCGCCGCCAGTGCGCAACGAGGCACGCAGCGTGCGGCGGAGATCGAGGCGCAGGCCGCGGGGATCGGGCCGGTGCCGACGCGTCAGAAGCTCGGCCTGCGGCAACCGCATCCGCTCGACGGCGCGGAGCGCTTCGGTGATCTCGGCCGCGCTCATCTGCGCAAAATCCTTTTTCTGAAGGATTTCCTTGTCCGAAACCGACAGGCGCAAATCCTGCTCCTGGTGCTGTGGCGTCTCCGTCATGCGCGGCTGCGACATCGCTTCCTGCACACGGCGCGAGCCTGCCTGGGGCTTCTTCTTGGCCTGCTCCGGCAACGGCACCGAATCCAGCATGTGCTTCCACTCTTCCGAGGCGCGGAAGAATAGGTTGAAGGCCTGCTTGAAAATCAGCGCATGCTCGTGGCGCTTGACGAAGATCGCCTCAAGCGTGGTGAAGACGTCGGCGCGGTTGCCGATGTCGATCACCTCAAGCGCGCTCATGGCATCGATGACCGCACCCGGCCCGACCGGCATGCCGGCCGAACGCAGCGCGCGGGCGAAGCCCACGATGTTGTCGGCGAACTGCTCGGTCTGCTCAGGCGCCAGGTGATTGATGGCCATAGTCTGCTGTCTCTGCCGTCATTCCGGGGCACGCGAAGCGTGAACCCGGAATCCATTTATCCATAATCCCCGCCGCACAATGGATTCCGGGCTCGCAACTTCGTCGCACCCGGAATGACAAGTTAGTCGCTCGTCGCTTCCTTCAGCACCTTCTGCAAGGTGTCGCCCTGCATCCGCGTGATGTCGTCCTGGTATTTGAGCAGCGCGCCCAGCGTGTCGCCGACCACTTGCGGGGTCAGCGAGCGGGCGTCGAGCTCCGACAGTGCGGTGGCCCAGTCGATGGTCTCGGCGACGCCCGGCGATTTGTAGAAATCCTGATTGCGTAGTGCCTGGACGAAGCGCACGACCTGCTGCGACAATTTTGCGGAGATGCCCGGCACGCGCGACTTGACGATCGCGAGCTCGCGATCGGCGTCGGGATAATCGACCCAGTGATAGAGACAGCGCCGCTTCAGCGCGTCGTGGATCTCGCGGGTGCGGTTGGAGGTGATGATGACAATCGGCGGGCTCGGCGCCTTCACGGTGCCGAATTCGGGAATCGTCACCTGGAAGTCGCTGAGGATTTCGAGCAGATACGCCTCGAACGCCTCGTCGGCGCGGTCGAGCTCGTCGATCAGAAGGACCGGCGGCCCGGCGACGTCAGGCTCAAGCGCCTGGAGCAGCGGTCGCTTGATCATGTAGCGATCGGCGAAGATGTCGGACGACAATTGATCGCGATCGGTGTCGCCGGCGGCCTCGGCCATCCGGATCGCGATCATCTGCGCGGCGCTATTCCACTCGTAGACCGCCGAGGAGACGTCGAGGCCTTCGTAACACTGCAGGCGGATCAGCTTCCGCCCCAGTGCCGCCGACAGCACTTTTGCGATCTCGGTCTTGCCGACGCCGGCCTCGCCTTCCAGAAACAGCGGCCGACCCATGCGCAGCGACAGATAGGTCACCGTGGCCAGCGATCGCTCGGCGAGATAGCCGCGCGACGTCAGGAGTTCGAGCATCGAATCGACCGATGCCGGCAAGGCACCGGACGTGTTGGCCACTGAGGTCATGAAAAAGCCAGTCTCGCTACGCCCTCACCGGGACAAGTTTGGGCCGAGGCGTGAGGATCACTCACTCCTTGGCGTTGGCGGCGTCGAGGGCACGCCGCGTCAGCACGCCGATGAGGTGCGCGCGGTATTCGGCGCTGCCATGGATGTCGCTGTTGAGGCCGTCCGCCGGCACCTCGATGCCGTCAAGCGCTTTCGCGGCGAAGCGCTTTTTCAGGGCTTCCTCGAACGCGGTGACACGGAACACGCCTTCGGAGCCGGCGCCGGTGACCGCGACGCGCACGTCGGAGGGACGCCGCGCCACGAACACGCCGACCAGCGCGTAACGCGAGGCCTGGTTGCGGAACTTGATATAGGCCGCCTTCTTCGGCAGCGGGAACATCACCTTGGTGATGATCTCGTCGGCTTCGAGCGCCGTCGTGAACAGGCCTTGGAAATACTCCTCTGCCTTGAGGCGGCGCTTGTTGGTGACGATGGTGGCGCCCAGCGCCAACACGGCAGCCGGATAGTCGGCAGTCGGATCGTTGTTGGCGAGCGAGCCGCCGATCGTGCCCTTGTGGCGCACGGCGGGATCGCCGATCTGGCCGGCAAGGTTCGCGAGCGCCGGGATCGCCTCGCCGACGATAGCCGAGGTTGCGACCTCGGCATGCCTGGCGGTGGCACCGATCACGAGCGCGCGGCCCTTCATCTCGATCGTGTTGAGCCCATCGATATGGGAGAGGTCGACCAGATGCGGCGGGCTGGCGAGGCGCTGCTTCATGACGGGAATCAGCGTGTGGCCGCCGGCGATCACCTTGGCGTCTTCGTTCTTCACCAGGAGGTTGGCGGCCTGCCGAACTGTCCCGGGGCGATGGTATTTGAAGTCGTACATCTGAATGTCCTGATCGCAGAGTGCGCGCGCGGTTTACGCGAGATCGGATTTCGCCATCGCCTTGGCGCCGGCGGAGATCGAGGTGACGATGTTCTGGTAGCCGGTGCAGCGGCAGAGATTGCCTTCCAGCTCCTCGCGGATGGTGTGGTCGTCGAGCTCGTTGCCCTTGCGATGGACGATGTCGATCGCGGTCATGATCATGCCGGGCGTGCAGAAGCCGCACTGCAGTCCATGGTGTTCGCGGAAGGCCTCCTGCATCGGATGCAGCGGCGCGCCGTCGGCGGCCAACCCCTCGATCGTCTTGACCTCGTGGCCATCGGCCATCACGGCGAGCGTGGTGCAGGACTTCACGGCCTTGCCGTCCAGATGCACGACGCAGGCGCCGCACTGCGAGGTGTCGCAGCCGACATGGGTGCCGGTGAGCCGCAGATTCTCGCGCAGGAACTGCACCAGCAGGGTGCGGGGATCGACGTTGGCCGTGACAGGATTGCCGTTCACGATGAGGGAGATTTTTGCCATAAGCACTCTCTATCAGCGCCCCGACGGGTCCCGTCGAAGCGGTTCTTATAATTATTCCGACCCATCATATGGGCCAATATGCCCCGGGGCAACATCACCGGGAATGCAAGGCGCCATGACAAAACGCGATATGCCGGAAGGCGCAATGCTTGAGGCATCGGCCCTCAGCCCTGTACCGCCTTGGCGAAGTTCGCGAAAAATTCGTCGGCCAGTTTCTTGGCGGCGCCGTTGATCAGGCGCTGGCCGAGCTGCGCCAACTTGCCGCCGATCTGCGCCTCGACCTCGTAGGACAAAAGCGTACCGCCGTCCTTCTCCGCAAGCTTGACCACGGCGCCTCCCTTGGCGAACCCAGCCACCCCGCCCTCGCCTTCGCCGGAGATCTTGTAGCCGTTCGGCGGATCGAGATCGGACAGCGTGACCTTGCCCTTGAAGCGCGCCGACACCGGGCCGACCTTCATTTTCGCCGTCGCACGAAAGCCGCCATCCTCGGTCTTCTCCAGCTCCTCGCAGCCGGGGATGCAGGCCTTTAGCACCTCGGCATCGTTGAGCTTGGCCCACACGGCCTCGCGCGGCGCCGCAAGCTGGACTTCGCCGTTCATCGTCATGGCCATTGGGTGCCTCCCGGGATGGATCGCGCAACTAAACTATAAGGCAGCTCAAGTACCGCACGGAGGCGGCAAAAGAAAGGGTGGCCTCGGTCACGTGCAATGCATATTCGCAACTGCAAAAAGCTTGCGCCGCCGGTTTGGGATTGGCACAGGCGGGCCATGGTGGTTAGGTCCCGCACAATATGAGCACATCCCTCTCCCCCCTGCTCGCGCCGATGCTGTCGAGCGTGGCCATGCGTACGGTCTGCGACGACCGGTCGACCCTCCAGAACATGCTCGATTTCGAGGCAGCACTGGCCCGAGCCGAGGCGGCTACGGGTGTGATTCCCACGTCCGCGGTGGGCCCGATCGAAACCGCGTGCAAGGCCGATGTCTTTGACATGGCCGCGCTGGCCGAGGCCGCCACTCGATCCGGCAATCTCGCGATCCCCCTGGTCAAGATTCTGACCGCCAATGTCGGCAGGGCCGACGCAGAGGCCGCCCGCTACGTGCATTGGGGCGCGACCAGCCAGGACGTCATCGACACCGCGACCATGCTCACGCTTCGCGCCGGCATCGATGCATTGGACGCCGATCTCAGCCGCGCCATCAAGGGCTTTGCCGCACTGGCGCGGGCCCACCGCAACACGGCAATGGTGGCGCGAACCTGGCTCCAGCACGCCCTGCCGATGCCGTTCGGCCTGAAGGCCGCCGAATATGCCGCAAGCCTCGCCCGCGCCCGCTGCCGCCTCAGGCGGCTCTCCCGCGAGGGCCTCGCACTGCAATTCGGCGGTGCGGCCGGCACGCTTGCAGCCCTTGGCGACAAGGGGCTTGTCGTTTCCGAACGGCTAGCGCAAGAGCTGAACCTGCCGCTGCCCGAAGCCCCCTGGCACACCCACCGCGACCGCATCGCGGAAGTCGCATCAGCCTTTGCGATTCTCGCCGGCAGCTGCGGCAA
This sequence comes from Bradyrhizobium sp. MI1.11, assembly GCF_055811255.1. NCBI lineage: Bacteria > Pseudomonadati > Pseudomonadota > Alphaproteobacteria > Hyphomicrobiales > Nitrobacteraceae > Bradyrhizobium > Bradyrhizobium sp. MI1.11. Next base: position 9,509 of record NZ_JBVVPM010000060.1, read on the forward strand.
GATTGCGCGCGACGTCTCGCTGCTGATGCAGACCGACGTTGCCGAGGCGTTCGAGCCGGCAGGGGAAGGCCGCGGCGGCTCCTCGACCATGCCGCACAAGCGCAACCCGGTCGCGGCCGCAAGTGCGCTCGGCTGCGCAACCATGGCGCCGCAGCTCGCCGCGACGATTTTCGCGGCCCAGGTGCAGGACCATGAGCGCAGCGCTGGCCCGTGGCACGCGGAATGGCCGACGCTGCCGCAATTGATGCTGGTCACCTCCGGTGCCCTCGCAGCCATAGTCGACATCGCGGAAGGACTCGATGTCGATGCAGCGCGCATGCGCAGCAATCTCGATGCGACCCACGGCCTGATCATGGCGGAAGCGGTCACCTTCGCCCTGGCCGAGACGATCGGCAAGAGCGATGCGCATCATCTCGTCGAAGCCGCGAGCAAGCGCGCGGTCGTCGAGAAGAAGCATCTGCGCGAGGTGCTCGCAGCCGATTCGCAGGTCACTGCGCATCTTTCGCCGGAAAAAATTGCGGCGTTGTTCGAGCCGATGGCCTATCAAGGCGCTTCCCAAGCCCTGATCGACCGTCTGCTCGACAGCCTCGAACGCGAATAAAACAGTCCTGAGCGCAAATAAACGGAGACGCCCGCATGCCCATGATCGATGCCGACGGTTGCCTGATCAACGTCTCCGTCGAGGGCCGCGACGGCGGGCCGACGCTGATGCTGTCAAACTCGCTCGGCTGCATGCTGCAGATGTGGGAGCCGCAGATGAAGGCACTGACGCAGATATTCCGCGTCATCCGCTACGACCGCCGCGGCCACGGCAAGTCCAACGTTCCGCCTGGCCCCTATACGATGGAGCGCTTCGGCCGCGACGTGCTGGCCATCCTCGACGACCTCAATATCGAGAAAGTGCACTGGTGCGGCCTGTCGATGGGCGGCATGGTCGGGCAATGGCTGGGCGCGAACGCGCCGGAGCGCTTCGGCAAGCTCATCCTCGCCAACACCTCCTGCTACTATGCCGAGCCAACCAAATGGCTCGAGCGCATCGACGCCGTGAAGAAGGGCGGCATCGCTTCCGTCGCCGATGCCGTTATCGCCGGCTGGCTCACCCAGGATTTCCGCGAGCGCGCGCCCGACATCACCGCCAGGATGAAGGCGATGCTGCTGGCCTCGCCGGTCGAAGGCTATCTCGCCTGCTGCGAGGCGCTGTCGACGCTCGACCAGCGCGCGCTGCTGCCGAAGATCAAGAGCCCGACACTGGTGATCGCCGGCCGCCACGACATGGCGACGCCGATTTCGGCGGGTGAATTGATCCGCTCAAGCATTCCCGGCGCGAGCATGACCATCATCGACGCCGCCCACATTTCCAATGTCGAGCAGCCGCACGCGTTCACCGACGCGGTGGTGGGCTTTTTGACGCAACGTTAGTCACAACCGTGATTGCGAGCGCAGCGAAGCAATCCAGAAATCCCTCCGCGGTGACAGACTGGATTGCTTCGCTACCTCGCAATGACGGAGAGGAGGATAGAGAATGGACGACCAGAAACGCCGCGATGCCGGCATGAACGTGCGCCGAAAAGTGCTGGGCAATGCCTGGGTCGACAAGTCGATCGCGGGTCGCAATGCATTCAACACCGATTTCCAGGACATGATCACCCGCTACGCCTGGGGCGAGACCTGGACGCGGCCGCATTTCGACGAGCGCACGCGGCGGGTGCTGGTGATCGGCACCATGGTTGCGCTTGGCCAATGGGACGAATTCCGCCTGCATGTGCGCGCGGCCCTCGCCGAGGGCGGCTTCACGCCCGACGACATCAAGGAAATCCTGCTGCAGCAGGCGATCTATTGCGGCGTGCCGGCGGCGAACCACGCCGTCAAGGAAGCCTCAGCGATTGTGCAGGAGCTCGGCCTGCTCAAGACCTAGCGGCGGAGTGGCCTCTACGGTCTTCTGAACGATCTTGGGCGCCGCCTCGGGCCGTTCGATCACCACCACGATGGCGGCACCGAGCAAGAGCAGGAGCTCGGTGGCGTGCAGCCGCAGCGCGGCCATCTCGCCGACCTTCGAAGCCATGATCATGCTCGCAAACGAGATCAGGCTGCCGATCGCAAGCGCAATGCCGAGCGCTTCGTCGCTACCCCCGTTCTTGCGGATGCGGGGAATGCAGAGCAGCGCAAGGTAGATCGCAAAGAACGCCACCACCGTCAGTCGCCCCAGTGCCAGCAGCCAGGCGGCGCGCACCGTGTCCATCCCCGCCATCTGGAGATGGTCGCTGAGGAAAAGCGCCACTGCGACGCTCGGCCGCTCATAGAGGCCGTGCACCGGCGCCACCATGATGTTGAAGGCGACGAGGGTCCAGGCCGGGATGAAATAGGCCGCCAGAAGTGCGCCGTTGACCGAACCGATCCGCCAGTTTCCGAACATGCCGCTTCCCGCTTCGTTTGGTCCGCGCCTTCGATGGAAGGCTTTGCCGGGAGCTAACTCGCATCAGACTGTGGTGGCAATTTAAACCCTTTGTTTACCTTAACTGGCACCCACAGGCTTGCAATTGGGGCACCGGGGGAACCGGTTCCGCCCATTGCGGGGGGAACCAGAGCGCCAAATGATCTCTGTAAAAGCCTTGATGCAGAGGCGGGGCCGGTTGCAGCCGCCAGTTCCCTCCTGTTACAAAACGAGAATGCTTAAGGGCTGCCGGGGCCCGAGAAGAAACCAGCACTCTCTCTCGAAGAGCTCCCTTTGAGCCGCGTCAGATTTGGGTACGGCAGCCTATGGATTATTTCGCCCAGCAGCTCATCAACGGCCTCGTGCTCGGCTCGATCTACGGGCTGATCGCGATCGGCTACACGATGGTCTACGGCATCGTCGGCATGATCAACTTCGCCCATGGCGATGTCTTCATGATCGGCGGCTTCATCGCGCTGATCACCTTCCTGCTCCTGGTCTCGACCGGCCTGACTGCGGTCCCGGTGATCCTCTTGATCGTGATTCTGGTCTCGATGGCGGTCACCGCCCTGTATGGCTGGACCATCGAGCGCATCGCCTACCGTCCGCTGCGCCACTCCTTCCGCCTCGCGCCGATGCTGTCGGCGATCGGCATGTCGTTCGTGCTGACCAACTATTCGCAGGTGGCGCAAGGCGCGCGGGTAAAGCCAGTGCCGCCAGTGATCACCGGCGGCTATACGCTGCACGAGAGCGCCGATGGCTTCGTCATCCAGCTCTCCAACATCCAGATCGTGGTGGTCATCACCACCATCGTGCTGCTGGCGATCTTCACCTGGCTGGTGTCGCGCACCCGGCTCGGGCGCGACATGCGCGCCTGCGAGCAGGACCAGACCATGGCGGCGCTGCTCGGCGTCAACGTCGACCGAACCATCTCCATGACTTTCGTGATCGGCGCTGCGCTCGCCGCAGTGGCCGGCCTGATGTACCTGCTCTATTACGGCTTGGTCGATTTCTTCATGGGCTTCGTCGCCGGCATCAAGGCGTTCACCGCGGCCGTACTCGGCGGCATCGGCTCGCTGCCCGGCGCCATGCTCGGGGGGCTGGCGATCGGGCTGATCGAGACGTTCTGGTCGGCCTATTTCTCGGTCGAATACAAGGACGTCGCCGCGTTCTCGATCCTGATCGTCGTGCTGATCTTCATGCCGACCGGCCTGCTCGGCCGCCCCGAAGTCGAAAAAGTCTGACGGTCGCGCGCGTGAAAACTCCCTCGATCAATACGGCCAAAACTGCATCGGGCATCCCCGCTCTCCTGAAGACCGCCTGCGTCAACGCGCTGATCGCGCTGGTGCTGTTCTCGCTGATGGTCGGCGTCCGCACCGAAGCTGGTTCCGACGGCCAGCTCACCTATTGGACGCGCTTCGGCGATGTAGCCTCCCTCGTTGCCGCGGTATTCGGCGGTTCGATCGTGCTCGAGCTGCTCAAGCAATGGATCGGTCCAACGGGCGCCGAGAAGCTGGTGCCGCCGGCGGTGCAGAGCGGAATGTCGTTCCTCGGCCGCTATCTCGCACCGGCGCTCCTGATCTTCACGCTGCTGGTGCCCGTGATCTTCTATGACCAGCGCTACATCCTCGATCTCGCCATCCTCGTGCTCACCTATGTGATGCTTGGCTGGGGGCTGAACGTCGTGGTCGGGCTGGCCGGCCTGCTCGATCTCGGCTACGTCGCCTTCTATGCGGTCGGCGCCTATTCTTACGCGCTGCTCGCGACCAATTTCGGCTGGTCATTCTGGATCTGCCTGCCTCTAGCGGGCGTCCTCGCCGCATTCTGGGGCGTGCTGCTCGGCTTCCCCGTGCTGCGCCTGCGCGGCGACTATCTCGCCATCGTGACGCTCGCCTTCGGCGAGATCATCCGCCTCGTCATCATCAATTGGCAGGATCTGACAGGCGGGCCCAACGGCGTCTCCAGCATTCCCCGCCCCTCCTTCTTCGGTATCCCCCTCGACAACAGCGACAACGGGCTCGCCGCCAGGCTCGGCATCGAATATTCGCCGACCCACCGCATCGTCTTCCTGTTCTACCTGATCCTGGCGCTCGCGCTGCTCACCAACTGGGTGACGATCCGGCTGCGCCGCCTGCCGATCGGCCGCGCCTGGGAAGCCCTGCGCGAGGACGAGGTCGCCTGCCGTGCGCTCGGCATCAACACCACGACCACCAAGCTCACGGCATTCGCGACCGGTGCGATGTTCGGCGGCTTTGCCGGCGCGTTCTTCGCGACCCGCCAGGGCTTCATCAGCCCCGAATCCTTCACCTTCCAGGAATCGGCGCTGGTGCTCGCCATCGTCGTGCTCGGCGGCATGGGCTCGCAGCTTGGCGTGGCGCTCTCCGCACTCGCCATGATCGGCGGTTTCGAGCTGTTCCGCAGCCTCGAGAGCTACCGCATGCTGGTGTTCGGCATGGCCATGGTGCTGATCATGATCTGGCGGCCGCGCGGCCTGATCGGCCATCGCGCACCGACCGTGTACCTGACCAAGGCCCACGCGATCTCATCCGACCTCGTCAAGGAGGGGCACGGATGAGCCGCGACCAGATTCTCGAGGTCGACCGGCTCACCATGCGCTTCGGCGGCATCGTCGCAGTCCAGGACCTGTCGTTTGCTGCAGAGCGGAACAAGATCACCGCGCTGATCGGACCCAACGGTGCCGGTAAGACGACGGTCTTCAACTGCATCACCGGGTTCTACAAGCCGAGCGGCGGCGCCATCCGCCTCAGCCATGACGACGGCAAGGTGATCGCGCTGGAACGGCTGAACGATTTCCGCATCGCCAAGCAGGCCAAGGTCGCCCGCACCTTCCAGAATATCCGCCTGTTTCCCGGCATGACCGCGCTGGAAAACCTGATGGTGGCGCAGCACAACGCGCTGATGCGCGCCTCCGGCTTCACCTTGCTCGGGCTCATTGGCGCGCCCGTCTACCGCGGCGCCGAGAAACGCGCGATCGATCTCGCCACCGACTGGCTCAAGCGGGTCAATTTGCTCGATCGCGCCGACGATGCCGCCGGTAATTTTGCCTATGGCGACCAGCGACGGCTCGAGATCGCACGCGCGATGTGCACCGAACCCGCGCTCTTGTGCCTGGACGAACCCGCCGCCGGGCTCAATGCGCGCGAGAGTGCCGCCCTGAGCGAACTGCTGCTGTCGATCCGCAACGAGCTCGGCACCTCGATCCTGCTGATCGAGCACGACATGTCTGTGGTGATGGAGATCTCCGACCACATCGTGGTGATGGACCACGGTGTGAAGATCTCTGAAGGCTCCCCGCGCGAGGTTCGCGACGATCCAAAGGTGATCGCCGCTTATCTCGGCACCGATGAGGAAGAGGCGGTGGCCGTGATGGAGAGCGGGTCGTGACATCGCCCACTGCCCTGCTCGCGGTCCACGGCCTTCGCGCCTCCTACGGCAAGATCGAGGCGCTGAAAGGCGTCGACCTCGATATCAATGCCGGCGAGATCGTGGCGCTGATCGGCGCCAATGGTGCCGGCAAATCGACACTAATGATGACGATCTTCGGCAAGCCGCGCGCCCGCGCCGGCCAGATCCTGTACGAAGGCCGTGACATCACCGAAGTGCCCACCCACGAGATCGCGCATTTGCGCATCGCGCAATCGCCGGAAGGCCGCCGCATCTTCCCGCGCATGAGCGTGGCGGAAAATCTCCAGATGGGGGCGGACGCCACCGAATGCACCGACGCGGAACGCGAGACGACGCTACAACGCGTGTTCACGCTGTTTCCGCGGCTGAAGGAACGCTACGGCCAGCGTGGCGGAACCCTGTCCGGCGGCGAGCAGCAGATGCTGGCCATCGGCCGCGCCTTGATGAGCCGTCCTCGCCTGCTCCTGCTCGACGAGCCCTCGCTCGGTCTGGCGCCGCTGATCGCGCGCCAGATTTTCGATGCGATCCGCACCCTGAACCGGCAGGATGGCCTGACCGTGCTGATCGTCGAGCAGAACGCCAACCATGCGCTCAAGCTCGCCCATCGCGGCTATGTCATGGTCAATGGCCTGATCACGCTGGCCGGGACCGGCGCCGAGTTGTTGCAGCGCCCCGAGATTCGCGCCGCCTACCTGGAAGGCGGCCGGCACGGTTGAGGCCGCCCAAGGCGAACCCGTGCTGCCGAATGTGGCGAGATATCTCTGCCCATGCCCGTATTTTGCCGGTGACTTCTCCTCGAATTCATTCAAGAATGGCGCCGGTTTGAACCGGGTATGCCCGGTAACTTCCACAGGCGACCACCCTCGAGGTATCTCATGAAATCACTGAAGCTCATCGGTCTGGCATTCGGCGCATCGATCGCGCTGTCGAGCGCAGCATTCGCGCAGGATGTCACCGTCGCAGTCGCAGGTCCGATGACCGGCGGCGAGTCCGCTTTCGGCCGCCAGATGAAGAACGGCGCCGAGATGGCCGTAGCCGACATCAACGCCGCCGGCGGTCTCAATGGCAAGAAGCTCGCGCTGTCCGTCGAGGACGACGCCTGCGATCCGAAGCAGGCGCGCTCGATCGCCGAGAAGATCGCCGGCGCGAAGATCCCCTTCGTGGCCGGGCATTATTGCTCGTCGTCGTCGATCCCGGCGTCGGAAGCCTATGCCGACGGCAACGTGCTCCAGATTACTCCCGCCTCCACCAATCCGAAGTTCACCGATAGCGGACTGTGGAACGTGGCGCGCGTCTGCGGCCGCGACGACCAGCAGGGCCTGGTCGCCGCCCAGTACATCGCCAAGAACTACAAGGGCAAGAACATCGCCATCCTCAACGACAAGACCACCTACGGCAAGGGTCTTGCGGACGAGACCAAGAAGGCGCTCAACAAGGCGGGCGTCACCGAGAAGATGTACGAGTCCTACAATAAGGGCGACAAGGACTTCAACGCGATCGTCTCGCGACTGAAGCGCGACAACATCGATCTCGTCTATGTCGGGGGCTACCATCAGGAGAGCGGCCTGATCTTGCGCCAGATGCGCGACCAGGGCCTCAAGACCGTGCTGATGGCCGGCGACGCGCTCGCTGACAAGGAATACGCCTCCATCACCGGCCCGGCCGGCGAAGGCACGCTGTTCACCTTCGGCCCCGATCCGCGCAACAAGCCGACCGCGAAGAAGATCGTCGAGGCCTTCAAGGCCAAGAACATCGATCCCGAGGGCTACACGCTCTACACCTACGCGGCGATGCAGGTCTGGTCGCAGGCGGCCAAGAAGGCCGGCACCACAGATGCCAAGAAGGTCATGGCGGCCATCAAGGCCGGCAAGTGGGACACCGTGATCGGGCCGATCGAGTATGACGCCAAGGGCGACATCAAGCAGCTCGACTACGTCGTCTACAAATGGGACGCCAAGGGCGGCTACGCCGCGATCAGCGGCAACGGCACCTAAGCACGGTTGCCGGGGCCTGAAGGCCTCATCAAATCATCATCGCGCCCCGGCTTGCCCCGGGGCGTTTCTTCCTGCGTCAGGAACAGACGGCTGCGGGCAGCGCGCCGTCCGCCGCGACTTGGGCCTTCCTTAGCGCTTGAAGAAGATCGTTCGGCCGAAACGGCTTTTGCAGGCAGACCACGTTGGCAAGGTGAGGCGATTGTTCCATGAAATCCAGCGCCGTCATCCCCGACACGGCAACGACCGGGAGGGTCGATGCAAGCTCGCGCAGGGTCGCGATGACCTCGACGCCGCTGGTATCGCCGAGGAAAATGTCCACGATTGCCGCATCGAAGCGGGCGTCGGTGAAGGCTTTTACCCCGGCTGCGCCGCTATCGGCCTCAACGACGTCGTAACGGTTGACGCGCAGCACGATCGCGACCATCGCCCGGACGTCCTTCTGGTCGTCGATGATGAGAACGCGGGGCATAGGAACAACTCCCGGATCGTGAAATCAAAATGCCTGATTCAAACCTGGAACCCGTAGCAGCGGGAGAGCATTATAGCACCGTCCAGTAAAGCGCATCTTACCCGATCCCCCGTGCGCGTTCCCCCTAAAATTAAGTAAGCTGTAACCTTCGGTTGAGTCGCGGTGGGTTTTGTCATGATGCGTGCCCAGAACTAGCTACCATGGACAGAAACTGATTAAGCCAAATGAGATTGGCAAAAATGCTCAAGACCGATCTGCGAGAGCTGCACGTGTCCGCGCCGACCGATCGGAACACATTCCTTTCGACGCTGCCGGCGACCCCGAAAGACCGCACCGCAGCATTGACGATCGTGGGCGTCTCCTCGATCCTGTTCGCAATGGCCGTGCCCTTCGCAGGTATCCCGCTGCTGCCTGTGCCAGCCTTCGTCGCGAGCTATCAATCCGCTCTCGTCGTCGCGGACATCGTGACGGCGGTCCTGCTGTTGTCGCAGTTTGCGGTGCTCAGGACCCGCGCGCTGCTCGTGCTCGCGGCCGGCTATCTGTTCACCGCCGCCGCCGCCGTGGTCCACGCCCTCACCTTCCCCGGACTCTTTTCGCCGACCGGGTTGCTGGGGGCCAACCAGCAGACCACGGTCTGGCTCTACATGATCTGGCACGGCGGCTTCCCACTCTGTGTGCTGGCCTATGCCTGGCTGAAGGAGGCCGAGGGCGGCGCCAGGATCGCGGGCTCGGCAAGCAAGGCGATCTACGCCAGCGTGGTCGGCGTCGTCGCGGTCATGATCGTCTTGACCTGGGCCGTCATTGCCCAGCACGACCTGCTTCCGGTCCTGCTGCGCGATGGCCGTTACACGCAGATCATGATCGGCGTGGTGTCCTTTGTCTGGTCCTTGAGTTTCGCCGCGCTGGTCTCGCTGTGGTTCCGCCGTCCGCATTCGGTCATCGATGTCTGGCTCATGGTGGTGATGTGCGCATGGCTGTTCGACATCGCGCTGTCGGCGATCGTCAACGTCGCGCGCTTCGATCTCGGCTTCTACGCCGGTCGTGTCTACGGCCTTTGCGCGGCGACCTTCGTGCTTGCGGTGCTCCTGATCGAAAATGTCCGCCTCCAGGCGCACACGCTGGGCCTCGTCGGCAGGCTGCGCCAGCAGTCGGCATTGGATCGCGATTACTACGGCAAGCGCCTTGCCCTGTACGGCGCCGTCGTCGAATCCGCCAATGATGCCATCATCACGAAGACGCTCGACGGTGTCATCACGGGCTGGAACAAGGCCGCCGAACATCTGTTCGGCTATGCCGCCGCGGAGGCCATCGGGCAGCCCATCGACATCATCGTGCCGGAGGACCGCAAGGCCGAGGTCAGGGGTATCCTGAACCGGGTCGGCGGCAACGAAACGATCGCCCAGCACGAGACGGTCCGCATCCGCAAGGACGGCCGGCGCGTCGATGTCGTCCTCAATGTTTCTCCGCTCAAAACAGCCAGCGGAGAGATCATCGGCGCCTCCAAGATCGCCCACGACATCACGGAAGAGAAGCAGGCACGAGAAAAACTGCGCCGCGAGGTCGAGGAGCGGGAGCGGATCTTCGAGACCTCACAGGACCTGATCCTGGTCACCGACGGTTTTGGCAATTTCATCCAGGTCAGCCCGAGCGTGAAGACCATTCTCGGCTTGAATCCGGAAGACATGATCGGGCACAGCGCCACCGAGTTCATTCATCCCGATGACCTCCAGAAGACGCGCGACGAGATGCGCGCGGCGCGGCGTGGCGCGGTCAAGCGCAGCTTCGAGGCACGCTACTACCATTACGACGGTCACGAGGTCACGCTGAACTGGATGGGCACCTGGTCCGAGCCGGTCAAGCGCCATTTCTTCATCGGCCGCGACCTCACCGAGAAGCAGGCAGCCGAGGCGCAGTTCAGGCACGTCCAGAAGATGGATTCCATCGGTCAACTGACCGGCGGTGTCGCGCACGACTTCAACAATGTGCTGACCGTCATCACCGGCACCATCGGAATTTTGGCGGACGCGGTCGCTGACCGTCCCGAGCTCGCCGCCATCACCAAGCTGATCGACGACGCCGCCGAGCGCGGCGCGCAACTGACCAAGCATCTGCTCGCCTTCGCCCGCAAGCAGCCGCTCCAGCCGCGCGAAATCGACGTCAACGCATTGACGCTCGAGGCCGCAAAGCTCCTGCATCCCACGCTTGGCGAGCAGATCACCATCATGCCGCAGCTCACCGAAGATGCGTGGCCGGCACTTATCGACCCGGGTCAGCTTTCCACCGCGATCCTCAATCTCGCGCTGAACGCGCGCGATGCCATGCCCGACGGCGGCACGCTGGTGCTGGAGACCCGCAACATCTTCCTCGACGACGGCTATGCCAGCATGAATCCCGACGTGGTGGCCGGCAATTACGTCATGATCGCCGTCAGCGATACCGGCTCCGGAATCCCGCCGGAGTTGATGGACCGGGTGTTCGATCCCTTCTTCACCACGAAGGAGGTCGGCAAGGGCACCGGCCTCGGGCTCAGCATGGTGTTCGGCTTCGTCAAGCAGTCCGGCGGACACATCAAGATCTACAGCGAGGAAGGCCACGGCACGAGCGTGAAGATCTACCTGCCGCGCTCGAGCGGCGTGCAGGAGACCGAATTCGAGGCGCTCCAGAACGCACCCGTCACCGGCGGCCGCGAAAAGATCCTGATCGTCGAGGACGACGCGCTGGTACGGCAATATGTCGTGACTCAGATCAAGAGCCTCGGCTATACCGCCCTCGAAGCCGCCAACGCGGCCGAGGCCCTCGTCATCATCGACGCCGACAAGAACATCGACCTGCTGTTCACGGACGTCATCATGCCCGGCAACATGAACGGCCGCCAGCTCGCCGACGAGGCGGCTCGCCGCCGCCCCGACCTGAAGACGCTGTTCACCTCGGGCTACACCGAGAACGCTATCGTCCATCACGGGCGGCTCGATTCCGGCGTGCTGCTGCTGGCGAAGCCCTACCGCAAGTCCGAACTCGCCAAGATGCTGCGGACCGCGCTCGCGGGTTGAGCCTGCGGCATCCCTGCGATATCGCTGAAGCGAGCGCCTTTCAGCCTTCGGAGCCGCCTTGAAAAACCTTCTCACCGATATCGCCGGCGTCCGCGTCGGCCATGCCGAGGATGCGAAAATCGCCACTGGCACGACCGCAATCATCTTCGACGCCCCCGCGGTTGCGGCCATCGATGTTCGCGGCGGCGGACCCGGCACGCGCGAAGACGCGTTGCTCGACCTCGCCAGCACCGTCGATCGCGTTGACGCGATTGCGCTGTCCGGCGGCTCCGCCTTTGGAATCGACGCCGGCGGCGGCATCCAGGCCTGGCTCGCCGAACAAGGCCGCGGCCTTCGGATTCGCGAAGCGGTGATTCCGATCGTGCCGGGCGCGATCGTTTTCGACCTGCTCAACGGTGGCGACAAGGCCTGGGGACGCTTCGCGCCCTATCGCGATCTCGGCTACGCCGCAGCGTTGGCCGCCGGCGACGATTTCGCGCTGGGCAGCGTCGGCGCCGGCCTCGGTGCCACCACCGCGACCTTCAAGGGTGGACTAGGCTCGGCCTCCGCGGTCCTGGCCAATGGCATCAAGGTCGCCGCGATCGTGGTCGTCAACGCGGTCGGCAGCGCAACCATTGGCGAAGGGCCTTGGTTCTGGGCTGCGCCGTTCGAGGAGAACGGCGAGTTCGGCGGGCGCGGCCTGCCGTCCGCGTTCACGCCGGACATGCTGGCGATGCGCATCAAGGGCGGACCCGCCGCGAGCGCGCGTGAGAACACCACGATCGGCCTCGTCGTCACCGATGCCACGCTGACCAAGGCCCAAGCCAAGCGGCTTGCGATGATCGCGCATACCGGCTTCGCCCGTGCGATCTATCCGGTGCACGCCCCGACCGACGGCGACGTGCTGTTCGCCGCCGCAACGGGCGAGAAGCCGATCGAGCCGCTGGTCGGCCTTACTGAGCTCGGCACGGTCGCCGCCAACGTGGTCGCACGCGCGATCGCCCGCGGCATCTACAACGCAACGGCCCTGCCGTTCGCCGGCGCGATGCCGGCCTGGAAGGATCGGTTCGGATAGAAACGAAACGGCTGACACGGCGTTACCTTGGCGCACAAGGTGCACAGCCATGCCGTCTTCCGTGATCCGCTTTTTCCGCTATGCCCCCGATAGGCGTGAGCTGACCGTGACTTTCGTCAGCGGACGCCTCTATGTCTACGCGGACGTTCCGCCCGAGGTCGCCGCCGCGTTCAAGGATGTGCGTTCGAAGGGTACGTTCTTCAATCAAGAGATCCGCGATCGGTATGTCTACCGTGACATCACTCACGAATATGCGGGCTAGCCGTGAGCAGGGTTACACGCTCATCGACATCGATGAACCTGCAGTCGCTGAGGCGCCTTGTCCCTGCCCGCCCTGCCGCTGCATCAACTGCGCGAACAGATCGTACGCCGAATTACGAGAGCTGGAGGCGCCCGGGACCGTCGTCGACATCTTGAAGCCGTCGGCGTAGGTGACGGTGGTGGTGGTCGATCCGTCGGCGCCGGTCGTCGAGGTCGAGGTCGAGCCGCCCTTGGCCTGCGAGGAGGAATCCGAGCCGCTGCCGGACGCATCGCCCGCACCTTGCGCGTGATGGTGGCCGCGATGGCCGCTCTTCAGCGCCTTCGACATCTCATCGAGGCTGACGCTGCCGTCCGTGTTCGAATCCAGCTTCGAGAAAACGTCGTCGGCCTGCGCGAGGTTGGTGCCGCCGGCACCGAGCGCATTCTCGAATTCCGATTTGGTGATCTTGCCGTCGCCGTCCCCATCGATCTGCGAGAACAGATCCTTCAGGGCGGCGTCGCGGCGCGTCGAGGACGAGGACGTCGAACTCGACGAGGTCGAGCTGGCGGCGCTGCCGGTGCTGTCCGAGGATTGGCTCTGCGCGGCGAACAGCGCGTTCATCGTCTCCGGCGAGATCTGCGGGGTTTTGCCCGCATTGACCGATGAGGTCGCGCCGGTCGTGCTGTTGCTGCCGCTGTCGATCGCGAACGGATTGGTCGCAGGCTTTTGCGAGGACCCCGTCTTCTGCGTCGACGTGGACGATTTCGAATTTGTCAGCGACTGGATCGCGTCGAGCGCGCTCGATACGGCCCCAAGAGCGAACAACATTGCACAACTCCAACCGATGCGGCATGCCGCGGCCAATGTTCTGTTCAGGTGAAGTCAGCAAGCGCCGTGCCAGCGCAAAAAGCTCAATGAAATCCGCTTTCACCGCACTTTGCACGGCCGGGAACACCGGCAATTCATGCCGGGCGCGGCAGAAATTTCCGCCCACAGGAAGCACGCCGCCCCTGCATTGCCCGGCTGAGAGGCCCATGTTAGGCGAGTCCATCTTTCTTTCACGGCCGCCACGGGAAACCGCCATGACCCAAGCCTTCGCTCCCCGCCCCCTGGCAATCGCGCCCTCGATCCTGGCTTCGGATTTCTCCAGGCTCGGCGAGGAGGTGCGCGCCGTGGACGCCGCCGGAGCCGACTGGATCCATCTCGACGTCATGGACGGGCACTTCGTTCCCAACATCTCGTATGGCCCCGACGTCATCAAGGCGATGCGTCCGCACACCAAGAAGATCTTCGACGCGCATCTGATGATCTCGCCCTGCGACCCCTATCTCGAGGCCTTCGCGAAAGCCGGCTGCGACCACATCACCGTGCATGCCGAGGCCGGTCCTCATCTGCACCGCTCGCTTCAGGCGATCCGCGCACTCGGCAAGAAGGCCGGCGTTTCGCTCAATCCGGGCACGCCGATCAGCGCGCTCGAATACGTCCTGGACCTGGTCGACCTCGTGCTGGTGATGTCGGTCAATCCCGGCTTCGGCGGCCAGGCCTTCATCCCCTCCGCGATCGGCAAGATCCGCGACATCCGCGCAATGACAGCGGGCCGCCCGATCGACATCGAGGTCGATGGCGGCGTCGGCGCCGACGTCGCAGGTCCCCTGGCCGCGGCCGGGGCCAACGCCTTCGTCGCCGGCACGTCCGTGTTCAGGGGCGGCACGCAGGACGCCTACAAGACCAACATCGCCGCAATCCGCAACGCCGCCGCGGGTGCACGCGGCGAGGCGATCTGAGGGCCCGCTCAGCTCCGCAGACGTGCGGCTTCTACGGGTGCTGCGGCGCGCAATGCCTAAATTTGCAACCTTGATCCGTACTCCTCCGGGCTTCCCTGATTCGCGCAAATCACCGCTAGTGATTCTTGCCTGTTTTCGCGGGAGCACATCATGACGACGACCCTGGTTTGGACTGGCGTGGCGTTGTGGCTTGGTTTTTGTGCGTTTGTTGTGTTTGGTCCATCGGCCGGACCGGTGAAGGTCTCGGTACGCTCGACCCGCATCGCCCGTCGCGACTGGTATCGGGCCTGACCCCATGCAGATCGCGCTCGTGAAGCGTCAGCCGAAGCGTCGGTGCCGCATCCCGCGGCGCCCACATCCCGACCTCGATTTCTTCTTCGGTCGGCTCGAACGCACCGAAGGCGAGATGCGCGACGACACCGGGCCCGAGACGGGCCTGGATCACCCGCTCCGGTCACCGCGCCGGCAATGAATTCTTTTCTGGACCAAGCTCATGAAGCCGCATTGCCCGAACTGCCTGAAGGAAATGACCAAGGCATCCGCGTCGCGTAATCTGTTCAACTGCGAGCCCTGCCGCGAGATCATCCAGTTCTTCGGCGGCAGCGCGGATCACGGCGAGCCCGGCCCGCAATTCTCCTGGCCGATCCGTCGTAAGCGCTCCGTCCACACCGCTCACGCGGCCTGAACCTCCACGATCCAGAGCGCTGCCCTATCCGACCTCCTCGCCCGCATCCGCAGCCATTCGCGGCGGCCGGACCACGGTGACGGTGCAGGCCGCTTCCGAGGCCACCTTGGCCGAGACGCTGCCGAGCAGCGTGCGCCGGAACGAGCCCTGCCGCGCGCCGATGATGACGTGGTCGACGTGGTTGACCTCGCAAAACTCCAGGATGGCCGCCGCGGGATCGACGGCTTCCAGCACGTGAGCCGACAGCCGGCTCTCATCGAGCTTGAGCGGAGTGGCCCAGTGCCTGAGCGCCACCAACCGGTCGATATGCTTGTTGGAGCCCTGCTCATCCAGCGTCCTGTCAATCGCGATGCGGTTGAGCTTCAGCACGTTGAGACATGCGAGCCGCGCCGACGGCAGCGTGGCGAGAATGCGTTCCGTCGTCATGCGCAGAGCCTCGTTCAACTCCGGCTCGCCTTCCGCCGTATCGAGCGCGACCGCAACGATCGGGCTCGATGCGATTTGGGCTGCGACATCCGATTTCGCGCGGGGCGCCATGACACCCTGGTTGAACCGGCGGCGCCATGCGACGCTGAGCGGATCGCGCTTCATTCGCTCCGAGCGCATCGTGAGCCTGATTTGGTCCGGATGGGTCAGATCGAAGGCGAGTTGCGACGCCGTCGGATAGCGCCGCACCGGCTCGATCTCGAGGCATCGCAGCGCCACCTCCTGGAGCCAGGGCGGATAGTCGGCGCGCAAGCCGCGCGGCGGGTGCGGATCGCGCCACAGCCGGCGCCGCATCGCACGCAGCGTCTCGCCCTCGCCGAACGGCCGCTCGCCGGTCGTGAAGAAATAGAGCAGCACGCCAAGCGAGAACAGATCGCTGCGCGGATCGTCGCGCACCCCCGACAGCCGTTCCGGCGCCATATAGGGCGCGGTGCCGTAAGGAAGGCGGAATTCCTCCTGCAACAGGTCCGGCAGATGGTTGTGATGCGACAGGCCATAGTCGATCAGCACCGCCTCGCCGCTCTCGCGGAACATGATGCTGCTCGGCTTGATGTCGTGATGGATCACGTTCTGCCGGTGCAAATCCGCGAGCCCCGTCGCGATCCTGGCGACGAGCTGCCGCGCCTCGTCATACGGCAGCGGCAGGTCGGGCAACCGCTTGTAAAGCGTGGTCCCGGAGATGCGCTCGATCACGACATAGGCCTGGTGGGCGAAATCGCCGGTGCCGAAACATGAGGGCACGTGCGGCCCGGCCAGCCGCGGCAGGATCATCATCTCCATCTCGAAGGAGACGATCGCGGCAGGGTCCTCGCCCTCCGACACCCGCGGAATTTTCATCAGCAGCGGCACGTCGAGGCCGGGACGGGTGACGGTCCACAGCGTCGCCATTCCGCCGGCATGGACGCATTCGCCGATCGTGTAGCCGTCGATCGCTGCGCCTGATTTGACGAGGGGTTTCGGCATCGGCCTCTAGCGCCCCTGCGACAGCCGGTCGGCGAGCCAATGCGGCAGGCCGTTCTCACGGATCCGGTTCGCGGCCGTCTCGACGTCGTAGGGCGCGCGGCAATAGGTGATCTGGCACGAGACCGTGTCGAACAGCGCGAAAGCCGCGGATGGATCGCTATCGCGCGGCTGGCCGACCGAGCCGAGCACAGCAAGCCATTGCCGCCCGCGCAGCAGCGGTACGGAGACGTCGGTCTTGGGCACGAGTCCCGACATCTTCGCCGTCACCGACATCGAATAGATCGCCGGGCGGTGGATGTGGCCGCAGAACGTGACATGAGCTGGCGTCGCGATCAGGCTTTTGGCGGCGTCGGCGGTCGATCGGACATAGTGCCAGCTCCGGGGGCTGGAGGCTTCCGAATGCACGAACAGGCGATCGCCGTCCTCCACCAGCATCGGCAATTCCGCCAGGAACCGCCGCTGCGCGGTGTCGAGCCGGCCGCGGGTCCATTCGATCGCGATTTGCGCCTCAGCATTCATGGTCTCGGCCGAGGAATTCACCGCCTGGTCATGATTGCCGCGCACGGCGACGGCGCCCTGGGCGACCAGCTCCATCGCGGTATCCACCACCCATTCCGGATCGGCGCCATAGCCGACGAAGTCGCCAAGCAGGATGAAGCGCTCGGCGCCACGCGCCCGCGCGACTTTCAGGCACGCCTCGAACGCCTGCCGGTTGCCGTGGATATCCGAGAAGACAGCGAGAAGCACGCACCCTCCACCCTCGAACCTTATTGGGAGCCGATAAGGCCAAATTGAGGGAGGTCAAGAACATGCGCCAGCGGCGCGCGGTTTGCCAGCACTGCCCTGTTGCGATGGTGAAGAGCCTATTGCTCGTCCTTCGGCGGCATCCGGGGCGGCGGCAGCGGCGTGAACACGGCGCCCTGCGCGCCGGCGGGTGGGGCCAGGAATTCGCCGGTCGAGGAATCGCCTCCGCTCGTCTCCATGATGGTCTTGGGCGTCACATATTCCCTGACCATGTCGATGAGGCTGCCATCGCCGCCGCCGAAATCCGCGGCCCGGCCGCCTTGCGGATGTCCCAGCGCGATCTCGTTCTCCGCCGCGTGGGTCTTGTCGGCCAGCCTGTCATTGTAGGGCACACGAAAGGCGCGCGGGATGCCGCTCGGCCGATTGTCCTCGTCGAGCTGCTCGACCCAGAGATAGATCGAGCCGGGATCGCCCTCCAGCGAATGCGGCTCGACGATGCGGGCCTTCAGCAGCTTGAAGGAGGCCGGCAGCCGGTCGGCGCTGGCCCAGCCGAGCAGCCCGCGCATTTCCGTGAAGCTGACGACATAGAAGGCGCTGGTCACGACCACCGCGACGGCCTTGACCGACCAGTGCAGCCGCGCATAGACGAGCACGACCAGCAGCAGCGCGCCGATGACGGCGTAGGCTATCGATAGCGTGAGGATGACCGTCTGCAAGCTAGTCACGGCGCACTCTCACAGCGTTCTTGCTCACACCGGTGTTCGGGTCGAGATCGGCGCCGTTGCGCCAGCCGCTGCGGAACGTCTCCAGCAGCGATTTCGGCCGCTGGTCCACATTGACGACCTTGCCTTCGGCATCGAGCCGGAACCGCACCGCGGTCTTCTCGTCGCCGGTGTGATCGACCGTGAACTTGTTATCGAAGATCACCTGCGCCGTCGGATTGAGTTTTTGCACCTTCACATTGGCCGTCACGGGCTCGCCGGTGGTGGCCACGAAATGTGAGACATTGACGGTGTATTCGCCGGCGACGATGCCGCGCACCGTGACGATCTCCTCGCGGATCGGCGAAGCAATCTTCTTGCCGTTGACCATGATGAAGTCGTTGGCTCCGCCGCGGTCGTCGCGGTCGAGCGTGAGGAAGCCGGCCTCGCGGTGGCGATACCAGGCGATGTTGCCGGCGGGATCCTGCACGAACAGGTCGAGATCGTCGGGGTGGCTGTCCGGCCAGTCCAGCGTGATCATGAACTCGGCCTTGGAATCGATCTTGCCGTCCTTGGCGTCCGGCGAGACCGCGAGCAGCGCGAGGAAGAACAGGAAAGCGATCACCTGGAGCGCCTTGAACAGCATCACGCCCAAGGGATCGAACGGCTCCTCGCGCGGATAGAGACCGAAATCATCCATCATGTCGCGATTCCAGCACCCTTGATTCCAGAACCCTTGCGCTCCAGCACCGGCGTCACATAGGTCTCGGTCAGCACCACTGCATCCGAGAACACCTTCTGGGTCGCGGCATCCAGCATGTAATACTGGATGCGGACCAGGATCGAGCCGACGAGACCCGCCAGCGTCGTGTACATCGCGACCGCCATGCCGTCGCTCATCAACCCCATCGAGGATCGCATCGCGACCTTGTCAGCGGCATCCAGCCCCGCGATCGGCGCCAGCATGATGATGAAGCCGACGATGGTGCCGAGCAGGCCGAGCTTCATCAGCGTATCCGAGACGAAGGCGCCGAAGCCGTTGGAGCCGCGCAGCCGGTCGGCGAGCGTGCGCAGCAATAGCGTCTGGTCCACCGGGCGGTAATCCTGCGCCGCGGCCTTGGTCACGAGGCTCTCGATGTGGTCCCGCACCAGCCCGCGTGGCAGCGCGGCTGCGCCGCCGGCCTCGAGCGCCCTGCCGCCCTCGAGCGCCGCGAGCACCGCGCGGCAGCGCCGGGCTGCCGCGCCCTCACGGGCAATGGCCCGCGTACGCAGGAAGCAGTGACCGCAAGTGACGACATAGAGCAGCGCGATCAAGCTGGAAATGTAGGTCCGGTCCGAGGTCAGCATCAGGCGGATCAGGCCGAACCGCCACAGCAGCACGACGGCGAAGATCGAAAGCCCGGTGAAGATCATCCAGAACAGGAGCGCACTGCGCTCGGATGGGTCGGCAGCAGGCCCCGCGATCGGCCCAATTGTCATCGAACTCATGCTGCACCGCTCCTGGCCGTGAATACCGCCCATTAGATCAAAGCCGCCGCGCCCGGTCCAAAGAGCCATGCCCAATCCGGCTTGGGAAATTTGCCCGAGCTGCCATCCTGCCGATCCCCGCAATTGGCAAGGCGCGGCGGCGTTGTTAGGCTGACCTTAGCAAACTTTGGGGTGATCGCATGCGCCTTGTGCTTCAGCTTGTCGCCCGTCTGTTTCTCATCGTCGTGCTCTGCCTTGGTGCGGCGACCATCTGGGCCACGTTCGACGCCTATCGCAGCGTCGACCGGGCGACCGCGGCCTCGGCGCAGCGGGTCGCCCAGGCGCTTCAGGCCCTGTATTGGCACGAATTCTTGTTGCGTAGCAGCAGAACACGCGAGCAGCTTCTGCCGGTTCCGGAGTGGCGCACACTGGAGACGATGAAGCTGATCTCCCCTGGCGTCTGCGTCGAATTCCAACCTGCCATCGCATTCGAAAAGCCGCTCTGCGGCCAGAGTGAGGGGCTCGGCAAGGCGCCGCCGCGCTGGTTCGCGTCGATTGTGCCGACCTTCCTTGGCAGCCATGCCGAAGTGATACGGCCGGTCAGTCCCCGCGCGGCGACCGCCGGAACGGTGGTCGCGACGCCGGATGAAGCGGCCGCCATCTCGCTCGCCTGGGAGTACATCCTCAACGTGATCGACGTGGCGCTTTTGATGGCGGCGGCGATCGCGCTCCTGGCTTCGCTCGCGATTGCGCATGCGCTGGCGCCGGCGCGCACGATCGTGACCGCCTTGCAGCGCATGGCCCGCGGTCAGTATCGGACGAAACTGCCGCGCTTCCGCTCGATGGAGCTGGCGATGATCGGCAGCGCCGTCGACGAGCTCGGCGGCCGGTTGGAGGAAGCGACCGAACAGCGCGCGGCGCTGACGCGGCGCCTGATCGAGATCCGCGACGACGAACGCCGCGCGCTCGCCCGCGAGTTGCACGACGAGTTCGGACAAAATCTCTCGGCCATCCTCGCCTTCGCCAACACCATCGAGACGGCGAGCACGAAGGCAGACAAGCGCAACGACATCGTGCAGGACGCGCGGATGATCTCGCAGGCCACGCATCATCTGATGGCCTCGCTGCGCGACGCGCTGAAGCGCCTGCGCAATCCCCTGCCCGCCGAGCTTGGACTGGAGGCGAGCCTCGTGAATTTGGTGGATAGCTGGCGCTCGCAGAGCTCGGTGCGGCCGACGATTCAGCTCGATCTCAGGGGCGACCTCACCGACATCAGCGGCCCGGCCGCGACCACCGCCTATCGCGTCGCGCAGGAATGCCTGACCAACGCGCTGCGCCACGGCACGGCACGCGAGATTTCTCTGCACGTCGAGCGGCGCACGGGCGACGACGATGCATTGCTGATCCGTGTCGATGACGATGGCGGCGGCGACGCGGCACGCGTTGCGCAGTCGGTGGGCTTCGGCCTCACCGGCATCCGCGAGCGCGTCGCAGGAGCCGGCGGATCATTCTCGATCCTGCCCGCCCGAGGCGGACTCAGCATCGCCGCCACCATCCCGCTCGCCGCGTGAGGCCGGGATGAACGAGATTATGGCAACAGGCATCTCCGTGCTGTTGGTCGACGACCATCCGATCGTGCGGCAGGGCTATCGGCGCGTGCTGGAGAGCCAGGGCGATCTGCATGTCGTGGCGGAAGCCGACAACGCCGCGGATGCCTACAGCGCCTTCAAGGCGCGCGATCCCGATGTGGTCTTGCTGGATATCTCCATGCCCGGCGCGAGCGGGCTGGAAGCCATCCGCAACATCCGCGCGCGCAGCCCGCGGGCGCGGATCCTCGTTTTCACCATGCACAACGAGGCCGTGCTGGTGAAGGCAGCCTTCAGTGCCGGCGCCAGCGGCTTCGTCACCAAAAGTAGCGAGCCGTCCGCGGTCGTGTCCGCGATCCGCAGCGTGGCGCGCGGCGAACGCGCCATGAGCGACGACATCGCGCACATCCTGGCCGAGGACAGCCTGTCGGCGGGCTCTGCGCTGGATCAACTGGGAGAACGCGAGATCGAGATTCTGCGCCAATTCGCCGGCGGCGCCACGACCGAACAGATCGCAACGCATCTCAATCTCAGCGTCAAGACGGTGCAGAACTATCACTATCTGATCAAGACCAAGACCGGCGCGCGCACGGATGCGCAGCTCGTACGATTGGCGGCGAATTGCGGACTGACGAAGATCTAGAGGGTGACGGCGTGCCGTTCGCTGCGACCAGAATATCTGGTCCCGACTGGCCACCCCCAACGAAGGTCTCCAAGTCTCTCTTAGATTGTGCTACGCTCCACCACAGGCACGGCATCCAGCATCAAGCGGCCAGTGGATGTGTGTCCGGCTCCGATCTTTCGACTGGAGCCAATTTGGACGGCTCTCGAAGCCGCCCTCGTTCCCGTTGTATGTCTTGCACGACAACAGGAGACGCTTTCATGAACATCAGGGACAGTCTTCTTGCAGCACTGATCGCCTCCAGCGTTTTCGCGACCGGGCTTACGGAAAGCGCGGCAGCTGAGGCGAAAGACCAGATCACCATTCTCTATGACGCCTTCGGCACCAATGACGCGATGACAAAGGACTGGGGTTTCTCCGCCCTTGTCGAAATCGCGGGAAAACGCATCCTGTTCGATACGGGTAACGATCCCGAAATATTCGCGGCGAACGTGAAGGCCAAGGGAGTTGATCTCTCGGACCTCGACTTTGTCGTTCTTTCGCACCGCCACTCCGATCACATGGCGGGCTTGTCCTACCTCCTGAGCATCAATCCAACCGTCAAGATCTACGCGCCAAAGGAGGGATTTGGCATCTACGGCTCGTCCTTGCCGTCCAGCTTCTACCGCAAAGACGAGGCCTTGCCGCCAGAGATGCGGTACTATGCCGGCAAACCTCCCGCGACGATGAAGTTCGGCACGGCATGGGCCCACGCGAACTTCGAACTGATCGATCAGACCACCGAGATCGCTCCCGGTATCACACTTATCTCGCTGATTTCCGACGCACCGGGGACGAGAGAACTCAAGGAGCTGTCCTTGGCCGTCAACACGACCGACGGCTTGGTCCTTCTGGTCGGTTGCTCGCACCCCGGGATCGAGCGCATCGTCGAAGCGGCGACGGGTATCAATCCCAGGATTCATCTCATCGCGGGAGGATTTCATCTGGTCGTCGCACCTGACGAAGCTATCGCGAAAGTCGTTACCGCCCTGAAGGACAGATTCAAGGTCGACAGCGTAGCCCCGGGACATTGCACCGGTGAGCCGACTTTTGCCGCGCTCAAGACGGCGTTCGGCGACAACTATCTCTACGCAGGCCTCGGCACGTCGATTCCGGTTGCAACGGTTGCGGGCGTGAATGTCAGACGCGGGGAAGGTCCGACGCTTGACGACCTTGCGACCTATCGCAAACTCGCGGGGCGTGAAGACCCGTTCGGCATATTGCGGTTGCGCAGCTCGCGGTTGGCACCCGCGCTTTAGGGCGCTGGCGCGCGGCTCGCACCTTTAGATCACGTGTGGCCGGATAGAATTGGAACTGACGCCGTCGCGCCGTGGTTAGTAGCGGAGTGAGGGAGTTGCGCCATGAGTAAGGCTATCCGCGAAGCCATCCATCATCCCCCGATCATCACTGTCGGCGAGCTCATCGATGAACTCTGCCGTCTGCCAGACACAGCGACGATCCAATTCCACTGCCCCATTCTCGAACAGGAACTTGCGTTCTACCGCCTTCGAAAGCGGTCAAAGGACGTGGTCGAAATCGAAGTCAATACCTATCCGGAAAGCCCGTCGGTCGTGCCATCGGCCAACGCCGCCCTACGCGCGCGAAAAAAGACCCATCATCCGCGCTCGCTCGGCAATGGCGTTGCCCATAAGGTCTGAGATAGAACCGCGACAGGTCACGTCAGGTGTGACGGCTTCGGAACGCGTGAAGGAAGTTGGCCTACGCCTTCAGCCCGCGCAATACCAGCGTGAGCGTCAAGACGGTGCAGAACTATCACTATCTGATCAAGACGAAGACCGGCGCGCGTACGGATGCGCAGCTCGTGCGGCTCGCAGCGGCTTGCGGGCTGACGAATTTCTAGCGTCGGCCGAGTTCCGCCACCCCGCGCCGAAGTTCCTTTGGTCGCAATGAAATCCAACCCAAAGCAAATCTCCGCCATCAACTCCGAGCAGATTCGACGTCAAGCGCGGCCACAGCGCGTCTCGCAAAGAGCTCCGCTGCTTTCAGGCCCCGCGACTGAAATGAAATCGGAGTGAAGCGACATGCACCAACTGCCAAACGACACAATCGCAGTCACACTGCCGGACTTCGGGCAGTCCATGACCGTGCTCGGAGATCCCGGGTTGGCAACCGATGACTGGGGCGGAAACGATGCGCTGACGGCAGCCATATCGAGTCTCAACTCGAACGTGACGCTCGTTGGGGAAGACCTGGTGGCCATGCATGGCAATTCTCACGGAGGAAACGACAGTCTCCTGGTGAGCGTGGATGGCGGCTGGGATAGTGCCGTTGCCGTTGGCGATGCCCAATCCATGGCGGACAACAGCCAGGGCGGTAACGACACCCTCAATGTCGATGCCCACAACTCGCTCTACACCAATGTTTATCTCTATGGCGATGTCCAAGGCGACATGTCGGGCAACGCGGGAGGCGGAAATGACACACTGACGGCGTCGACCGGTTGGAGATCGTTCGGGTCGCTCAGCGGGGACGCTGGTGGTGCCATGAGCGGCAATGCGCACGGCGGAAATGATACGCTGAGCGCGACGGATTATGGGATAAATGGCGGCGGCGACGCACTCAGCGGCGATGCCATTGGCGCCATGACCGACAATGCGGTTGGCGGAAACGACATCCTGACCTTTGCGGCGAGCAGCGACGCCCAGCTCGGGGGAGGAAGCCTGTCGGGGGATTCGGGAACGTCCATGTCCGACAATGCCCAGGGCGGGAACGATATCCTCACCGCCGTCGTCGATGGCGAGCGAGCTGCTTTCAGCACGACATTGTACGGTGACGCTCCCACGATGTCGGGCAATGCTCACGGCGGGAACGACATCCTCACCGGCGGATCGAGCCCCGATCGCCTGGCGGGCGATGCGATGAGCTACGCTCCTTCCTCACCCGGCTCGATCACCGGAGGCACGGATACCCTCAACGGTGGCGCCGGCAATGATCTCCTGTGGGGCGGGCCCAACAACGACACGTTCGTCTTCAACACGGGCTCTGGCCAGGACATCATCAACGACTTCAATCAAGGCAACCAGGCTGTCGGCAGCACCACCACCGAACATGACCTGATCAACCTGCATGACTACGGCTTCGCAGACTGGGCAGCCGTCTCCAGCCTCATCGGCGACAATAGCGCCGGCGATGCCGTGATCCACCTCACCGCCAACGATACGATCACGTTGGACGGCGTGCACACGGCGGCCCTGCATCCAACGGACTTCGTCATCTGACGGCTCACAGCCAAGCAGGATGATGGGATGGTGGTCACGAGAGAATCGTCGAGGCCAAGCCCGTCATCCTGCCAAAGGCATGAGCAGGAGCGGATCAAGCGCCAAGCTGCGATACGCGTTGGCTCCGCAACCTCACGCCGCCTTCAGCCCGCGCAATACCAGCGCCAGCGTCGCATCGACACGCGCCGAAAGATCGGCGTCCTTCCACTCGTCGGCGTGGGCCGGATGGTGGAAGCGGACGGTCGCATCGAAGATGGCGCGTGCGGTGGCCTTGACGTCGCCCACCTCGAACACGCCCTGCTTCACGCCGTCGGTCAGGATCGCCGCGATCTGGTCGATCATGGTGTCCTTGTGACACTTGACGGCTGCACAGGCCTCGCGCGCCAGAGTCAGATAGGTCTCGAACATCTCGGGGTCGTCGAGCACGCGCGAACGCTTGGCGGCGAACAGGGTGCGCAGCCAGCGGTCGAGCCGCGCCGGCGCCGGGCCCTGCTCTTCGGCGAGTTGGCGTAAGGGGGCGTCGATGCGGTCCAGCCAGCGTTTGGCGACAGCCTCGCGCAGCGAGGCCTTGCTCGGGAAATGGCGGTAGACGCTGCCGTGGCTCACATCAAGCGCGCGGGCGACGTCGACCACGGTGGCCTTGGCGAGTCCGTAACGCCGCAGCACGTCCTCGGTGACTTCGAGGATCCGCTCCGGCGTCAAGATAACGGCTTCGTTCATGCCAGCACCATGTTCCCGTTGAGGGCTCAGTTACCCGGCGACGGAGCTGCTTCCGAAGCGCCCGTGCCGGTCGTTTCGGAAAGCTCTCGCCCTAATGAGGCAGTTTTGCAGCCTGCGCCGCGATTTGGCGCGCCACCAGTAAATTGAGCCAGTGCCCAATCGTCCCGGTCAAATTGATGATTTCGGTCGTCATTGTCGTAAGTCTCCAATCAATTGGCGGTCCCCGTTGTTCAATTGCGGCCCTCAATCCCCCATTTGCTTGGGACGTCGGGCTCCCGGGATGCCGCCAGACGCCCAATTGGAGCGTCCGAGAACGGATATACACGTCTCGCTGACAGATTTCAATATCTGTCAGTCAATGGTTCGTGATTGACAGTTAATTTCTGCAGCTCCGGGGCGCCGGGCTGGCCCGTCGCCCGCCACGTCCGGGGCGATGAACCTCGCCCAGCCCAATCATCCCCCGCTACCTTGCCGGCGCCGTTTGTTTCGCCCTCCCCGCTCTGCTAGATCACGGCGTAAAAAACATTCTGGCCGGTGTCGCCCTTTGGGTCGCCCGCCCACCTTCCTGGAGCAGTCCAATGATCCCCCGCTATACCCGCCCGGAAATGGCCTCGATCTGGGAGCCGCAGACCCGGTTCAAGATCTGGTTCGAGATCGAGGCGCATGCGGCGGACGCCCTTGCCGAGCTCGGCACGATTCCCAAGGAGGCCGCCAAGACGGTCTGGGCCAAGGCCAAGGACGCCACTTTCGACGTCGCCCGCATCGACGAGATCGAGCGCGAGACCAAGCACGACGTCATCGCCTTCCTCACCCACCTCGCCGAGATCGTCGGCCCCGAAGCGCGCTTCGTGCATCAGGGCATGACCTCTTCCGACGTGCTCGACACCTGCCTCAACGTCCAGCTCACCCGCGCCGCCGACCTGCTGCTCGCCGACCTCGACAAGGTGCTGGCGGCGCTGAAGAAGCGCGCCCTCGAGCACAAGATGACGCCAACCATCGGCCGCAGCCACGGCATCCACGCCGAACCCGTGACCTTCGGCCTCAAGCTCGCCTATGCCTATGCGGAATTCTCGCGCGCCAGGGAGCGCCTGATCGCGGCGCGGAAGGAAGTCGCGACCTGCGCCATCTCCGGCGCGGTCGGCACTTTTGCCCAGATCGACCCGCGGGTCGAACAGCATGTTGCCAAGGCCATGGGCCTCGTACCCGAGCCGATCTCGACGCAGGTGATCCCCCGCGACCGCCACGCGATGTATTTCTCGACGCTCGGCGTGATCGCGTCCTCGGTCGAGCGTTTCGCGGTGGAGATCCGCCACATGCAACGCACCGAAGTGCTCGAAGCCGAGGAGTTCTTCTCCGAAGGGCAGAAGGGTTCGTCCGCGATGCCGCACAAGCGCAATCCGGTGCTCTCGGAAAACCTCACCGGGCTGTCGCGCATGGTGCGCGCCTATGTGACGCCGGCGCTGGAGAACGTCGTGCTCTGGCACGAGCGCGACATCTCTCACTCCTCTGCCGAGCGCATGATGGGCCCCGACGCGACCGTGACGCTCGACTTCGCGCTGGTGCGCCTCGCCGGCCTGATCGACAAGCTGCTGGTGTACCCCGCCAACATGCAGAAGAACCTCGACCGCCTCGGCGGCCTCGTGCATTCGCAGCGCGTTCTGCTGGCGCTGACGCAGAAGGGCGCAAGCCGCGAGGACGCCTACAAGCTCGTGCAGCGCAACGCCATGCCGGTCTGGCGCGGCGAAGGCGACTTCCTCCAGCTCCTGAAGAAGGACGCTGACGTGAAGAAGTATCTCACCGACGCCGAGATCGAGGAGCAGTTCGACCTCGGCTATCACTTCAAGCACGTCGACACGATCTTCAAGCGCGTGTTCGGCGAGAGCTGAGCGTCATTGGTGGCCCGGGTGAGCGCAGCGACACCCGGGACTTCTCCCACAAAGATCCCGGATTTCGCTTCGCTCATCCGGGCTACAAATCAAGGCGGACCTTCCTCATGCCCATCGTCAACCGCGTTGCCGCCCTCTCCGACGAAATGGCCGCCTGGCGCCATGACTTCCACGAGAACCCGGAACTGCAATACGACGTCCACCGCACTGCCGGCATCGTCGCCGATCGCTTGCGCGAGTTCGGTTGCGACGAGGTGGTGACGGGCATCGGGCGCACCGGCGTCGTCGGTGTGATCCGCGGCCGCAAATCCGCCTCCGGCAAGACCATTGGCCTGCGCGCCGACATGGACGCGCTGCCGATCATGGAGACGTCGGGCGTCGCCTATGCCTCCAAGGTCCCCGGCAAGATGCACGCCTGCGGTCATGACGGCCACACCGCCATGCTGCTCGGCGCCGCCAAATATCTCGCCGAGACGCGCAACTTCGACGGCACGGCCGTGGTGATCTTCCAGCCCGCGGAAGAAGGCGGCGGCGGTGGCAAGGCGATGGTCGAGGACGGGCTGATGACGCGCTGGAACATCCAGGAGGTCTATGGCATGCACAACATGCCGGGCCTGCCCGAAGGCCATTTCGCCACCACGCCCGGCGCGATGCTCGCCTCCTCCGACAACATCCAGATCACGGTCCACGGCAAGGGCGGCCACGCCGGCGCGGGTCCGCACAAGTCGATCGACAGCGTGCTGATCGGCGCGCAGATCGTCAACGCGCTGCAATCGATCGTCGCGCGCAACGTCGATCCGCTGAAATCCGCCGTCATCTCGATCACGCAATTTCACTCCGGCACGGCCTTCAACATTATTCCGGAGATCGCCGAGCTCGGCGGCACCGTGCGCACGCTCGACCCTGAGGTGCGCGATCTGGTCGAGCGCCGCATCGGCGAAGTCGCCGACAGCGTCGCCCGCGCCTATGGCGGCTCGGCCGAGACGAAGTACACGCGCATGTATCCGGTGACGATGAACCATGCGCGCGAGGCCGGCCTTGCCGCCGACGTCGCCCGCGACATCGTCGGTGCCGAGCGCGTCAACGACAAGTTCATTCCCATGATGGGCGCCGAGGATTTCTCCTTCATGCTGGAGGCGCGTCCCGGCGCGATGGTCCTGGTCGGCATGGGCGACGGCAACGAATGCCACCACCCGTCCTATGTCTTCAACGACAACATCCTCGGCCACGGCGCCTCGTTCTGGGTGCGCCTGATCGAAACAAGGATGCCGGCGGGTTAGCGCCGCATTCGCGATCCGTAGGGTAGGCAAAGCGACTTGTCCGCCGTAGCTCGAAGAGCGAAGGCGAAAGCGTGCCCACCACCCGCGACCCGCTCCGGAAATGGTGGGCACGGCGCTTCCCGTCTTTGCTACCCTCCGATTAACTTGGCAGGAATCAATTGCACGTCTCGTAGTTGCCGCCGCCGCCATTTGGGGAGCCGTTGCCCCTTCCAAAAGTAACCCCGCTCGCAAGTTTGCATCCGGGCCGCACCGGCCGACAACCGGCAGAGTTGCAGATGATCTGTCCCGACGCCTGCGGTTTTGATGGCGCAGCCTCGGTCTGCTTGCGCTCGGCATCCTGCTTCCGGGAATCCTCGCGCGTCGCGACGGGCTTCTTCTCCGGCACCTTCTCGCACTCGTTCTCGTCACCGACGTGATAGCCGGCGCGGCAGGTGATCTTCGCGCATTGATCGCCATCGGCCTTGAAGCCGAAATTGCATACCAGCGGGCAGACGCGTCCCGGCTTCGCCTTCAGCGCATCGAGCGCGTCGACGCTCGCGAACTTCGCGTCGAATTGAGTGCCGGCATATTTGTTGAACAGCGTCAGCGAGCGCTGCGTTGCGGCGTTCCAGTCGCCGTCCGGGGCGGCCGAAAGACAGCCGACGCGGCGCAGTTCACTCTGAACCGATTTCGCGAGATCGCCGGGCGGCGGGGAGCTTGGCGGCGGCGACAGCGCGGCGACCTTCTTGCTTTCGGCATCAGCCGCCTGCTTGTCCGCGGCCTGCTTCGCGGCGGCCTCGGCCGCCGCCTTGTCGAGCGCCCGCTTCTCAGCCAGCGACTTGGCCGCGGCAGCTTCCGCTGCCTTGCGATCTCGTTCGGCCGCTTCCGCCTTGGCCTGCTCGATCTGCTTGGCCTTCTCGGCCGCGATCCTCGCCTCCTCCGCGGCTTTGGCAGCAGCGGCGGCTTTCTCCAGCTCGGCCTTCTGGGCGCGTTCGGTCGCGAGCCTCGCCTTCTCCTGTTCGGCCAGACGCGCCTTCTCGGTCGCGGCCGTGCGATCCTCCTCGGCGGCAATCTTCTTCAACTGCACGCGGGCGAGGTTGGCGTAAAAGCCGTCCGGATAGGTCTGGAGGAATGCTTCCCAGGCTTCACGCAGGCCGGCCTGAAGGGCGAGCTCGTAGTCCTTGCGCACACTGTCCTGCGGATTTGCCTGCGGACCGGCTGCGGCGGCCGGCCTTGCCGGCACCAGCGGCACATCGCTGCCGCCCAGGGAGCCATAGACATACGGCTCCTGCTTGTTGCCGGTCTTCCTCAAGACATCGTCTCGGACAAACCCGAACGCCTTGCGCAGGTCGAGCCCGGGCTTCGGCAGATGATCGGTCAGCGCGACCGCGAACGGGCTGTTGCGGGAGTCGCCATCAGACGCGGTCGACCCTGCCTTGGCCGCAAACGCGATCATCGTGTTCGGACTGGTCGGCTCGACCTTGGCAAGCCCGCCACCAATCGCGCGCGAGGCCAAAGTGCGCTTCATCGTCTTGGCGAAAGGATTGTCGCGGCAGGCATCGAGGATGACGAGACGGAGTTGTTTGGCCGGCTCGACCGCGTACAGCGCGCGATCGAGTGCGATCGTCTCGTCGAGGACGTCGCCGTCAGTTTCCAGCATGGCATCGGTCGGAACGAGATAGTTGCTGCCGTCCAGCTCGATGCCGTGGCCCGCATAATAGATCACCGCCATGTCGGCATCGCGCGTCCTGGCCGCGAACTCGCGTAGCGATCGCCGCATTTCGCTGGCATTGAGGTCCAGCTTGATCTCGACCGTATCGAAACCCGCATTCCTGAGCATGCCGCCGACGAGTCCGGCGTCGTTCACCGGGTTCGCGAGCCGCGGCGCGTTCTTGTAAGCGGAATTGCCGATCACGAGCGCGACGCGCTTGTCGGCCTGAGCCGGCTCGCAAGTGCAAAGAGCCGCAAATATGAACAGGAAGAGATATCGGGCGATGTTCACGCGATTCATCCGCGGTTTTGGATCGACTGCGCGATCAGTTGCAGACCTCATAATTGCCACTTCCTACGGTGGCGTTATATCTTGAGGGCGTAGCCCCGGCCACGAGTCTGCATCCTTTCTGCACCGGACGACAGCCGGATGAACTGCAAAAAATCTGCCCACTGGCTTCGGGCTTCGAGGGCGCCGATTCCGAGGCCTTCCGGTCCGCGTCCCGCTTCCTCGAATCGTCTCGCGTCGCGACCGGCTTCTTCTCGGGCACCTTCTCGCATTCGTTGTCGTCACCGACGCGGTAGGCGGCGCGGCAGGTGATCTTGACGCATTGATCGCTGTCGGCCTTGAAGCCGAAATTGCAAACCAGGGGGCAGACCCGTCCCGGCTTCGCCTTCAGCGCATCGAGCGCGTCGACGCTTGCAAGCTTGGCGTCGAATTGGGTGCCGGCATATTTGTTGAACAGTGTCAGCGAACGCTGCGATGCGGCGCTCCAGTCGCCGTCGGCCGTGGCGGACAGGCAGCCGACACGGCGCAATTCGCTCTGCAGTGATTTTGCCAGATCAGCCGCCGACAATGTGGGTGCCGGCGCCGGCGCAAGGGCTGCAACTTTTTGCTCGACCTCAGACGTCTGCCGATCGGCAGCCGGCTTTGCTGCCTGCTCCGCCTTCTCGGCCGCGTGCCTGGCGGCAAGCTCGGCTTTGGCCTTCTCCGCCGCCTGTTTCTCGGCCTGCGCCTTTGCTGCTGCCGCCTCGGCCGCCTTGCGCTGCTGCTCCGCCGCGTCCGCCCTTGCCTGCTCGATCTGTTTCTGCCTCTCCGCCACGATCCTTGCCTCTTCGGCCGCCTTGGCCGCCGCAGCCGCCTTGTCCTGCTCGGCCTTCTGGGCGCGTTCGGCAATAAGCCTTGCCTTCTGCTGCTCGGCCGCATTCGCTTTTTGCTCGGCCGACGCGCGCGTCTCTTCAGCGGCGATCTTGTTCATCTGGCCCTTGGCCAGATTGGCATAGAAACCTTCGGGATATTGCGCCAGGAAGGCTTCCCAACCGTCGCGCGTGGCAAGCTGCAGCGCGAGCTCGTAATCCCTGCGAATAGAATCCTGCGGGTTGGCCTGCGGCCCGGTCGCGGCCGGCTTGGTCGCGACCAGCGGCACATCGTCGCCGCCGAGCGAGCCGTAAACATAGGGCTCCTGCTTGTAGCCGGTATTCTTGAGCACGTCGTCGCGCACGAAGCCGAACGCCTTGCGCAAATCGAGCCCCGGCTTCGGAAGGTGCTCGACCAAAGCGAGGGCGAACGGGCTGTTCCTGGAGTCACCATCGGACGCGGTCGAACCTGCCTTCGCGGCGAAGGCGATCATTGTGTTCGGGCTGGTCGGCTCGACCTTGGCAAGTCCGCGTCCGATCGCGCGCGAGGCAAGCGTCCGCTTCATGGTCTTGGAAAACGGATTGTCGCGGCAGGCATCCAGGATGATCAGGCGCAGCTGCTTGGCCGGCTCAACCGCGAACAGCGCGCGCTCGACCGGGATGGTTTCGTCGAGCACGTCGCCATCGGTCTCCAGCGTCGCGTCGATCGGTATGAGATAGTTGGTGCCTTCCAGCTCGATGCCATGGCCGGCGTAATAGATCACCGCCATATCGGCATCGCGGGTCCTGCCGGCGAACTCACGCAACATGCGCCGCATCTCGCTCGCACTGAGATCCAGCCTGACGTCGACGGAATCAAATCCCGCCTTCTTGAACATGCCGCCGACCAGAGTGGCATCGTTGACGGGGTTGCCGAGCTTGGGCGCGCTCTTGTAGGCGGAATTGCCGATGACAAGCGCCACCCGCCGGTCCGCATGGGCCGGTCCGCAGGCGAGGCCAATGGCCAAAATCAGCAAAGCAAAAATCCGAAACGGAATCACTTGCGTCCCCCCGGATGCAATTCCACGAGACTATTCGGAGCATCGCTCAATTGCCAATTCTTCCTATGTGATATCTGTCACATAGGGGGCTCTGTCGGGGGTATGGATAATGCGGCGAAGCGTCGCCCTGCTTTCGAGCTGACGTCAAAGCCGTCTGTTGAATCCGTCACATTTGCACCACCTCGTGGCGCATCACGAACGGTGCAAGCAGTGCGTGCACCTCGCTCGCAACCGCCTCGCGCTGATCCGCCGGCAGCCCCGCCAGCGTCACGGTGGCGATCGAACCGTGGCTGCCGTGAGCGCCGACCCTGACCTTGCAGTCGATGCCGCGCTCAGTGAGCGGTGTCAGCACCTTCGTGAACACGCGCTGGGCTGCGTCCCAGCGCAGCTGCGGCTTGAACACTTTGCCGACGCCCGTCACCGGCATCGGATCGATCGCTATGACCTGCACCGGCACGGCGGCACGCTCCGGCGTGCGCTCGCGCACCCATGTCTCCAGCTCGCCCGGTTCGACGGTCGCGCCCGGCTTCAGCTGCACATACCCCACCGGCAGTTCGCCGGCATAGGCGTCGGGCTGGCCGACCACCGCGGCAAAGCCGACGGCAGGATGGCGGAACATGATCTCCTCGATCGGCGCCGGATCGATGTTGTGGCCGCCGCGGATCACGAGATCCTTGGCGCGGCCGGTGATCCAGAGATAGCCGTCGGCATCGAGCCGGCCAAGATCGCCGGAATTGACCCAGACCTCATCGACGAAGGCACCCTTGTTGTGCTCGTTGTTGAGATAGCCGCCGAACACGCCTGGACCGGCCATGATGACGACGCCGATCTCGTCCGGCGCGCAGTCGCGGATCAGCTTGCCCTCGGCATCGAGCTGGACGATGCGGACCCGCGCGTAAGGCATGGGAAGGCCGACCGAACCGAGCCGGATCGGCCGCGACCGATAGGCCAGCGTGTGCACGCTCGAGGTCTCGGTCATGCCGTAGACCTCGACGACCGGCAGCTTGAGCTTGTCCTGGATCGCAGACCCCACCGCGACCGGGATCGCCGAGCCGCCACCAGCTGCATATTTCAGGCTGGAGATGTCGGTATTGCCAGGCGGCACCGCGAGCGTTGCGGCGAGCACCGTCGGGACGCTCGACAGCGCCTCCGGCTTGAAGCGCTCGACCAGTTGCCAGATGTTCTTGACCGCATTCGGATTGCGCCATCCGCTCGGCGACAGCACGACCAGCGAGCCGCCGGCCGACAGCGTCGTCAGCACCTGCGTCAACGAGCCCCCGACGTGAAACAGCGGCATGCCGAACAGCATGTTGGCGCCCGGCTTCGAATTCAGCAGCAGATTGAGCGCCCAGGCCTGATAGACTTGGTTGACATGCGTGTGCCGCACCAGCTTTGGCGTGCCGGTGGTGCCGCCGGTGTGGAAATAGGCGGCGATGTCGCTGCCTAAAATCTTGCGTCCGCTGACAAGGCGGTCCGAAGGCTGCTGCTTGATCAGGTCGCTGAAGGCAAAGACTCCCTTCCCCGGGTCACCGCCACCGAACACCTGTACGATCGCCTTGAGATTGAGTTGCGGCCTGATCTGCTCGACTTTCTGCCAGATGTCTGTGCCCGGCATCGGCCCGAGCGCCACCAGGACTTTTGTGTTCGCCGCTTCCAGAATCTCCGCGATCTGGTGCGGCTCCAGCAGGGGGTTGACGGGATTGGCGATGCCGGCGGCCTCCGCGCCGAACAGAGTTACGAAGGCGTCCGGCAGCAGCGGCAGCATGAAGCTGACGACGTCGCCCTTCTCCACGCCCAGCGCGTGAAACATGTTGGCGGCCTGCGTGACGCGCGCGATGAAGTCGCGGTACGTGACCACGACCGGCGTGTCGGCGGGATCGGCATTTTGCAGGAACTGGATCGCCGGCCCGTCGGGATTACGGGCCGCCCCGAGCCTGATGGCGTCGTAAGTGCTCTCGGCCGCGACGCGATCGGCGTAAGGGACCTGCTCGAAGGCCCGAACTTCGGCGTCCGTCGCCAGGTCCGGATAGTCGCTGCCGATGAGCCGATCGAGCGCGTGGATGCCCGCCATGGAATTCCGTCCTCCCTCAGATGCATGTCCCCGCGCCCTGTCTTTTGACTTTTGGGGCTGGCGGGGCCTCGACCGATTGGCCGGCCGAGCATGGGCAGAATGATGGATGATTTGGCGTTCGTCCATGATCTGACGTCCGCGACAATGGGCTCTGGCACAGGCCTTTGAACCTGCGCGCCCGATCCGGGGACCAAGAACTGGCATCGGACTCACATTGCAGCATCCTTGCCAGCGCCCTTGCCAGCGCCCTGCCGCAAGACTCGAGGTTATCATGACTACGCCCCCGCGGGATTGCGCCACCCGGCTGTTCATCGCGTTCGCCGTCACAACGGGGATATTGACTTCGGTGATCGCCCTGCCCCGCGCGGCACTCGCCGAGGACGGTCAGCTCGACAAGATGCGAGCCAAGATCTCGGCCTTCATCGGCGACAAGATGGAGAAGCTCGGCGGGTCTCGCATCGTCTACAAGGTGGACACCGATGGCCTGCGCGAGAGCGTCGTCACGGATTTGCGCGACGACGTCTACAAGACCCTGCGCGAGGGCAAGATCGCCTTCTCCAGTCTCGCGATTCGCGACGGCGGCGTCGAGTTGAAGATTGCCGACGTCAAGGGCCGCGAGCAACTCGCACGCAAGCTCGCGTCGGCAGCGGAAGGATTGCCGTCGCATGCACTCGCCGTGACCGACGCCGGCGACGGACTGGTCAGGCTCGCGCCGACCAATGCGGCATCCGCCGCGCGGTTGCACGAACTCGTCGAAGATGCCATCGCCATGATCGAGCAGCGCCTGAAGGAGGCCGGCGTCCAGCTCGCCAGCGTCCAGCCCGATGGCACCGACCGCATCCGAATCTTCCTGCCCGGTGTGATGGAGCCCGAGCGCGTCACCGCGGTCTTCGCCCGAAGGGTCAAGGTCGGCTTCCGCCTGATCGACCTCTCGATGCCGGCGGAGCAGGCGCAATCCGGCACGCCGCCGACAGGCACGGAAGTCCTGCCCGGCTTCAAGGACAAGACCCTTTATCTGGTCGCCAAGGACAACGTGCTCGACGGCGACGACATCAGCTATGCGGGCCCGGGGTTTGCGAGCGCCACGAAAGAGCCGATCGCCTCGTTCCGCTTCAACGGCCGCGGCACGCGGCGCTTTGCCCACATCACCGAGGAGAATATCGCAAAGCCCTTCGCCATCGTGCTCGATGGCAAGGTGATCTCCGCCCCCGTGATCCGCGAGCCCATCACCGGCGGCTCAGGCCAGATCTCCGGCAATTTCACCCTGGAGGAAGCAAACAGCGTCGCCATGCTGCTGCGCGCTGGTTCGCTGCCCGGGCACCTCAGCCTGGTCGAGCAGCAGGTCGTGCCGCCCGCCAAGCCCTAAGGCGGGGATCGCCCC
The DNA here is from genome assembly GCF_055811255.1 of Bradyrhizobium sp. MI1.11. NCBI lineage: Bacteria > Pseudomonadati > Pseudomonadota > Alphaproteobacteria > Hyphomicrobiales > Nitrobacteraceae > Bradyrhizobium > Bradyrhizobium sp. MI1.11. Next base: position 45,694 of record NZ_JBVVPM010000060.1, read on the forward strand.
ACGCCCACGCCTGGTCCCGCCCCGCCTGTCGGACGCCGAGGTCCACCACGCCGAGGCTCGGACCCGGTGGTACCCGAATCGCGGCGCGCCACGGCCATGCGCACCGCCAAACAGGCAATTGCCGAAACGCCCGATCAGGCTAAAATTTGCCTCTTGCGGCACGGCGGCCGAAAGCTTCATTCAAGCGGTCGTCGTTCGATTTCGGCTATAGGTGTCGAGAATACGACCGTGACTGAAGGCCTTACACGGGGATAGTACCATGCCGTCCGGCAGCGCAGACATTTCGTCGATCCTCGATCGCATTCTCGAGGCGGCAACGGATAATCTCAGGATCGCGAAGATCCTGGTCCAGATGGGCCTCGATCCGAACAACGTGACCTATGACTCGATCTTCAATCGGATGCTGGAGATCTTCGTCCAGAACATCACGCTGGCCAATATGTTCGCCGCGGTCGGCGCCGGCTTCTTCGTCGCCACCCTCCTGATGCGAACGATGGTGCCGCTGCGCGTCGCCAACATGGTCGGCTGCGCGCTCTTCGCCGTGTTCGGCGCGCTCTCCGCCAACGTCTCGACCTTCCTGCTCTATCTCCTGCTGCTACCGATCAATGCCTTGCGCCTGCGGCAGATGCTCAAGCTCGTCAAGAAGGCGCGCCATGCGGCCGAAGGCGACATGTCGATCGAATGGCTCAAGCCGTTCATGACCGAACGCAAATATCGCCGCGGCGACACGCTGTTCAAACTCGGCGATCCAGCCAAGGAGATGCTCCTCACAGTCACCGGCAAGTTCCTGGTCAAGGAGATCAATATCGAGATCATGCCGGGCGCGCTGATGGGCGAGCTCGGCTTCCTCACGCCGGGCAACCGGCGCACCGGAACGATCGAGTGCATTGAAGACGGGCAGGTGCTGACGATTACCTATGACCGGTTGCTCGAGATCTACTTCCAGGATCCACAGTTCGGCTATTACTTCCTGGTACTGACCAGCCAGCGCCTGCTGCAAAACATCGATCGGTTGCAGAATCAGCTGGCGACGGAGCGGGCGGCCACCACGAACAGGATCGCGTGATCGATTGGGCGGCCGCTCAGTTCAAGAGCAACGCCATGCCCGGATCGCCCTTCTCCATCGCACGCCGATAGCCCGCCCGCGCACTGATGCGGCCGAGATATTCGACCACGTTCGGACAGCGCTGGAGGTCATAGGGCTGGAAGTAGCGCATCGTGGTGAGCGAGAAAACTGTCATGATGTCGGCGGTCGTGAAGGCGCTGCCCGCAAGGTACTCGGCCTCGCGAAGCCTTGCGTCGAGAAGATCGTAGGCCCGATCGAGACGCCCCTTCATCGCGAGCAGGGTCGGATTGTCCTTGGCGAGATCCAGCCGGCTCAGGATCATCATCCGCCCCATGCCGGGTTGCAGGGTGCCGTTAGCGAAATGAAGCCAATACAGAAACTGCGCGAAGGCGGGATCAGTGGGACCGAGCACGAGTCGGCCATTGCCATATTTTGCAACGATGTAGTCGACGACGGCGCCGGATTCCGCGAGCACCAGCTCGCCGTCGGTGATCACAGGCGCCGTGCCAGCGGGATGCAGTGCCTTGTACTCGGCCGGAGCCAGCATGGTGACGGGATCGCGCGCATAGCGCTTCAACTCGTACGGAATCCCCAGCTCCTCGCACAGCCAGACGATTCGCTCGGACTGCGACTTGCCGAGATGATGGACGGTGAGCATGAGGCCTCCTGGACAGATGATTTCGGCGATTGCGCCGGCATGTGCTTGTCGTGATGCTGCATCATACTCCGTCATTGCGAGCGCAGCGAAGCAATCCAGAATTGATCTTCCCCCAAAAAAGTGGACATGGATCAAGCCGATTTTAGCTCCATCTCGACCGG